>CAJFTW010000001.1 GCA_904420025.1 Candidatus Pseudolachnospira avium
ACACGTATTTTAGAAATGACGCAAATACGTGTGATTTGAAACCGGAATGTCAGGTTCGAGTCCTGTTGTCTCCACTCCCCAAGAAAACGTGGAAAACCCTGGAAGGTGCGGATTTGCGTGCTTTCCGGGGTTTTTTGTTCCGCCGGGAACGCCGTTTCCGGCGGAACAAAATATCCCGCGCCGGGGCAGCCACTTGTCTCTAGCCGGAAAGTATAGTATACTGGGAAAAATACCTTTCGATCTGCAAAAAGGATAGGGGGAGAATCTATGCGAGCAAAAAAAGTGGGAGCGGTATTGTTGGCAGCGTTCTGTTTGGCGGCTTCCTGTGGTACCGCAGAGACCGGAGCCCCGGTGGCCTCTGGTATTGGGGAGACAGCGGGGACAGCAGGGGCAACGGAGCAGGTTGCTGAGACAGCGGAAGAAGAATCGCAGCTGGTTCAACAGATTCCGCTGCCAGGCAGCGGGACAATGGAGGAGACGGAGGAAGCTGGAACTGGGGAACCGCTGGTTATCCGGTTTGCCGGAGACTTTTGCCTGGCGGAGGATATGGCCATCACCTACGCCCTGGATGCCAGGGGAGATATCCGGGAATGTTTTTCAGAGGACCTGCTGGAGCTGATGCAGGATGCGGATCTGTTCATGCTCAACAACGAGTTTACCTATAGCAATCGGGGGACGCCGGTGGAGGGGAAGGACTGGACCTTCCGGGCCAACCCGGAGAGGGTTTCCGTGCTGAATACTCTGGGAGTGGATGTGGCAGGCCTGGCTAACAACCATGCCTTTGACTGGGGAGAGGATGCTCTGATGGATACTCTGGACACGCTTCAGGGTGCCGGTATTGCCACCGTGGGCGCCGGCGCCAACCTGGAGGAGGCTAGTGAGCCCTTCTATTTTACCCAGGATGGCTGCACCATAGCCATTGTGGCGGCCACTGCGGTGGAGAAAGTGGGGGACCGAGAGTACGGCATGACCCGGGCGGCCACGGAGGATGCCGCCGGCGTGTTCAGCACCATTGACCCGGCTGCGTGCCTGGAAGCCATTGAGGAGGCGGAGGCCAACAGCGACTTTGTGTTTGTCTATGTCCACTGGGGGACGGAGATGACCACCGAGATTGACCCGGAGCAGCGGGAGCTGGCCCAGGCATACATAGACGCCGGAGCGGATGCGGTGGTGGGAAACCATCCCCATGTGCTCCAGGGATTTGAATACTATAACGGAAAACCCATTCTCTACAGCCTGGGGAATTTCTGGTTCAACAGCAAGGAGCGGGAGACCTGTGTGCTGGAGTTTACCATTGATCCCGAGACTACGGAAGCGGATATGCGGTTCCTGCCCTGCCTGCAGGAAGATTGCTTTACCCAGCTGATCACGGAGCCGGAGGAGCGGAAAGAAATGAACGGCTATATGGAGAGTATTTCCTTTGGCGGTGTGGAAATTGCGGAGGATGGACTGGTAACGGAGGAGACAGAATGAGACCAGCAAAGAAAGTGGAAGATTCCCTGACGGAACAGCAGTATCTTTTGACCCCAGGGCACCTGAACCATTACGGAAGGCTGTTCGGCGGCCAGCTGATGATGTGGATTGACGAGGTGGCCGGCATTGTGGCCCGGCGCCACGCCAATAGCCTGATTACCACTGCGGCAGTGGACAATCTGCAGTTTAAAGGCCCTGCGTATATGGAGCAAGTGGTGGTGCTGGTGGGCAAGATCACCCATGTGGGCCGTTCTTCCATGGAAGTGCGCGTGGACAGCTATGTGGAGGATCTGGATGGTACCCGCCGGGTCATCAACCGGGCTTATCTGGTGGAGGTGGCTATAGACCGGGACGGCAAGCCCATTGAGGTGCCGGACCTGATCCTGGAGACAGAGGTGCAGAAGGCTGAATGGGAAGGCGCAGAAAAACGCAAGCAGCTGCGGACCCAGCGCCGGAAGGAGTGCTTTTAAAGAAGCGTACTTTATGCCATAGGAAACAGAGTCCCCTATGGCATAAAGTAAGGGCAGTCAGGGGAGGCCAGCCTTCTCACGGATAAACTGGATGTCCAGCATCAGATTGATCAGGTGCTTGCTATGGGTATCCAGACGCCGGTACTTGTCCAGGATATGCTGTTCGGAGGGCAGGCTTTTCCGCTCCGCGTAAGCCAGCATACGGCGCGGGAACCCGCCGGATTCCTGTTCCGGCTCTGGAAATCCCAGGAGGCTGCCCAGGTCTGTGCGATAGATGCCTGCCAGCAAGCGCAGCTTTGCCAAGGGAATGTTTTTGATCTCATCGCTTTCATACCGGTGGAGGGTGCTTTTGTGCACATGGGTGAGGCGGGCCGCTTCCTCCAGTGTATAACCGGCATGCAGCCGCGCGCTTTTCAGATTTTTTCCGATGTTCATAGATAAAGCTCCTGATTTATGTGTGTAGTATCCATATTATACGACATTGGGCGGCGAAAGGAAAGAGGAATTTGGCGAAAACGGTAAAAAACCTGCCGGAGGAGTACAAAAACATGGTAGACATCTGCGGAAAGTCGTGATAAAATGTAAAGCGTTGATTTGTTGAAGTGGAAAGAGGGGGATGCAATGGAGAAAAAAATAGTACTTTCGGTATTGGTGGAAAATTCCTCCGGGGTCCTGAGCCGGGTGGCAGGGCTTTTCAGCCGCCGCGGGTACAATATTGACAGCCTGACGGTGGGGGAAACCAAAAATCCTTCTTTTTCCCGTATGACCATTGTCTCCAGTGGGGAGGAGGATTCCTTGGAGCAGCTGCGGAAGCAGCTGAAGAAGCTGGTAGATGTGGTGGATGTGGTGGAGTTGGCGCCGGAGTCCTCTGTGTGCCGGGAGCTGGTGCTGGTAAAGGTGCAGGCCGGGCCAGAGGAGCGGCAGCAGGTGCTGGCGATCGCCGATATATTCCGTGCTAAAATTGTGGATGTAGCAGACAGCTCTATGATTGTGGAGCTTACCGGAAATGAGAACAAGCTGGAGGCTTTTCTCCGGCTTTTGGAGAAGTTCCGGGTGCTGCAGGTGGCCAGGACTGGGATTAGCGGGCTCGCCAGAGGCACAAAAGAATGACAGCCATTAAATTTATCAAATAGATATGGAGGTAGCATTATGGCAAAGATTTATTATCAGGAAGACTGCAATCTTTCCCTTCTGGAAGGGAAGAAGATTGCCATCATCGGCTACGGCAGCCAGGGACATGCCCATGCGCTGAACCTGAAAGAGTCCGGATGCGATGTGGTGGTGGGCCTGTACGAGGGCAGCAAATCCTGGGCGAAGGCAGAGAAGCAGGGCCTTCCGGTATATACGGCGGCAGAGGCGGCCAAGATGGCGGACATCATTATGATCCTGATCAATGATGAGAAGCAGGCCAAGCTGTACAAGGAGTCCATTGAGCCGAATCTGGAGGAGGGCAACATGCTGATGTTTGCCCATGGTTTTGCCATCCACTTTGGCCAGATTGTACCTCCCAAGAACGTAGATGTGACCATGATCGCTCCTAAGGCGCCGGGCCACACCGTCCGCAGCGAGTACCAGATCGGACGGGGAACCCCTTGCCTGGTGGCAGTGGAACAGGACTACACTGGCAAAGCCTTGGATAAGGCATTGGCATATGCGGGTGCCCTGGGCGGGGCCAGAGCCGGTGTGCTGGAGACCACCTTCAAGGTGGAAACCGAGACCGACCTGTTCGGCGAGCAGGCAGTTCTGTGCGGCGGCGTGTGCGCACTGATGAAGGCCGGTTATGAGACCCTGGTGGAGGCTGGCTATGCTCCGGAGAACGCCTACTTCGAGTGCATCCATGAGATGAAGCTGATTGTGGACCTGATCTACCAGAGCGGCTTCGCCGGTATGCGGTATTCCATCTCCAACACCGCTGAGTACGGCGATTACATCACTGGCCCGAAGATTGTCACCGAGGACACCAAGAAGGCTATGAAGAAAATCCTTGCCGACATTCAGGACGGCACCTTTGCCAAAGACTGGCTGCTGGAGAACCAGAGCGGCTGCGCCCACTTTATGGCTATGCGCAAGCAGCAGGCGGAGCATCCGGCGGAGAAGATCGGCGAACAGCTGCGGAAGCTGTACAGCTGGAACGAGGAGGGTAAGCTGATCGACAACTGATCGGCCTGCGCAGATAGAACAGAAAATAGAGATGGGCTGCTGTAAGCGCTTTGTGCAGCAGCCCATTTCCTGTGAAGGAGGATTCGGATGAATCAGTTGTATTATAGGAGCACCCGCGGCGCCGGGGAGCCGGTGACGGCCAGCCAGGCCATTTTGCAGGGGCTGGCCCGGGACGGCGGCCTCTATGTGCCGGAATCCATCCCGCAGCTGGACTGCACCATGGAGGAGCTGGCGGAGATGAGCTACCCGGAGACGGCCTACGCGGTGATGAAGCAGTTCCTGACGGACTTCACCGAGGAGGAACTGAAAACCTGCATTGCCCGGGCGTACGACAGCAAGTTTGACACACCGGAGATCGCCCCGCTGCGGAAGGTGGAGGACCTTTGCTATCTGGAGCTGTTCCACGGTGCCACCATTGCCTTCAAGGACATGGCCCTCTCCATCCTGCCCCACCTGATGACGGTTTCCGCCCGGAAGAACGGGGTAAAGAATGAGATTGTAATCCTCACTGCCACCTCCGGGGACACAGGGAAAGCGGCGCTGGCCGGCTTTTCGGACGTAGAGGGGACCCGGATTGTGGTATTCTACCCCAAGGACGGCGTCAGTCCCATTCAGGAGAAGCAGATGGTAACCCAGAAGGGCGCCAATACCATGGTGGTGGGAATCCACGGGAATTTTGACGACGCCCAGAGCGGCGTCAAGGCCCTGTTCGGCGACCGGCAGCTGGAGCAGGAGCTGGATGCGGCGGGCTTCCAGTTCTCCTCCGCAAATTCCATTAACATCGGCCGGCTGGTACCCCAGGTGGTGTACTACGTGTATGCCTGCGCACAACTGCAAAAGCGGGGAGAGCTGCAGCCAGGAGAGCTGCTGAACGTGACGGTGCCCACCGGCAACTTCGGCAACATTCTGGCGGCCTATTATGCCAAGTCCATGGGTGCTCCCATCGGCAGGCTGGTCTGTGCCTCCAATGAGAACAAGGTGCTGTTTGACTTTTTCCGCACCGGCACCTACGACCGGAACCGGGAATTTATCCTCACCAGCTCCCCCTCCATGGATATCCTGATCTCCAGCAACCTGGAGCGTCTGATCTACAAGGTGGCAGGGGAGGATCCCAGGCAGAATGCCTCCTTCATGGAACAGCTGAGCCGCACCGGGGCCTACACGCTTCCGGAAGAGATGCGGCAGCGGCTGCAGGATTTCTACGGGGATTTCACGGACGAGGCCGGGACGGCGGAGGCCATCCGCCAGGTTTACAAAGCCTCCGGCTATATCATGGACACCCACACGGCGGTGGCAGCCCATGTGGCCAAGGACTATCGGGCCCAGACCGGGGACCAGGCCCCCATGCTGGTGGTCTCCACCGCCAGCCCGTACAAGTTTACCCGCAGCGTCATGTCTGCCATTGATCCGAAGTACGAGCAGGCAGAAGATTTCGCCTTGGTGGATGAGCTGTCCCGCCTTTCCGGCACTCCCATCCCCCAGGCCATTGAGGACATCCGCTCGGCGCCGGTGCTGCACAGGACGGTCTGCGAGAAGGATGAGATGTGGGATGTTGTGAAGCGTTTCCTGGGTGTTAAATAATTGACAGAATTTTTGCGGAGAACAAGTTGACATCCCCGCAAAATCGTGGGAAAATGGACAAAGAGAACAGGAATTTGGGAGGTTAATCTTATGTCTACACAAGCAAATTTTCCGAGAAGCGAGATTGGTGCCGGAAGCAGCTATTTCAGCAAGACCCGCACCATCATTGAGTCGAATTTTTACGGCAACAATGTGGTAAAGGTATCCTCGCTCCGGGAAGCCTATGAGCTGGCCAAGAATTCGCCGGGAACCATTGTCACGGACATGCCGGTGTACCGGGGGGAGACCTTTGGCCTTCCATCGGATGCAGTGGTGCTGCTCTCCAATGACGGCGCGGTGACCGGCCGCACGGCGGTTGCCCGGCGGGTGGCCGGAGAGCCCGGCGTGGACACGGCGGACCTGGACAAGAAGCTGATGGAGGCATCCTACAACACCCGGTTTAAGAAGATGTACCATGCGGAGGTGTACATTGGCCTGGATCCGGAGTTTATGGTGAAGGCACATCTGCTGATCCCGGAAGGCTTTGAGAACAATCTGTACTCCTGGATGCTGAACTTCCAGTATCTGTCGGAGGACTATGTCCGCATGTACAAGGAGTCCCGCCCCATTGAGCATGAGGGGGATATCTACATCTTTGCGGATCCGGATTGGCGCCATCCGGAGCATCCCAACGGCCTGGCCTACTTTAATACGGAGCAGAACTGCGCGGCCATCCTGGGCATGCGGTATTTTGGTGAGTTTAAGAAGGGAACCCTGACCATTGCCTGGGCCATTGCCAACCGCAACGGCTATGTGGCATGCCACGGCGGCCAGAAGCGCTACAACCTGCCCGGCGGCAAAAAGTTTGTGGCCAGCGTATTCGGCCTGTCCGGATCCGGCAAATCCACCATCACCCACAACCGGCACAACGGAAAGTATGACATCACCATCCTCCATGATGATGCGTTTATCATCAATTCCAAGACCGGCTCCTCCATTGCCATGGAGCCCACCTACTTTGACAAGACGGCGGATTACCCGCTTTCCTGCGAGGCCAGCCAGTATCTGCTGACGGTGCAGAACTGCGGCGCCACCCGGGATGAGGACGGCAAGGTGGTGCTGGTGACGGAGGATATCCGCAACGGCAACGGCCGGGCCATCAAGTCCAAGCTGTGGTCCCCCAACCGTATTGACAAGATTGAAGAGCCGGTGAACGCCATCTTCTGGATCATGAAGGACCCTACCCTTCCGCCCATCATCAAGGTCAAGGGAGGGGCGCTGGCCTCCGCCATGGGCGCCACCCTGGCGACCAAGCGGAGCTCTGCGGAGAACCTGTTGAAGGGTGTGGACGTCAACGCGCTGGTCTACGAGCCCTATGCCAACCCGTTCCGCACCTATCCGCTGAAGTACGACTATGTGAAATTCAAACGGCTGGTGGACGAGAGAGGCATTGACTGCTACATCATCAACACCGGGGATTTCATGGGCAAGAAGGTGAAGCCTTCGGACACCCTGGGAATCATTGAGCACATTGTGGAGGGCCAGGCGGAATTCAAGCCCTGGGGGCCCTTCAAGAGCCTGGAGATCATGGAGTGGGAGGGCTTTGTGCCGGATATGCAGGACAGGGAGTACCTGCGCAAGCTCCAGGAGGGCATGAAGCGCCGCCGCCGCTTTATCAGCATGAAGTACACGGAAAAGGAAGGGTACGATCAGCTTCCTTCCGAGGCCCTGGAGGCCATCGAGGAGGTTATCCAGCCGCTGTGCGACCTGGTAGACTGACCGGTCCCCCCAATTTAAAATGTGACGGGCAGAGGCCGCCGGAAACGCTTGCCGTTTCCGGCGGCCTCTGGTATGCCCGGCTATCCGGTCTTCCTCGCCCGCGCAGCCTCCCCGGCTGCCAGGGTTAGGTCGTGCCTGAAAATAGAAAAGACAAGCTGTAAAAGAAGTTAAATTTCACGAGTTTGCAGAAAAAATATTGCAAATTCACGAAGACGAGGTATAATAGAGAAAAAGGGACCGTTGTATTCGATTTTAGAAAAGGGGGATGGCTATGTCGAGAAGAATTATCACCGTGGGGCGGCAGTTTGGAAGTAATGGGAGAGCCATAGCCAAGCTGATGGCAGCAGAGCTGAATTTGAACTTTTATGATAAGGAGCTGATTGAGATGGCTGCCCAGAAGGTGGGCGCAGATCCGGAGCAGTTTGCTGCTGCGGATGAAAAGGGCGCCAACCCGTGGCTGTACGCCGGCAACCACGTGCAGAGCTATCCCAATCATACGCTTCCCATCAATGATGTGCTGTTTAATGTGCAGTGCCAGGTGATCCGGGAGCTGGCCAACCGGGAGAGCTGTGTGATTGTAGGCCGCGCAGCCGACTATGTGCTGCGGGACCGGAAGGATATGCTGAATATCTTCATCTACGCGCCTATGGAATCCCGGCTGGAGACCATCAAGAAGCGTTTCAACATTGATGAGAAGGAGGCCCGGAGCCGTATCCGCAAGCAGGATAAGGACAGAAAATATTATTACAACTATTACACGGACAGCGGCTGGGGGGAGATGGAAAACTATTTCCTGACCATAGACAGCAGCCGTTACGGGATTGAGCAGACCGCCAGGATCCTTGCCGCCACCGTGCGGGCCGTGGAGCTGTAAGGGAAAAGAAAAGGTGCGCCTTCCGGCGCACCCTTTTTGGCGAGACGCCGCAGGAGGAGAATCTTACCCGGCAGGATCCTTCTCCTGCGGCTATTTTGCGGGCTTCCGGAATATAGTAAAAGAAAGACAATGGTTTGACGGGAGGGCCCAATGGGAAAACGTTTCCTCTGTCTGCTGGCCGCCGCCCTTCTTTTGCTGGCACCGTCTCCGGCCCGGGGGGAGGCCCCGGCGGAGAGCCAGCTCTATGCCCAGGCGGCGGTGCTGATGGACGCGGATTCCGGCCGGGTGCTGTATGCCAAAAACGGGGACCAGCAGCTGCCCATGGCCAGCACGACGAAGATTATGACCTGTATTCTCGCCCTGGAGGAGGGAAATCCGGAGGATGTGTATGAGGCCTCCGCCTATGCGGCCTCCATGCCCAAGGTGCACCTGGGCGTGCAGGAGGGGGAGCAGTACCGGCTGAAGGATCTGCTGTACGCCATGATGCTGGAGAGCTACAACGACGCGGCGGTGGTGATTGCGGAGGGGCTGGCGGGGAGCGTGGAGGCCTTTGCGGAGAAAATGAACCAGAGGGCCTGGGACCTGGGCTGCCTGGACACCTATTTTATCACCCCCAACGGCCTGGACGCGGCGGATGAGACCGGGATCCACTCCACCACGGCCCGGGACCTGGCACGGATCATGTCCTACTGCATCCAGAATGAGCAGTTCCTGGAGATCACCCGTACTGCTTCCTATTCCTTCACCGATGTCAGCGGCAGCCGTTCCTTCACCTGCGCCAACCACAACGCCTTCCTCTCCATGATGGAGGGCGCCCTCTCCGGCAAAACCGGCTTTACCAACAATGCCGGCTACTGCTATGTAGGGGCGCTGCGGCAGGACCGGCGGACCTATGTGGTGGCCCTCCTGGCCTGTGGCTGGCCCAACAACCGCGGCTACAAATGGGCAGATACCCGGAAGCTGATGGAGTACGGGCTGGAGGCGTACCAATACCGGGAGGTGTGGCAGGAGCCCAGCCTGTCCCCCATCCGGGTGGAAAACGGCATTCCGGCGGATGGGGACCTGTCCGGCCAGGCGGTGGTGACGGTGGGGCTGCCGGCGGATGCCGTCCCTTCCCTGCAGCTGCTTCTGCGGGAGGACGAGGCCGTGGAGCAGGAGGTGCAGCAGGAAAGCCTGCTGACCGCACCTGTGGCGGCGGGAGAGACGGTGGGCAAGGTGGTGTACCAGCTGAATGGGGAGGTGGCAGCCGAATATCCTTTGGTGGCAGAAAACGCGGTGGAGCCTTTGTCCTGGGGCTGGTGCCTGCGGCGTGTGGCAGCAGCTTTCCTTGTTCATTAATTTGGCAGATATTTGGCCGCAAAGATTTCTCAAAACTGCTTGATTTCTGAATTAAGAACCGGTATAATAAAAAAGCGGGAAAAGGGGATGTACAAAAAGTACAGGCAATCTTGTCAGCGGGCGGCCGTAGGGTCGCCCACTTCCTCGTTTTAAAGATATTTTTGCGAAAAGCAGAGGAGGTTCGACTATGAAAAACTGGAAGGAACTGCTCCCGGAGCAGTGGACGGAGAACCCGTTTACCCTGATTGGGAAAGAGTGGATGCTGGTGGCAGCGGAGAAGGAAGGAAAGGTCAACGCCATGACAGCCGCCTGGGGCGGCCTAGGATTTCTCTGGGGAAAGAACGTTGCCTTTGTGTTTATCCGCCCGCAGCGGTATACCAAGGCATTTGTGGATGCGGCGGACACCCTGTCCCTGACTTTTTTCGGACCGGAGCACCGGCAGATGCTGGGCTATATGGGAAAGGTTTCCGGACGGGATGAGGACAAGGTGCAGAAGGCGGGGCTGACGGTGCTTCACCAGGGGGAGACGCCTTACTTTGACGAGGCCCGTCTGACGGTGATCGGCCGCAAGCTGTACGCCCAGGACCTGAAGCCGGAGTGCTTTGTGGAGCCGGACTGCGACAGCCGCTGGTATCCGGACAAGGACTATCACACCATGTATGTGGTGGAAGTGGAAAAAATTCTGAAAGCTGAGTAATCCGATATGTTTGCATCCTTTGTGATTG
Organism: Candidatus Pseudolachnospira avium; assembly: GCA_904420025.1. GTDB lineage: Bacteria > Bacillota > Clostridia > Lachnospirales > Lachnospiraceae > Pseudolachnospira > Pseudolachnospira avium. The sequence continues at coordinate 10,380 of CAJFTW010000001.1, forward strand.
CGTTTGCCATGTATTCCCGGATCCCCATGCCGCGGCTGGAGTGGACAGAGAAAAACATGCGCTACGCTATATGCTTTTTTCCGTGGATTGGCGCGGTGATCGGCCTGCTGGAGGTGGGATTCTGGCATCTGTGCGGTTCCCTGCAGCTGGGCAGCTGGTTCCGCACCGTGGGGCTGACGGTGATTCCGGTGGCGGTTACCGGCGGCATCCATCTGGACGGATTTTTGGACACGGTAGATGCCCGCAGCTCCCATGCGGAGCGGGAGCGGAAACTGGAAATCCTCAAGGATTCCCACACCGGCGCTTTTGCCATACTGGGGGGAATTGTCTATTTCCTTCTGACCAGCGGCGGCTGGAGTGAACTGCGGGGGGAACAGCTAGGGGCAGTGGCTGCCGGCTTTTTCCTGTCCCGCTCCTACAGCGGCCTGGCGGTGGTATCCTTCCGGCAGGCCAGGAAAAAGGGGATGATGGCATCCTTTGCGGAGCAGGCGCAAAAGCGCCAGGTGCGCTGGGTGATGCTGGCCAGCATTCTGGCGTGCAGTGCCTTCATGGTAGTCCTCTCCCCTCTCTACGGCGGCCTGGCCACAGTGACGGCGCTGGCGGTGTTCGGCTATTACCGGTATTTTTCCTACCGGGAGTTTGGCGGGGCTACTGGGGATCTGGCCGGTTATTTTGTGCAAATCTGTGAGCTTTCCATTTTGCTGGTGCTGGTGTTGGCGGAGAGGGTGGTGAACTGCCTGTGAAGATTGTGCTGGTCCGCCATGGGGAGACGCCGGGAAACCGGGAAAAGCGGTATGTGGGTACAACCGATGAGAGCCTGACGGAGGAGGGGCGGCGGGCGCTGGAGGAATGCCGGGCGCCGGAGGCGGACCGGATCTACGCCAGCCCCCGCCGCCGGTGTCTGGAAACCGCTGCTATCCTGTATCCGGGCCGCCCGGTGACGGTGGTGCCGGGGCTGGCGGAGTGCCTGTTTGGCGCCTTTGAGTATAAGAACTACCGGGACCTGACGGGAAATCCGGATTACCAGCGGTGGATTGACAGCGGCGGGACCATCGGCTTTCCCGGCGGGGAGTCCCGGGAGGCGTTTCAGCAGCGTTGCCTGGAGGCATTCCGGTGGGTGCTGCAGGATGCCCGGCAGGCGGAGAGCCGGTCAGCCGCCCTGGTGGTTCATGGCGGCACCATTATGGCATTGATGTCTGCCCTGAGCGTACCGCCCTCCTCCTATTACGACTGGCAGCTGGGAAACGGCTGCTGGGTGGAGGCGGAGGAGCAGGATGGCCGCCTGTATGCAAGGGCTTTCCAAGAAAACCTACATGCCCGCTGGCGCGGGCATCACCAACCATGAAAGCCCTCGGATTGCTCCGTGCTGCGCACTCCCGCAATCCTACCTGTATTCGCAATCCGGTCTTCGGCCTATTTGCTCATACAGGTTAGCGTCGCTAAAGCATAAGCGGGCTAGCCTGCAAGCAGTCTGCCCGCTATGCTTTGCGACCAGGCTTTCAGAGTAAGTTAAAAAGAAAACAAACTGAAAAGGTGGTTTTTCTTTCCGAAAAAATAAGCGAAAATTTTTCTTAATTTTTTCTTGCGAAATTGGATTAGATGCTTTAATATATAATGGGAGAGAAAGCAAAATTCTACAAAGAAGAGGTGAAAAACATGACTTTTTTGGCAGCCAGCAATCTGGCAACCACTGCGGCGGACACAAGCTTGGGCGAAGCCATGCAGGAGGGATTGATGAACATGGTGGTCGGCCTGGGAACCGTGTTCGTGGTTTTAATTTTCCTGACCTTTGTGATTTCCCTGTTCAAGTTTGTGAACAAGATGGAACGCTCAATGGCCAAAGAACAGCCTGTGAAAGCGCCTGCGGCAGCGCCAGCCCCGGCAAAGGCCCCCCTTCCGGTAGCACCGGCTCCGGCAGCCCCCGCTGGCCCCGGCACTATGGAAAGCGCAATGGTTTCGGTGGCGGATGAGGTGGAAGGCCCGGTGGCCGCGGCCATTCTGGCAGCGGTGGCAGATACCTGTGGCGGTAGATTTAAAGTAACGTCCATCAAGAAAAGCAAATAAGGTGAAAACAGGAGGAAAGCGAGAGATGAACACTTATAAGATTACGGTAAACGGCGTGGCATACGATGTGACGGTGGAGCCTGTGGGTGCTCCGGCGGCGGCCCCGGCTCCGGCAGCAGCACCTGCACCTGCTCCGGCGGCACCTGCTCCGGCGGCGGCCCCGGCGGGAGAGCCCGGCGGTGTGCGCGTGGAAGCGGCTGTGGCCGGCAAAATCTGGAAGGTTGTGGCTGCGCCTGGCCAGGCTCTGAAAGCTGGCGACAGCATTGTAATCCTGGAGGCCATGAAGATGGAGATCCCGGTGGTGGCTCCTCAGGATGGCACCGTAGCACAGATTGTCCTCAAGGAAGGAGACCCGGTGGAAGTTGGTGACCTGATCGCCACCATGAATTGATAACCGGTCTCAGAGGAGGAAAAATCATGAGTATTGGACAAACCGTAATGAACCTGCTGGATCAGACAGCGTTTTCCACTTTGTACTGGGGAAACTATGTGATGATTCTGGTGGCGTGTGTCTTTTTGTACCTGGCCATTGCCAAGGGCTTTGAGCCTCTTCTTCTGGTACCTATTTCCTTTGGCATGCTGTTGGTGAATATTTATCCCCCCATCATTGAGGAGGGCGGCCTGCTGTGGTATTTTTATCAGCTGGATGAATGGGCTATTCTGCCGTCCCTGATCTTTATGGGAGTGGGCGCCATGACGGATTTTGGGCCTTTGATCGCCAATCCCCAGAGTTTCCTCATGGGGGCGGCAGCGCAGCTGGGCATCTACGTGGCTTACTTCCTGGCAATGCTGCTGGGATTCAGCGGGCCCGCCGCTGCGGCCATCTCCATCATTGGCGGAGCGGACGGCCCCACCTCCATTTTCCTGGCTTCTAAGCTGGGGCAGACGGCTCTGCTGGGGCCCATTGCGGTGGCTGCCTATTCCTACATGTCTCTGGTTCCGCTGATCCAGCCTCCGGTCATGAAGCTGTGCACCACGGATAAGGAGAGAAGAATCAAGATGGGCCAGCTTCGCCCGGTTTCCAAGCTGGAGAAAATCCTGTTCCCCGTTGTGATCACCATTGTGGTCTGCATGATCCTGCCCAGTGTTACGCCGCTGGTGGGCATGCTGATGCTGGGTAACCTGTTCCGGGAGAGCGGCGTGGTCCGTCAGCTGACGGAAACTGCATCCAACGCAATGATGTACATCGTAGTGATCCTGCTGGGCACCTCTGTGGGCGCTACCACATCCGCCCAGGCGTTCCTGCAGGCTGATACTCTGAAGATTGTAGGGTTGGGACTGGTGGCCTTTGCCTTCGGCACCTTTGGCGGTGTGATGCTGGGCAAGCTGATGTGCAAGCTGTCCGGAGGAAAGATCAACCCGCTGATCGGCTCCGCCGGCGTTTCGGCTGTTCCCATGGCGGCCCGTGTTTCCCAGAAAGTGGGCGCGGAGTATGATCCCACCAACTTCCTGCTGATGCACGCCATGGGTCCCAACGTGGCAGGCGTAATTGGCACGGCGGTGGCGGCCGGTACCTTTATGGCTGTGTTCGGGGTGAAATAGGAGGAACGTAAAAAATGGCAAAACCTGTTAAAATTATGGAGACGGTTCTGCGGGATGGGCATCAATCCCTGATTGCCACCCGGATGACCACAGAACAGATGCTCCCGATTGTAGATAAAATGGACCAGGTGGGATACCACGCCGTGGAGGTGTGGGGCGGCGCCACCTTTGACGCGGCCCTCCGCTTTTTGAAGGAGGACCCCTGGGACCGCCTTCGGAAGCTCCGGGATGGCTTTAAGAATACCAAGCTCCAGATGCTGTTCCGCGGCCAGAATATTCTGGGCTACCGCCATTATGCGGACGATGTGGTGGAGTATTTTGTGCAGAAATCCATCGCCAACGGCATTGATATTATCCGGATTTTTGACGCCCTCAACGATGTGCGGAACCTGGAGACCGCAGTGAAGGCCACTAAGAAGGAAGGCGGCCATGTGCAGACCGCCATCTCCTACACCATCGGAGAGCCGTACACCCACGAGTACTATGTAGACCTGGCCAAGCGTATGGAGGATATGGGTGCAGACTCCATTTGCGTCAAGGACATGGCCGGCCTGCTGGTCCCTTATGAAGCGGAGGCCCTGGTTAAGGTCCTAAAGGAGAACATCCATGTTCCCCTGGAGCTGCACACCCACTGCACCAGCGGTGTGGCCAGTATGACCTATATGCGTGCGGTAGAAGCCGGCTGCGATATTATTGACACAGCCATGTCACCCTTTGGCGAGGGGACCAGCCAGCCCTCCACGGAGGTGCTGGTGGAAACCTTCCGGGGAACCGAATACGATACGGGCTTGAATCAGGACCTGCTCAGCGAAATTGCCGAGTATTTCCGCCCGCTGCGGGAGGACGCCCTGAAGAGCGGCCTGCTGAATCCCAAGGTCCTGGGCGTGGACATCAACACTCTGCGGTACCAGGTGCCCGGCGGTATGCTGTCTAACCTGGTCTCCCAGCTGCAGCAGCAGCGCGCGGAGGATAAGTTCTACGATGTGCTGAAGGAAATTCCCCGGGTGCGGGAGGATATGGGTATGCCGCCGCTGGTTACGCCCTCCAGCCAGATTGTGGGCACCCAGGCGGTGTTCAACGTGCTGATGGGAGAGCGCTATAAGATGGCCACCGCAGAGACCAAGGCCATTCTGTCCGGCGAGTATGGCCAGACGGTGCGTCCCTTCAACCCGGAGGTGCAGAAGAAGGTAATCGGGGACAAAAAGCCCATTACCTGCCGTCCGGCGGATCTGCTGGAGCCGGAGCTGCCCAAGCTGGAAAAGGAGATGGCGGAGTGGAAGGAGCAGGATGAGGATGTCCTTTCCTATGCGCTGTTCCCCCAGGTGGCGCTGGAGTTCTTTAAATACCGCAAGGCACAGCGGGAAGGAAGCCTGCCGGTACAGGGCGAGGTGGAGTGCTCGGTGACGCCGGTGAAATAAGCGGCAGCTGTTCCCAAAGGCTTTTTTCATAAGAGATGAAACCCAGAGGCGGGTGTGAATGGAAACGTCTGTTTTCATTCACACCCGCCTTTTCTGCAGGAACGGCCATTTGTCCGGAAGGACTTAACCTGGATTTTACATCCCCCTTACCAAAATTTGATTTTCTTCCTATTAAATATATACTGGGTATTTGTAGCAAAGAGGAACGTAAAAAAAGAATGGAATACCCCGGTTTGAAAACAGCGCATGCGTATTCTATATAGGGAGGGAATGACTGCATGGAGGAAGGACAACAAATCCTGCGGCAGGTGGAGCGGGCAAGGGAGGATTCGCAGGCAGCCGATGAGCTGATTCGCGCCTATCTTCCTTTTATTAAAGCGGAGACGGCCAGATTTCTGCATCGGCCGCCGGTGGAGGGGCACGATGACGAACTGAGCATTGCCATGATTGCGTTCCACGAGGCAATTCAGGGCTATTCCCGCCTGCGGGGCGCTTTTTTGCGGTACGCGGCGGTGCTGATCCGGAACCGGCTGATTGACTATCGCCGCCGGGAGCAAAGGCACTGGCAGGTAATTTCCCTGGATGCGGCGGAGGGGGAGGAAGCGGCCACCCTGGGGGAGCGGCTGGCAGATGAAAAGGACCAGCACCAGGAGCTATCAGAGAGGGAGGCCACCCGCGCAGAGATTGCGGAGCTGTCCCGGCAGATGCAAGAGTTTGGCGTAACGCTGGGGGATGTGGCGGACAACTGCCCCCGGCAGGAGCGGACGCTGGAGGCGTGCCGGAGGGCCCTGCGTCGAGCAGTGGAGACGCCGGGGGTCCTGGAGGAATTTCTGCGGACACGGCGACTCCCCATGGCACGGCTGGCGGAGGGGGCAGCGGAGCGTAAGACTCTGGAGCGGCATCGCCGGTATCTGGTGGCGCTGCTGTTGATCCACACCAATGGCTACGAGATGATCCGCGGACATATCCGCCAGGTCCTGAAAGGGGGGACGGCAAAATGAAATATTTGGTTATGGAATGCAGACCGGATTACGCCGTACTTCTGGATGAGGCAGGGCGCTTCCGGAAAGCAGCCAATCTCCACTATCAGGTGGGGGATATGGTGGAGAACCCGGTGCTGATGCGGGATGCCGCGGAAAAGCATGGCCCCCGGCTCCGGTGGATTGCCAGCGGGGTTGCCGCATTGGCGGCATGCCTGGTCCTGGTGCTGGGGCTCCGGTGGTATCAGGCGTATTCTACCGTCTACTCCTCGGTATATCTGTACATCAATCCGGAGGTGCGCCTGGATCTGAACAGCCGTGGAACCGTGGTGGAGCTGGAAGGGCTGAATGAGGACGGGCGGCAGCTGCTGGACGGCTACAGCGGCAAGGGGAAGGATAAAGTAACCGTGTCGGATGAGCTGATTGACCGCGCCATTGCCATGGGCTTTTTGTCCGAGGGCGGTGTGGTGGTGATCTCCCTGGACACGCCGGATGAACAGTTGTTTCAGGAGTATGGCGTGGAGCTGCGGACGCAGGTATCCGCATTCCTGGAAGACCGGCTGTCGGTGACCCTGGAGGTGATCCCCTACCGCGGAGATCCTGGGACGGAGAGCCAGGAGGGAAGCACGGCCGCCTCCACGGCTCCGGAGGCGGAGCCCACCACGGCGGCCCCTGCGGAAATGTCCACGGCGGCCCCTCCGCCCACCACGGCATCCCCGTCTACGGAGGTACCGCCGGCTACATCGGCACCGCCGGCAACAACCGCCGCGCCAGCGGATACGGGCGATTCCGGCTATGGCGATTCGGCATACGGCGATTCCGGCTATGGGGAACCCACCACCTCCTATGTGCCGCCGGCCACGCAGCCGGCGGAGGATGCCGGCGGGGATTCCGGCTATGAGGCGACCTCGCCTTATCAGGAACCGGAGGAGGATTCGGGCTATGAGGAGGCGGCCCCCGAACCGGAGGGGGATTCCGGCTATGAGGCAGCTTCCCCCTATTCGGAGCCGGAGGAGGGCAATTCCGGGTATGAGGAGGAGGGGGATTCCTCCTATGATGAAAATGATTAAAAAATTTTTTCTCCTACCCCGCTTTCCGGAGATCCACTGCGTATTCTATGAATAGAAAGGTAAAAAACAAACCGAACCGAAAGGAGAACATTATGAAGTTAAGAAGAAAAATCACAGCAGCAGCAACGGCCTCTTCCCTGGCACTGTTCCTTCTTGCCGGCTGCGGCGCGGCGGAATCCCCGGCCACATCCGCCCCTCTGGCGGAGACAGGGCAGCTGACCCTGAGCGTGAACCCGGAAATTGTGATCACCTACAACCGGGAAGGGCAGGTAACCGCTTTGGAAGGCGGAAATGCAGACGGTGAGCAGATTGTAGCCGCTTACCCGGATTATGTGGGAAAAGAATGCGATGTGGTGTTGGAGGGGCTGATCGGAGAAATCCACGAGGCGGGCTATTTTGTGGAGGACCTGGACGGCAACCCGAAGAACATCATCCTGCAGCTGGAGCCCGGCTCCGTGCTGCAGGAGGATGATTTTCTGGAAGACATGAGCCTGTGTGCCCGCCAGACGGCGGAGGGCCTGACCCTGACTTCCGGCGTGGTGACGATTGACGGGGATGATTACGATCCCCAGTACGCTCAGGACGGAGAGCCTTCCTCCTACATCACGCTGGAAAAGGCCCAGGAAATTGCATTGGCCCAGGCCAATGTGAAGGCGGCGGATGCGGCCTTTGACGACCGGGAATTCGACCTGGATGACGGAACTCCCATTTATGAGCTGGAATTCACGGCCGGCGGCGTGGAATACGAGTACGATGTGGATGCCCGGACCGGCAAGATTCTGAAAGCGGAGCGGGAAGCGCTTCCCACGGCCACCACTCCGGCAGGGGAGAGCAGCCCGGCGGCTGAGAGCACACCTGCAGCCAACGACACGGACTATGGCCCCAACAATGACGGCGTGACGGACTACAACGACACGGACTACGGCCCCAACAATGACGGTGTGACGGACTACAATGACACGGACTACGGCCCCAACAGCGACGGCGTCACGGACTATGGGGACAGCAATTACGATGACGGTGGAAGCAATTATGACAGCGGGAACAGCGGGTACGGAGACAGCAATTATGACGACGGCGGCTCCAACTATGACGCAGATGGAGAGGACGGAGATAGCGATTACGACGATTGATTCCCCGCGGCCCCTGGGGCTGCGCCACGAGTGGAAGCACCAGATCTCTCCGGGGGAGGATCTGGTACTGGCCCGGCGGCTGCGCCGGCTGTTTCCCCGGGATCCCCATGCCGGGCCGGACGGAAGCTACCGGGTTACCAGCCTTTACTGGGATACCCCCTATGACCGGGCACTGCGGGAGAAGGTGGACGGCGTGGACCGGAGGGAGAAGTTCCGGCTTCGCTATTATGGAACAGACACCGGCTTCATCCGCCTGGAAAAGAAAATCAAGGTGCACGGCCTCTGCGGCAAGCGGACGGCACGGCTGTCCCGGGAGCAGGTGGAACGCCTGCTGGCGGGGGAGACGGCGTTTCTCCTGGAGTCCGGTGAGCCGCTGCTGGTGGAGCTGTACAGCAAGATCCGGGGAGAGGGGCTGGCCCCCCGCACCATTGTCTGCTATGACCGGGAGGCCTTCCTCTACGGCCCGGGAAATGTGCGGGTGACGCTGGACCGGTCGGTGCGCTCCGGCCTCTGGAACCGGGATTTCCTGGATGTCCGGGGATTTCGGCTGGAGGTCCTGGAGAATAGCACCGTCCTGGAGGTCAAGTACGATGCCTTTCTGCCGGATCTGGTGCGGGCGGCGGTCCAGGTGCCGGGCAGGCAGGCGGCGGCCTGCTCCAAGTACGCCCTTTGCAGGCGGTTTGGCTGAGAAGCGGAAGAGAAAACGGCGGCGGCCGGAAAAACTGCCGGTGGAGAGATAACCGGGAAGGAGACGGAGAACATGACATTTCGGGATATTTTTGATTCCAGCTTTTTGGAAAATATGGGGGAGATTGCCCTGGCGGACGCCGCGCTGGCGCTGGTGTTTGCCTTCCTGCTGGGTCTGTTTATCTTTTTTGTATATAAGAAATGCTACAGCGGGATCATGTACGCCCCCAGCTTTGGGGTAACCCTCATGGCCCTGGTGCTCATTACCACACTGCTGATCATGGCGGTGGTGAGCAATGTGGTGCTGTCCCTGGGCATGGTGGGCGCCCTGTCCATTGTCCGTTTCCGCACAGCCATCAAGGAGCCGTTGGATATTGCCTTCCTGTTCTGGAGCATTGCCGCGGGCATTGTGCTGGCAGCAGGGCTGATCCCCCTGGCGGTGCTGGGGAGCCTTTTTATCGGCCTGGTGCTTCTGCTCTTTGCCAGAAAGAAGACGGTGGATTCCCCGTACATCCTGGTGGTGCACTGCGCGGACAGCCAGTGGGAGCAGCGGGTGCGGGAGCTGGTCCGGACCCGGGTGAAGCGGATGAACCTGAAAAGCAAAAGCCTGGAGCCGGGGCAGGTGGAGCTGAATTACGAGGTGCGGCTGCGGGCAGACGACAGCGATTTCCTTTCGGAGCTGCAGGCCGTGGAAGGGGTCAGCCAGGTGGTGCTGGTCTCCTACAACGGCGACTATATGGGGTGACGGCGTATGATCGGGCACAGGGCAATCGATAAGATCTGCATAGTGGGGATCGCGCTGGCGGCGGTCCTCTCTCTGTTTCTTTTGGCATGGAGCGGGGAGCCAGACAGCCCGCAGGACCCGGACTATGCCGCCCAGCTGTTTGACTCGGACCGGGTCCACACCATTGACATTCAGATGCGGGACTGGCAGGGCTTTCTGGAGGAGGCGGGGGAGGAAGACTATGCCCCCTGTACGCTGACTATAGACGGGGAGGAATTCCGGCAGGTGGGCATCCGGGCCAAAGGGAACAATTCCCGGCGGCTGACCCAGGAATATGGCCTGCTCCGGTACAGCCTGAAGCTGGAATTTGACCACTACCTGGACGGAGGCCACTATTATGGACTGGACAAATTTTCCCTGGACGCATCCTTCCAGGACAACAGCTATCTGAAAACCTGGCTGGCCTACGATATGATGGGTTTTATGGAGGTGCCGTCCCCTCTGTGCAGCTTTGTGTGGGTGACGGTGAATCAGGAGCCCTGGGGGCTTTTCCTGGCGGTGGAGGAGCCGGAGGAGAGCTTTGCCCGGCGGAATTTCGGGGAGGATTACGGGCAGCTATACAAGCCGGACTACCGCTCCCTGCAGGCGGAAAATGCGGACGTGGCTCTGCGCTATACCGGGGAGGAACCGGCGCAGTACGAGAATATTTTCCGCAACGCCAAATTTGCGGTCTCCCAGGCCGACCAGGACCGGCTCATAGAGGCCCTGCGGATTCTCTCCACCGGGGAGGGTCTGGAGCAGGCGGTGGAGGTGGATGAGGTACTCCGGTACTTCACCGTACAGGTGTTTGTGATGAACTGGGACAGCTACCTGGGCCGCACCGGCCACAACTACTTCCTGTATGAGAAGGACGGACGGATTTCCATCCTTCCCTGGGACTACAATCTGGCCTTTGGCACCTATGCCCTGGGAATGGAGGAGCCGATCCAGGATCCCTATCTTCTGATCAACTACCCCATCTACACGCCGGCGGAGGGGGAGGTGATGCGGAACCGTCCCCTGTACCATCAGCTGATGCAGGTGGACGAATATTTTGCCCGCTACCGGGAATATTTTTCGGAACTGCTGACCGAATACTTTGCCAGCGGCCTGTTCCAGGTGAGGCTGCAGCAGATGGCGGAACGAATTGCCCCTTATGTGGAGCAGGATCCCACCGCCTTCTGCTCCTACCAGGACCACCAGCTGGCGGTGGAAACCCTAGAGCAGGTGTGTTTGCTACGGGCGGAGAGCGCGGCGGGCCAGCTGGCAGGGGAGATCCCCGCCACCATCCGCAGCCGGCAGGAGTACCCTGATGTGGGGGTGGACACCTCCGGCGTGGATCTGCGGGACCTGGGGGATTTTGATGACCTGGAGCAGGCCCGGGAAAAGCAGCAGGCAGCACTGAGACGGGTAATGGGAGAAACGTGAGCGGAGGCGCCCCGTCAGGTGCTTTCCGGGGCAGAGGACCGGTGTCCGGCAAATAAGCGGGCGCCGGTTTTTCTATTTTAGCGGAGAATCCTGCCGAGCAGGATTTTTATTTACAAACCGGCGGTTCCCGTGATATGATGTTCACGTTACAGAAACAAAGCCTTAAGCTTGGCGGATAGATGGGAAGAGCGCCCACCGGAGTGGGCGGACAAATCGGAAGGGTAAAAGATGGGAAGAGTGGTTGTGGTAGGCGGCGGCGCTGCCGGAATGATGGCCGCGGCGGCTGCCGCGGAGGCAGGGGCCTCCGTAACCGTACTGGAAAAAAATGAAAAGCTGGGCAAGAAGCTGTACATTACCGGCAAGGGCCGGTGTAATGTCACCAACGCCTGCAGCCAGGAGGATTTCCTGGCCCACGTGGTGAGCAATCCCAAGTTCCTCTATTCCTCCTACAGCCGCTTTGGCAGCGGCAAGCTGATGGACTGGCTGGAGCATCACGGGCTGAAGCTGAAGGTGGAGCGGGGGAACCGGGTGTTCCCCCAGTCAGACAAGTCCTCGGATGTGATCCGCACCTTCCAGCGGGCCCTGGAAGCCCTGGGGGTGGAAATCCGCCTGCACTGCCCGGTGCAGTCCCTGTTCCTGGAGGACGGGGCCTGCCGGGGGGTGGCGCTGGCGGGGGAGCGTGCCCCAGGCCACGGCGCAGCGGCGCTCCGGCCCGGGGACACGGCCCCCGTATACGGGGACGCAGCCCCCTTGTATGGGGATGCGGTAATCGTGGCCACCGGCGGCCTGTCCTATCCCTCCACCGGCTCCACCGGGGACGGATACGGCTGGGCCCGGGGGGCGGGCCACACCGTCACGGACCTGCGTCCCGGGCTGGTGCCCCTGGAGGCGGAGCTGGGGGACGGCTCGCCGGCCCGGGAGCTTCAGGGACTGTCCCTGAAGAACGTGGAAGTCTGCGTCAAAAAGGGAAAGAAAAAGCTGGTCCAGGAGTTTGGGGAAATGCTGTTTACCCATTTTGGCGTCAGCGGTCCGGTGCTGCTGTCTGCCAGCAGCCGGATTGCCCGGGAGCTGGAAAAAGGGCCGCTGGACATGGAGATTGACTGGAAGCCGGCCCTGGCGGAGGAGCAGCTGGATGCCCGGCTGCAGCGGGAGCTGGCGGAGAATCCCAAACGGCAGGTGAAAAATTTAATGGGTGCCCTGGTGCCGGCCAAGGCCATTCCGGCGGTGCTGCGGCTGGCGGGGATACCGGCGGAGCAGGCAGCGGGGCAGGTGAGCCGGGAGGAGCGGCACCGGCTGCTCCAGACGCTGAAGCGGTTTCCGGTGCGGCTCACCGGACTCCGGGGCTTTCCGGAGGCGGTGATCACCCAGGGAGGGATCTCCGTCAAAGAGATCCAGCCGGCCACCATGGAATCCAAAAAGATCCGGAACCTGTTCTTTGCCGGGGAGGTGCTGGACCTGGACGCCTTCACCGGCGGCTACAACCTGCAGATTGCCTGGTCCACCGGGTATGCGGCGGGAAAGGCGGCTGCGGAGCGCGGAAAGGAAGAAGTATGATGCAGGAGGATTTCCGAAGCCTTTTGGATACAGAAGCATACCGTTTCCTAAAGGACAATCCGCGGCTGGGCAAACGGATTCTGCTCCTGGAAGTGGGAGGAAGCCATGCCTACGGCACAGCCAACCAGGAGAGTGATATTGACCTGCGGGGGATCACCCTGCCCCTTCCCTCGGATTTGTTGGGGCTGACCGAGTTTGAACAGTATGAGGATACGGGGACAGACACGGTACTCTATGTGTTCAGCAAAATGGTGCGGCTCCTGCTGGAATGCAATCCCAACACCTGTGAGATCCTGGGATTGGATCCGGAGGACTATCTGATTTTTTCGCCTCTGGGCCGGGAGCTCTGGGAGCGGCGGAGTTTGTTTCTGTCCAAGAGGGCCATCCGCTCCTTTGGCGGCTATGCCGGGGCTCAGCTGCGGCGGCTGCAGAATGCTCTGGCCCGGGATTCTATGCCCCAGCGGGAACGGGAACAGCACATTCTCCGTTCTGTGGAAAACGCCCTGGAGGATTTCCAGCGGCGGTATCGTTCTTTCTCCCGGGGAGCCATTCGCCTGTATATCGACCAGGCGGAAAATCCGGAGCTGGAGACGGAAATTTTTGTGGATGCCAGCTACCGGCATCTTCCGCTGCGGGACTATGAGAATATGTGGGCGGTTATGCACAATGTGGTCAAGGACTACGACAAGATTGGCAAGCGGAATAAGAAAAAGGACGACAAGCATTTGAACAAACATGCCATGCACCTGATCCGCCTGTTTATCATGGGGATCGACATCCTGGAGAGGGGAGAAATCCGTACCAAACGAACAGCAGAGATGGAACGGCAAACCATACCTACTGCCAGTATCTGCAGGAGGAGCAGGTCCGATACAAAAAATATTTTTATGCCCTCCGGCCTCTGTTGGCGGCCCGCTATATAGAGGAAAGGCGGTGCCCGCCGCCGGTTTTGTTTGAGCAGCTGATGGAACAGGAATTGCCGGATGCGCTGCGGCAGGAAATCCAACGGGTCATGGAGATCAAAATGCGCTCCGGCGAGGGGGATGTCTATCCCCGAAGCCCCATCCTGCAGACCTTTCTTGAGGGGGAACTGATTCGCCAGAAGGAACTGGCGGACCGGCTTCCGGATGACCGGAAGGAGGACTGGGGGCCGTTGAATCAGGTATTTCTGCAGACGCTCCGGAGGGAAGAGGTATCCTGGGACAGCGGGTGTGGAGAGAAAAAAGGCAAATAGCGGAAAAGAGGAATCGTATGAATCGGAATATAGCGGTAGACGGGCCCGCTGGGGCGGGCAAGAGTACGGTGGCCAAGGAGGTGGCCAAACGGTTGGGGCTGGTGTATGTGGACACCGGCGCCATGTACCGGGCCATGGCCATTTACTTTTTGGAGCAGGGCCTTTCCCCGGAGGACCAGGAAGGCATTACCCGGGCCTGCCGGGATGCGGAGGTGTCCATCGCCTACGAGAATGGCGTGCAGCAGGTGTATCTGGGCGGAAAAAATGTCACCGGCCGGATCCGGGAGGAGGCGGTGGGCAACATGGCCTCCCGGTCCTCGGTCTATCCGGCGGTGCGGGCGAAAATGACCCAGCTGCAGCAGGCCCTGGCAGAGCGGACCCCGGTGATCATGGACGGCCGGGATATTGGTACGGTGGTGCTGCCCCAGGCAGCCCTGAAGATTTATCTCACCGCCAGCGCGGAGGAGCGGGCCCGGCGCCGGTTCCGGGAGCTGGCGGAGAAGGGGGAGGCCTGCGAGCTGGCAGACATCGAGCGTGATATCCGGGAGCGGGACCGGCGGGATATGAACCGGGAGACGGCGCCGCTGCGGCAGGCGGAGGATGCGGTGCTGGTGGACGCCACGGAGATGGACATTGAACAGGTGGTGGGCCGGATCCTGGAGCTGTACCGGGAACGGGTGCCGGAGGCAACGCAGGGACAGGCCGGCCGGAAGGGAGAATAGGATGGAAGTGATTCTGGCTAAGACCGCCGGGTTCTGCTTTGGCGTCCGCCGGGCGGTGGAGACGGTGTACCAGCAGGTGGAGAAGGGAAATCTTCCTATTTATACGTATGGGCCCATCATTCACAACGAGCAGGTGGTGGAGGCGCTGGCGGCCAAAGGAGTGCAGGTGGTAAACGGAGAGGAAGAACTGGAGCTGCTGCACCGGGGCACCATAATCATCCGCTCCCACGGCGTGGGCCGGGCGGTGCAGGAAAAGATGGAGGCCCAGGGGCTGACCGTGGTGGACGCCACCTGCCCTTTTGTGAAAAAAATACACCGGATTGTGGAGGAGGCATCCGCTGCCGGGGGCACGGTGGTGATTGTGGGGGACCGGAATCATCCGGAGGTCCAGGGAATTTGCGGCTGGTGCCACACAAAACCGTATGTTGTGTCTACATTAGAAGAAATTGACACAATCCCCCGTACAGGGAAACAGACCGTGGTGAGCCAGACAACATTTCACCACAAGAAATTTCAAGAACTAGTTGAAAAAATGACGGAAAAGGGTTATCATAGTAGTGTTGTGAACACAATTTGCAATGCTACACAGGAACGTCAAATGGAGGCGAAGACGATAGCCAAGGGCGTAGAGGCGATGATTGTGATTGGAGGCCGGAACAGTTCCAACACACAGAAGCTCTACGATATCTGTAAGGATGAGTGCAGCCATACTTACTTTGTACAGACACTCGTTGACTTGAAAACCCAATGTTTCCCTCATGTACGTAGCGTAGGTATCACAGCAGGGGCGAGCACCCCCAATAATATTATCGAGGAGGTTCATACTTATGTCAGAAGTAAGCTTTGAACAATTACTGAATGAGGAAGGCTCATTGAATCAAATACGTACAGGAGCAGTGGTCAAGGGCACCGTGATCGGCGTGAAGGAAAACGAGATCAGTCTGAACATTGGCTACAAGGCGGACGGTATTGTGACCAAGAGCGAGTACACCAACGACTCTTCCGCGGACCTGACGCAGCTGGTCCACGTGGGCGATGAGATGGAAGTAAAGGTTTTGAAGGTAAACGACGGTGAGGGCCAGGTTTCCCTGTCCTACAAGCGTCTGGCCCAGGACCGCAGCGCCAAGGAGCTGGAGGAGGCATTTGAAAACAAGACCGTCCTGAAGGCCAAGGTGACCCAGGTGCTCAACGGCGGCCTCAGCGTGATGGTCAATGGCATCCGTGTGTTTATCCCGGCCAGCCTGGTTTCGGACGGATATGAGAGAGATCTGAACAAGTATGCGGATCAGGAAATTGAATTTGTGATCATTGAGTTCAATCCCCGCAGGAGAAGAATCATCGGCGACCGCAAGCAGATTCTGGTGGAGCGCAAGGCCGCGGCCCAGAAGGCGCTGATGGAGCGGATTGAGGAAGGAATGATTGTCACTGGCAAGGTGAAGAACCTGACGGACTTCGGCGCGTTCATTGATCTGGGCGGCGCAGACGGATTGCTGCACATTTCCGAGATGTCCTGGGGGCGGATTGAGAGCCCCAAGAAACTGTTTAAGGTGGGCGACGAGGTGGAAGCCTTTATCAAGGAGATCAAAGGCGACAAGATTGCCCTGAGCATGAAGTTCCCGGATAAGAATCCTTGGCTCAACGCGGACGAAAAGTACGCGGCCGGGAATATTGTCACCGGCAAGGTGGCCAGAATGACTGACTTTGGCGCTTTCATTGAGCTGGAGCCCGGCGTGGATGCGCTGCTGCATGTATCCCAGATTTCCCGGGAGCATGTGGAGAAGCCTTCGGATGTGCTTTCCATTGGCCAGGAGATTCGGGCTAAGGTGGTGGACTTTAATCCGGAGGAGAGAAAGATCAGCCTCAGCATCAAGGCGCTGGAGCAGGAGGAGCAGGAAGGCTCCCAGGAGAATGATCCGGAGTAAGGGCAAAACGGTACAGAAGGACACAGGGGCGGCTGGCAAGGCCGCCCTATGTTGTTGGTGGAACGGGCTGAAAAACTGCTTGAAATTTGGGGGATTTCACGGTACACTATACTAAGCCGCAGGATAGGATTAGGAGGAGAGCGTATGAGAGCTGGAAAAAAGCTGCTGGCCGCAGTGGTTACGGGGATTTTAGCTGTGTCAGCAATCGGCTGTGGATCCGTAAAATTTGATCCGCAGGAAAACAGTATTTTTGTAAAGGAAAACCGGACGGTGGTCAGCGCGGAGTTCGTCAGCATTGACAACAGTGAGTTTGATACGCCCCGGTATGATGAGAATGAAATGCGCACTTTCCTGGAGGATACGGTAAAGGAGTACAACCAGGAAACTTGTGGGGAGGAAGCGGCTTACGCGGATGATGCGGAAGGCGATCTGCGGGTATCGGTGGAAGAATTTTCCGTAGAGAACAATGTGGCGAAAGCCATTTTGAACTATGCAAGTGCCGAGGATTATCTGAGCTTCAACGGCACGGAGAATGAGGGCTGCCTGAAGGACCTGATCATTGGCACGGTTCAGAACGGCATAGATTCCGGGCTGGATTTCAGCGGTATGGTCAATGCGGAGGGCGCGGAGGTCAGCGCCGAGGACGTACAGGATGATTCAGATTATTGCCTGGTGGCGGTTACCGGGTCCACCCGCATGGTGGTAGACGGCAAGGTGCGGTATATGAGCGCTGGCGTTACCCTGGCAGATGAGAACACGGTGGTCACCAATGGGGATACCACGGTGTATGTTGTATTCCATTGACGGGGAGAATAGAGAAAACAGAGGAGATTGAAATATGGAAAAGACGATGGACAAGATCGTAGCGCTGGCCAAGTCCCGGGGTTTTGTGTACCCGGGGTCGGAAATCTACGGCGGTCTGGCCAATACCTGGGATTACGGCAACTTAGGTGTGGAACTGAAAAATAATGTAAAGAGAGCTTGGTGGCAAAAGTTTATTCAGGAGAGCCCCTACAATGTGGGCGTGGACTGTGCTATCCTTATGAACTCCCAGACCTGGGTGGCCTCCGGCCATTTGGGCGGCTTCAGCGACCCGCTGATGGACTGCCGGGAGTGCCACGAGCGGTTCCGGGCGGACAAGATTATTGAGGATTACTGCCAGGAAAAGGGCATTCAGCTGGAGGGCTCCGTGGACGGCTGGACCCAGGAGCAGATGAAGGACTTTATTGAGGAGCACCAGATTCCCTGCCCCACCTGCGGCAAGCACAATTTCACAGACATCCGCCAGTTCAACCTGATGTTCAAAACCTTTCAGGGCGTCACCGAGGATGCCAAGAACACCGTGTACCTGCGCCCGGAGACAGCCCAGGGAATCTTTGTAAACTTTAAGAATGTACAGCGGACCTCCCGGAAGAAGGTGCCCTTTGGCATCGGCCAGATCGGCAAGTCCTTCCGGAATGAGATCACACCGGGCAACTTTACCTTCCGGACCCGGGAGTTTGAGCAGATGGAGCTGGAGTTCTTCTGCAAGCCGGACACGGACCTGGAGTGGTTTGCCTACTGGAAGGAGTTCTGCATTGGCTGGCTCCAGGCTTTGGGCATCAAACCGGAGGAAATGCGGGTCCGGGATCATGAGAAGGAGGAGCTCTCCTTCTACAGCAAGGCTACCACGGATATTGAGTTCCTGTTCCCCTTTGGCTGGGGTGAGCTGTGGGGGATTGCGGACCGGACGGACTATGACCTGACCCAGCACCAGAATGTCTCCGGTGAGGACATGGGCTATTATGACGACGAGCTGAAACAGAAATATATCCCTTACGTCATTGAGCCCTCCCTGGGGGCAGACCGGGTGACCCTGGCCTTCCTGTGCAGTGCTTACGACGAGGAGGCCATCGGCGAGAACGATGTGCGGACCGTGCTCCATTTCCACCCGGCCCTGGCGCCGGTGAAGGTGGGGGTGCTGCCCCTCTCTAAGAAGCTGAACGAGGGGGCGGAGGCCATCTACGCGGAGCTGTGCAAGTATTACAACTGTGAATTTGACGACCGTGGCAATATTGGCAAGCGGTATCGCCGCCAGGATGAGATCGGCACACCTTTCTGCGTCACTTATGATTTTGATTCGGAGACGGATCATGCGGTGACGGTCCGGGATCGGGATACCATGGAGCAGGAGCGGGTGCCCATTGCCAAGCTGAAAGAGTACTTTGACGAGAAGCTGCGCTTCTAAACAGTGAACAAAAAGTAAAGACTGTCATTCTGGGCTGGGGCGGGACGTTCACGTTCCGGTCCCCGGCCGGGATGGCAGTTTTTCTGTAAAAGCCCCGGAGCGGGCCGGAACGGGAGGAAAAGATGGGACTGCTGCACCATATCAAAGAGGAGTTCAATATTATCCGGGAGCGGGACCCGGCCATTAAAACGCCCCTGGAGGTGATCCTGTACCCCAGCTTCCGGGCTATGCTGTTTTACCGTGTGGCCCACAAGCTGTACCGGAGGAGGCATTATTTCCTGGCCCGGTGGATTTCCCAGCGGACGGCCCGGAAAACCGGTATTGAGATCCATCCCGGCGCCCGGATCGGCAAGGGGTTCTTTATAGACCACGGCCACGGGGTGGTGATCGGGGAGACCACCATCATCGGAGACAATGTGACCTTGTTCCAGGGGGTGACCCTGGGCGGAACCGGAAAGGAAACCGGCAAGCGCCATCCCACCCTGGAGGACAATGTGATGGTCAGCACCGGCGCCAAGGTCCTGGGCTCCATCACCATCGGCGCCAACTCCAAGATCGGCGCCGGCAGCGTGGTGCTGAAGCCAGTGCCTCCCAACTCCACGGTGGTGGGCGTGCCGGGGCGGATTGTGAAGCGGAACAACGTGCGGCTTCCCCGGGAGGACATGGATCAGGTGCATCTGCCGGATCCGGTGCGGATGGATATTGACCATCTGAAGGAGGAAAATGCTCTGCTGCGGAAATCGGTGGAGCGGCTGGAACAGAAAGTTTTGGGAAGAATCGAACTGCCGGCGGAGCCGGAGGAGGAAATGGATGAAGATTTATAATACGCTGACTAAGAAGAAAGAGGAATTTGTGCCCATTGAGCCGGGGAAGGTGCGGATGTATGTCTGCGGCCCTACGGTGTACAACCTGATCCATATTGGCAACGCCCGGCCCATGATCTTTTTTGACACGGTGCGCCGGTACTTTGAGCACAAGAACTATCAGGTCAACTACGTCTCCAACTTTACGGACGTGGACGACAAGATTATCAAGAAGGCCCAGGAGGAGGGGGTGGATTCCTCCGTCATCTCCCAGCGCTACATTGCCGAGTGCAAGAAGGACATGGAAGGTATGAACATCCGCCCGGCCACCACCCATCCCCTGGCAACCCAGGAGATTGACGGGATGATTGAGATGATCTCCCAGCTCATTGACAAGGGCTACGCCTACGTGGTGGAGGACGGCACCGTCTACTTCCGGGTCCGGAAGTTTGCAGGCTATGGAAAGCTGTCCGGCAAAAACCTGGACGATCTCCGGTCCGGCAACCGGTCCCTGCTGGTCACCGGCGAGGACCAGAAGGAGGACCCCATGGACTTTGTGCTCTGGAAGCCCAAGAAGGAAGGGGAGCCCTACTGGGAGTCCCCCTGGTGCCAGGGCCGTCCGGGCTGGCACATTGAGTGCTCGGTGATGTCCAAGAAGTATCTGGGGGAGCAGATTGACATCCACGGCGGCGGGGAGGACCTGGTGTTCCCCCACCATGAGAATGAGATTGCCCAGAGCGAGGCGGCCAGCGGCAAGGAGTTTGCCCATTACTGGATGCACAATGCCTTCCTGAACATTGACAATAAGAAGATGTCCAAATCCCTGGGGAACTTCTTTACGGTGCGGGACATCAGCGAGAAGTACGACCTGCAGGTGCTGCGCTTCTTCATGCTCAGCGCCCACTACCGCAGCCCCCTGAACTTCAGCGCGGATTTGATGGAGGCGGCGGGGAACGGCCTGGAGCGGATCCGCAACGCGGCGGAGCGTCTGCGGGAGCTGGAGCAGACCGGAACCGATGGGGCCATGACGGAGGAGCAGAAGGCAGCGGCGGACGCCTTTGTGGAAAAGTTTGACGCGGCCATGGACGATGATTTCAACACGGCGGACGCCATTGCCGCGGTGTTTGAGCTGGTCAGGTACGCCAACACCCAGGCGGCAGCCGGCATGGGCCGGGAGTACGCTGCGTATCTCTCCAAGACGCTGGTAACCCTCTGCGACATTCTGGGGATTGAGACGGAGCAGAAGGAGGAGCTGCTGGATGCGGATATTGAGGCGCTGATTGAGGAGCGCCAGGCAGCCCGGAAGGCCAAGAACTTTGCCCGGGCAGACGAGATCCGGAACCAGCTGGCCGCCAAGGGGATTTTGCTGGAGGATACCCGGGAAGGGGTCAAATGGAGAAAGGCATAAGGGAGGCCTTTGGCCTCCCCCGCCGGGATCTCCGCACCTACTCGCCGCTGACACTGGCCTTTCTGGGGGACGCGGTGTATGAGCTGGTGATCCGGACCGTGATTGTGGAACAGGGCAGCCGGCCCCCCAAGGAGCTGCATCTGGCCAGCAGCCGCCTGGTCAAGGCGGAGACCCAGTCCCGGATGGCGGAAGCGCTGCAGGAGGAGCTGACGGAGGAGGAGCGGGCGGTATACCGCCGGGGGCGCAATGCCCACCCGGCCACTACCGCCAAGCATGCCACCACCGGCGACTACCGCCGGGCCACCGGATGGGAAGCCCTGATGGGCTATCTGTACCTGAGCGGCCGGCAGGAGCGGATGCTGGAATTGATACAACAAGGCTGTCGTCTATTGGGAGAACAGTGAGTCCATGAAAGAGAAAAGGTTTGCCGGGGGGCGGGGCGGTTCAGCGCCCCGCCCTGCCCGGTATCAGAAGGAAAAACAGCGGAACAGCCGGCCGGCGCCCCGGGGAGACCGGGAGATGCGGGAGATTCCCCAGGGGGAAGACCGGGAGTCCGGCAAGATTGAGGGGCGCAACGCGGTGATTGAGGCATTCCGCTCCGGCCGGGTGATTGACAAGGTATTTGTCCAAGAAAACTGCCAGGACGGCCCCGTTCAGACGGTGCTCCGGGAAGCCAAAAAGCGGGACACCCAGGTGCGCTTTGTGTCTGGGGAGCAGCTGGATGAGATGTCGGAGACCGGCCGGCACCAGGGGGTTATTGCCCTGGCGGCGGCCTACGAGTACGCCACCGTGGAGGATATTCTGCGGAAGGCGGAGGAGAAGGGGGAGCCGCCCTTCGTGTTTCTGCTGGACGGCATAGAGGATCCCCACAACCTGGGGGCCATCATCCGTACCGCCAACCTGGCCGGGGCCCACGGGGTGATTATCCCCAAGAACCGGGCGGTGGGGCTCACCGGCACCGTGGCCCGCACCTCCGCTGGGGCCCTGAACTATACGCCGGTGGCCAAGGTTACCAACCTGACCCAGACTATGGAGGAGCTGAAGGGGAAGGGGCTGTGGTTTGTCTGCGCCGATATGGGCGGGGAGACCATGTACCGGCTGGACCTGAAGGGGCCCATTGGCCTGGTCATTGGCAACGAGGGGGATGGGGTATCCCGGCTGGTCCGGGAGCACTGTGATCTGGTGGCCTCCATCCCCATGCGGGGGGATATTGACTCCCTCAACGCCTCGGTGGCAGCCGGGGTGCTGGCCTTTGAGATTGTGCGCCAGAGAAGGGAGGCGGGACAGTGAAGCGGACCATTTTGACAGCGATCCCGGTGAACGGCCGGCACAGAAGCCTGCTGCGGGAGGCGGCCGGGGACGAGAATCTTCTGTTTGTGGACAGAAAAACTTTGACCCAGGAGCAGGTGGACCAGGCGGAGATTGTGCTGGGCAACATTCCGCCGCAGATGGTGCAGAAAGCCCAGAGGCTGCAGTGGCTGCAGCTGAACTCTGCCGGGTATGACGCCTACGCCCGGAAGGAGATCATGGGCCAGCGGATTCTCACCTGCTGCACCGGCGCCTACGGTCAGGCGGTTTCCGAGCACCTGTTTGCCATGCTGCTGGCTATGCAGAAAAAGCTGCCCCAATATCGGGACGACCAGCGCCGCCATGTGTGGGGCGATCAGGGCCCGGTGGTGTCCATAGCGGATTCCACCATCCTGGTTCTGGGCCTGGGGGATATTGGCAGCCATTTTGCCCGGCTGGCCCATGCCCTGGGGGCCCGGGTCATCGGCGTGAAGCGGACGCCGGAGGCCTGCCCGGAATACGTGGAGCAGGTGTGTGGGACAGCGGATATCCTGTCCCTGCTCCCCCAGGCGGATGCGGTGGTTTCCTTCCTGCCCAGTACGGAGGAAACCCGGAAAATAGCCGGCGCAGACTGGTTCCGCCGGATGAAGCCGGGGAGTTTTTTCCTCAACGGCGGGAGAGGGGATACGGTGGACACGGAGGCACTCTGCCAGGCCCTGCGGGAGGGGCAGCTGGCCGGAGCGGCCCTGGATGTGACGGACCCGGAGCCATTGCCGGCGGATCATCCGCTGTGGGACACGCCGGGGGTCTTTCTGACGCCCCATGTCTCCGGCGGTTATCACCTGCCGGTGACTTTGGACCGGGTGGTGGAAATCTGTGCGGACAACCTGCGGCGCTACCGGGCCGGGGAGCCGCTGCGGAACGTGGTGAGGTGCCTATGAGCGGCGGATGCGAGTATTGTGTCAACTACGAGTATGACGAGGAGTGGGAATGCTACACCTGCGTCCAGGATCTGGACGAGGATGAGATGGCCCGCTTCCTGCGGGATGAGTTTTCCGACTGCCCCTATTTCCGCATGGGGGATGAGTACCGGATTGTGCGGAAGCAGATGTGACTTCCCGGAAAATGGAAAAGCAAAGGGCCTTCCGGGCGTTTCCGGAAGGCTGTTTTCACAAGGAGGAGAAAATGGAAAAGAATGCGGCGCCGGTTATAACGGAAATGCAGGTGATCCCGGTGGCGGGATACGACAGTATGCTGATGACCCTCAGCGGGGCCCATGCCCCCTGGTTTACCCGGAATCTGGTGGTGCTGCGGGACAGCGCCGGCCACACTGGCGTGGGGGAGATCCATGGAGGGGATTACACCTGCCAGGCCCTGACCTCGGTGATTCCGCTGGTGAAGGGCGTGTCTATTGCCCGGTATCGCTCTGTGTTGGACCGCATCCACCGGGCCGGCCGGCATTCGGAGGAGGATGACGGGGAAGGCATTCAGATGCTGGATATTTCCAAGCTGAAGTTTGTGGTTAAGGCGGAGTGGGCCATTGAGTGTGCCTTTCTGGATCTGCTGGGCCAGTACTTGGATGTGCCGCTGTGTGAGCTGCTGGGAAACGGCAGGCAGCGGGACCGGGTGGAGATGCTGGGATATCTGTTTTATGTCAGTGACAAGGCCAAGGCGCCGCAGCTGCCGTATCTGGATGAGTCCGGCAGCACAGACCCTTGGTTCCAGATGCGCCGCCGGGAGATGCTGACGGCAGAGTGCCTGGTGGAGCAGGCCCAGTGCCTGCAGGAGAAGTATGGGTTTCGGAATTTTAAGCTGAAAGGCGGCGTGCTCCCCGGGGAGACGGAGATGGAGACCGCCCGGGCCTTGAAGAAAGCCTTCCCCCAGGGGCGGATCAACCTGGACCCCAACGGCGCCTGGAGCCTGGAGGAGGCCATCCGCCTGTGCCGGCCCATGGAGAATATACTGGCCTACATAGAGGACCCTGCGGGCCCGGAGGCTGGCTATTCCAGCCGGGAGGTGATGGCGGAGTTTAAGAACGCGGTGCGGCTGCCGGTGGCCACCAACATGATTGCCACGGATTGGCGCCAGTTCTACCATGCAGCCGCCTTGAAAGCGGTAGATATTGTGTTGGCGGATCCTCATTTCTGGGGCTTTGAGGGCACCGTTCGCATGGCGCAGCTGCTGAACGACTGGGGACTAACCTGGGGCAGCCACTCCAACAATCACTTTGACATTACCCTGATGGCCTTTGCCCAGGTGGGCGCCGCGGCGCCGGGGAACCCCACGGCCCTGGACACCCACTGGATCTGGCAGGACGGCCAGAACCTGCTGCAGGACGCCCTGGAGATCCGGAACGGCTGTATCCAAATCCCGGACAGGCCGGGACTGGGGGTATCCCTCAACTGGGAGCGGGTGGAGGAGGCTCACCGGCTGTACCAGTCCCTGCCGTCCCATGACCGGGACGACGCTGTGGCCATGCAGTACCTGATTCCCGGGTGGAAATTTGATCCCAAGAAGCCTTGTCTGGTGCGGTAGGGCAGCGCTGCCGGGGCAGCAGATATCCGGAAATTTAGGTGGCGGGAGCGAGCAGCTGGAAACAGATAGACAGGTACAGCCGGGTGGGGTAGCTGTCCAGATCCAGGCCGGAGATAGCCCGAATCCGCTCAATCCGGTAGATCAGCGTGGTGCGGTGAATATAGAGCCAGACCGGGGCGGTGCTTCTATTGCTGGCGGTAGCCATGATCGCCTGTTCCTATTGGTTTTATGGCAGGCGAACCGCTACACAAAATCCGCCTGGCAGTACACGCACTCCCCGTCCTTAAAGGTCATCATGGGCACCAGTACCTGGGTGCCGTCAAACCGGTCTCCGTTGACGTCTTGGTAGGAGACCGGTTTTTGGCGTAGCTGGAAGATAGCCACGTCTGCCGGCGTACCCACTTCCAGGGAAGCCAGCTCCGGCATTCCCACCAGCGCTGCCGGTTTGGCAATGGCAGCGTCCAACACTTGCTCCAGGCTAAGCCCAAAATCCAGATATTTGGACAGAATCCGGGGGAGAGAGTGCAGGGGCGGAAGGAAGGCGCTGGAGGCATTCTGATCGCTGCTGATGATGTCCGGCAGAAACCCCTGGGCAATGGCGGTGCGGCATGTGCTAAGGGAAAAGTTGCTTCTTCCATTGGAGGCATCAAAGAGTATGCCCCGCTCCTTGGCGGCCCACAGACCATCCCAAACCTTTCCTTGCGCGTCTAAGCAGGTATGGTGGCCTCGGTTGTGGTAAACATGGCAGATCACATCTCCAGGGCGAAGCAAGGCCGCCACCTGATCCAGTGGCAGGCTGCAGTCAGTGACATGGACCACCACCCGGGTCCCAGCTTTCTCCGCCATCTCCACCGTGCGGGCCAGGGAGACCTTTGCCAGGTCCGGAGAAAGGATATTCCGGGAAATGCGAGTTTTGATGCCAGTCAATTCTCCGGGAAAACGACGAAACAGAGAGAGGATTTTTTCCTCATCAAAAAGGCTGGGATCCAGATTTTCCGGGTAGCGCTCATTGGACTGGCCGCCGGAGGCTGCCAACAGCAGGCTGCAAATGCGTACCCGGCTCATGGAAATGGTGCTGCGGTGAAACAGCTCGTAGCTGCCGGCGCCGCAGCTGCCTCCGTCTACAACGGTGGTGACACCGCAGCAAAAGGAGGTGGCGTCCGGGGATACTGCATTCTCCGTGCCATACTGAAAGCAGTGAACATGGTAGTCGATGAGTCCCGGGGTAACCAGGCAGCCGGAGGCGTCTATGGTAAGGCGGTAGGTATGGCCGGGAATGGGCTGGGCAATGCGCCCGTCAATCAGAGCTATGTTGCGCTTTTCAAAGGTATGGGCTGCGCTGTCGTAGAGGCAGCCATTTTCAATCAAAAAATCCATGGAGCCGTCCTTTCTGGCCGCTTCGAAGAGCGGAAATAAGATAGAAGCTTCCTGCGGTGCCTGTATAAAACAAAAACTGCCGTCTGGGTGAATCCTTCACCAGAACGGCAGTTTTGTGATCGAGCTGCTAACCAGACTTGAACTGGAGACCTCATCCTTACCAAGGATGCGCTCTACCAACTGAGCTATAGCAGCACCGCCGCGTGACTTTCGTCATCGCGTCAACATGCTATACTATACTACAGAATCTCTGTCTTGTCAAGCAAAAAAAGAAAAAAATTGACGGGAAAAAATCCCCCCCAATTGCGGTTTCCGGTCATATTTTTCCAGGGCCTGTCCTATACTGTAAAGAGAGGGTTCCGGCTGGCGGCCCAGGCGCTGCTGGTACGGCAATCGGAACGGAGAAGGAGGATGATATATGGCCAGAGGGGTCCGGATTCCATTGGACGAAAAAATACACCGGCTGGATGAAAAAATACAGGCGGCGGAGCAGCGGCTGGAGGAGCTGCAGGCGGCGAAGGAGACACTGCTGAACCGGCAGCGGGAACAGGCAGTGGGGGCTCTTTACGATCTGATGCAGGAAAAGAGCCTTTCGGTTTCCGATGTGAAGGCTATGCTGGAAAAATGAAGGCTCCTTCCGTTTCCGGAAGGAGAGAAGAGAGAAAGCCGTGGGGGAACCTTTTGTCCTCCACGGCTTTTTGCCCGGTTATGGCGGTTTGCCGGATGAAAAACCGGCTTAGAAATCCACCTCGTTGCCGTAATAGATGCAGGTGAACAGCTGCTCCATCTGAGTCGGCGTGATGGTCCGGGGATTGGAGCCGGTGCAGGCATCGCCCACGGCGTTCTCCGCAATGGCGGCAACCTTCTCCTTGAACTCCTCTTCCTGAATGCCGAACTCCTTCAGGGTCTTGGGAATGTTCAGCTTCTCATTGAACTCGTTGATCTTGGCCCGCAGAGCCTCCATCAGCTCCTCGTCGGAATTGCCGGTGAGGCCGGCGTAGCGGGCGATCTCTGCGTAGCGGGCCAGCGCCTCCGGATTCTGGGCATTGTACTTGATCACATAGGGCAGGTAGATAGCGTTGGCGCAGCCGTGCGGGATATGTCCGGTGGAGAAAGCGGCTCCGGTCTTGTGGGCCATGGAGTGGACAATTCCCAGCAGCGCGTTGGAGAACGCCATACCGGCCAGGCACTGGGCATAGTGCATCTGCTCCCGGGCTTCTTTATCCCCGTTGTAGGAGGCGGGCAGATACTGGAATACCATCTGGATGGCCTTCAGCGCCAGCGGGTCCGTAAACGGCGTATGCAGGGTGGATACATAAGCCTCAATGGCATGGGTCAGGGCATCCATGCCGGTGTGGGCCGTGAGGGTCTGGGGCATGGTCTCGGCTAGCACCGGATCCACAATGGCCACATCCGGGGTGATGTTAAAATCTGCCAAAGGATACTTGATTCCCTTGGCATAATCGGTGATGACGGAGAAGGCCGTCACCTCCGTGGCGGTGCCGGAGGTGGAAGGGATGGCCGCAAATTTGGCTTTCTGCCGCAGCTCCGGGAAGTTGAACGGCGTAATCAGCTGCTCAAAGGTGGTGTCCGGATACTCGTAGAAGGCCCACATCGCTTTGGCAGCGTCAATGGGGGAGCCGCCGCCCATGGCCACAATCCAGTCCGGCTGGAACTTCCGCATGGCCTCCGCGCCCTTCATAACCGTCTCCACCGAAGGGTCCGGCTCCACATTCTCAAAGAGCTCCACCTCCATACCGGCTTCCTTCAGGTAGTTGACCGCCTGATCCAGAAAGCCAAAACGCTTCATGGAGCCGCCGCCTACCACTACCATAGCTTTTTTGCCTTTGAGGGTCTTCAGGGTCTCCATGCTGCCTTTTCCGTAATAAATGTCTCTAGGTAAAGTAAAACGTGCCATAATGTTGTTCCTCCCATAGGTTTTTCTTTTTCCAGAAGGTAGTATAGTTCCCTTGCGGGAGTTTGTCAAGAAAAAAATGATAAAAAAATAACAAAAATGATAAAAAAATAACAATAATATATGCAACAAGCGAAATGCTATAAATTCCCTCGGGGATCTGCGGGGAAGCATCTCCGGACGACGGCTGGGGCGATTCGGGAAAAGGATTTCCTTTTCTCCGGGAATGTGGTACACTGTCTTATGAAAAAAAAGGGGCTGCCTTGGCGGGGATAAGGAAGGCAGGGAGGTTCGATAGCGGCAGGAGAAGAGTGTATGGACGAGAGAGCAGCGTTTGCGGAGCTGGAGATTCAGCCAACCAGGGAGGAAGAAGCCATTCGGGCGGCATACCGGCAAAAGCTGGTCCGGACCAATCCGGAGGACGATCCCAAAGGGTTTCAGCGGTTGCGGGAGGCCTATGAGGCGGCCTGCGTTTGGGCCAGAAAGGAAGAAGAGGAGCCGGAGGAGAACCTATCGGAGGTGGAGCTGGAGGGCCCGGTGGCCCAGTGGATGGACCAGGTGGAACGGCTTTACCAAAATCTGCCGGAGCGGCTGAACCCGGAAAACTGGCGGCGCCTGGTCCAGGAGGATGTCTGCCTGGGGCTGGACACCGAGGAGGAGGTGCGGCATGCGCTGTTTCCATTCCTGGAGGAGCATTTCCGGCTTCCATCGGAGATCTGGCAGATTTTGGACGAAGCATTTTTGATCCGGGAGGAGCAGGAGGAATACCGGGAGTGGCTGCCCGGAGATTTTGTGGATTACATGACGGAACAGTGTGTCCGGAAGGATTCCTTCCCCTACCGGTATTTTGAGGGGGATCCGGAGGCAGATTATGACGGTTACATCCGCCAGCTGCTGGATCTGATTCATCATCTGGATGACCATGAGATGGAGGAGGCAGCGGCGCTCCTGGAGAGCCTGGAGGCCAGCGGCATCCGCCATCGCTGGGCGGACCTGGAGCAGGCCCGGTACTGTTTCCTGCAGGGAGACCGGGAAACAGCAGTCCGGCAGGTGGAGGAGCTTCTGGCGTCCGGTATGAATACGGACACCCGGATGCTGATGATCAGCAGCGATATTCTCTGGGAATCGGGCCGGCGGGAGGAGGCGGTCCCCCTCTGCCAGAAAATCCTGGAAAAGATGCCGGACCACTACTACGCCAACCGCCGACTGGCCAACTGGTATCTGGAGCAAAAGGACTATGAACAGGCCCGCCGGCACTGCGTGGAGGCCATGCGGGTTTCGGACAGCGACCCGGCCCTGACGGAGACACTGCAGGAAATCAACCGGGGCCTGATGGGCGGGCTGCAGGAGCGCTGCCGGAATCCGGAGGATATAGAGGCGCACCTGGAGCTGGGCTGGTGCTATCTGCAGAATCAGCTGCCGGAACAGGGGCTGGCGCTGTTGGAGCCGGTGACGCCGGATGCGGAGCATACAGCAGAGTACCACAGCCTGATGGGGCGGCTGTACTATACCGCCGAGCAGTATGCCCAGGCAGCGGAACAGGGAATGCTTTGGCGGCAGGCCATTGAGCAGGAAAATCCACAGGAGCCGGAGGAGAGGGAGGAACTGCCGGCCCGCCTGGCTGCAGCGTGGGAGTTGATGGCCAAGGCCCATCACCGTATGGGGGAGTCCCAGCCGACGTTTTGGGACCAGGCATTGGAGGAAATCCGACAGGCAGTCCGGCTGCAGCCGGAAAACCTGAGCCTGGCCATGGAGGAAGCCTCCCTCTGGCAGGAAAAGAAGGATTACCGGAACGTGGTGGATGTCTGTGACCGGATGATCCGGGAGGATCCGGAGTTTTTCTGGGGCTATGTGATCCGGCAGGAGGCCTGCTACCATCTGGGCCGGGGCCAGGAGGTGGTGGACAATTTCTATCAGGCGAAGGGGATTTTTGCGGAGTATCCGCCTCTCTACCAGTGGGCGGCCAAAGTGTTCCTGGAGCACGGCCAGCTGGAGGACGCGGCGGACATCCTGGCCCAGGCGGAGGAGGCCCAGGCGGAAAGCCTGGAGCTGGACCTGCTGCGGGCTGCGGTGCGGCGGAGGCAGGCGGAGCAGTCCGGGGATTACCAGGAGGCGTATGCCTTCTGCAAAAAGGTGCGGCAGCAGGTAAAGGCGGCTGGAGCGGAAAAAGAAAAGCTGGCGGAGATTGACGGAGAGCTGGCCAAGTGCTGCCGGCGGCTGGGCTTGCGGGAGGAAGGGCTGGAAGTGATTGAGGAGGCCATCCGCATTGAGCCGGACAGCCGCCATTTTTGGGTGAAGGCCAACCTGCTGGCGGAGTCGGGAAAGTTTTCGGATGCGCTGCAGCTGCTGCTCCTGTGTGAGAAGGATTACGGCTCCACCGCCCATATATGCTGGCCTATTGCCCGCTGCTATGAGCGGCTGGGCAAGTGGAAAAGCGCAGCCACCTACTTTTTAAAGGTGCTGGAGGATGAGCCGGAAAACCCGGATGCCCACGGAGAGCTGGCATCCCTGTACCGGCGGCTGCTGGAGAGCACCGAGGATCTCACCTATTACACGGTGGGGATTTCCCATGCCGACCGGCAGCTGGCCATCCGGCCAGAGGCATCGGCCTTTATGGAGCGGGGCCTGCTGCACCTGGCGGCCAGCCATTACCAGGAAGCGCAGGCGGATTTTCAGGAGGCGCTTCGGCTGGAGCCGGACAATCACCGGGCCCGGAACAACCTGGGCTGTGTCTATAAATATACCAGGCGCCTGGAGGAGGCCATCCGGACGTTTCAGCAGGTGCTGGCCGGGGAGGGGGAGGACCCGATCCCCCAGGCATTCGGAAGCCTGGCGGAATGCTGGCTGTACCGGGGGGAACCGGAACAGGCGCTGGCGGTGTACCGCCAGTACCAGCAGCGTTTTCCGGACCGGCTGTATGGAACCTGGGGTATGCTGGAGGTTTACGAGCGCTCCGGGCGGTTTGAGGAGGCATACCGGCTGCTGGAGGAGGCCTTTGGCAAAAATATGACACCAGGGATTCGCCTGGAGCAGGCCCGGATTCTGGCGGAGATGGGAGAGGTGCGGAAGGCCATCCGCCTCTGCGAGGGGGTGGCGGCCTCCGGCAAGCTGGCAGACCGGGCCAACCGGGATCTGGGGGCGATCTGGTTCTTTGAGAGGGGAAAGCCCCGGAAGGCGGTAAAATATTGGGAGAAAGCCCTCTCCCTGGCAAACCCGGAGACCGAATTTTACTGGGAGACGGCGATCCTGCTGATGAAGGCATACCGGGAGCTGCAGGACCCGCGCCAGGTGCGCCGCTGCTTTGCCCAGATCCTGGAGTGCTGGCGCCGGCAGTACGGCGGGACGGACAAGTTTGTCCATTCCCTGAGCAGCCCTTCCTGCCGGCTCTACACAGCGGCCATGGTATTCCTTTTGGCCGGAGACCGGGAGAGCGGGGAATACTACCGAAAGCGCCTGGGACAGGCCGCCCGGTGCCGCAGGTGTACGCTCCGGGATTGTACCGATGTCTGGAAGCTGGAGGCCTTGTTTGCCATGGAACGGGGAGATAACGGGCAGGCAATCCAGTATTTGGAACGGGTGCTGGAACAGCGGCAGAATGACCGGGAATGCCGGTATCTGCTGCCGAGGCTGGAAAAATAGAGCAAACCACAAGCTTTGAACCGGGGCCTTCCCGGAAAAGGCGGAGCAATCCGCGCCATACAAGAAAACGAGGTTGAATTTGCGTGATTATTGGAATTGATTTGGGAACCACCAACAGTCTGGCCGCCTATTTTACGGAGGACGGCCCAAAGATTATCCCCAACCGTCTGGGGAAGCACCTGACCCCCTCCGTGGTCAGCGTGGGGGAGCAGGGGGAGGTCTATGTGGGTGAGACGGCCCGGGAGCTCCGGAGCCTGCACCCGGAAGCCACGGCCCAGGTGTTTAAGCGGAGCATGGGCAGCGGCCGCAAATACCGGCTGCGGGATCAGGAATTTACGGCGGAGGAGCTGTCCTCCTTTGTGCTGCGCTCCTTGAAGGAAGATGCGGAGGCCTACCTGGGCCAGCCGGTGACGGAGGCAGTGATCAGCGTGCCCGCCTACTTTGACGACAAGCGGCGCAAGGCCACCAAGCGGGCCGGGGAGCTGGCCGGCCTGGTGGTGGAGCGGATCATCAGCGAGCCCACTGCCGCCGCCATTGCCTACGGCCTGTATGAAAAAAAGAAAAACACCCGCTTTTTGGTCTTTGACCTGGGAGGCGGCACCTTTGACGTGTCCATTCTGGAGTTGTTTGAGAATATTCTGGAGGTCCGGGCAGTGGCCGGGGACAACTATCTGGGGGGAGAAGATTTCACGGAGGTGCTGGAGAAGCACTTTCTGGACCGGAAGGGAATCTCCCGGGAGGATCTGGATGCGAAGACCCTGGTGCAGCTGCACCGGCAGGCAGAGCTGTGCAAGCTGCAGTTTTCGGATGCCACCAGCGCAGTGCTCCGCTGCACCATCCAGGGGGAGGAGCGGGAGCTGACCATCACCCAAAAGGATTACGAGGAGCTGTGTGAGCCGCTGCTGGCCAAGATTCGCCGTCCGGTGCAGCGGAGCCTGTCCGATGCGCATATTAAACTGTTGGATATTGATGAGGTGGTGCTGGTGGGCGGCGGGACCAAGCTGCCCATTGTCCGCAGCTTTATTGTCAAGCTGTTCCGGAAATTCCCGGACACCAGCATCAACCCGGACGAGGCGGTGGCCCTGGGCGCGGCGGTGCAGGGGGCCATGAAGGAGCGGAACGCGGCGGTGCGGGAGGTGATCCTCACGGATGTCTGTTCCTTTACCCTGGGCACGGAGATCACGGTGGCCCAGGGGGGCGGCCGGTACGAGCCGGGCCATTTCTGCCCTATTATTGAGCGGAACACCGTGATCCCGGCCAGCCGGACGGAACGGTTTTATACGGTCTACGACGATCAGACCAAGGTTTCGGTGAATATCCTCCAGGGGGAGAGCCGGTTTGCGGAAAACAACCTGCTGCTGGGGGAACTGGTGGTGACAGTGCCCAAGAACAAAGCCGGAGCGGAGGCGGTGGATGTGACCTACACCTACGACATCAACTCCATTCTGGAGGTGGAGGTGAAGGTTCTCTCCACCGGCGAGGTGAAAAAGCAGATCATCAAAAGCCAGGACAATGAGATGACGGACCAGGAGATTGCAGAGCGGATGCAGGAGCTGGCCTACCTGAAGATTCCACCTAGGGACCAGGAGGAGAACAAGCTGCTGCTGACCCGGTGCGAGCGTCTCTACGAGGAGAGCCTGGGGGAGGAGCGGCAGCAGGTGGAGTATGCCATCCGCCGGTTTGAGTCGGCCCTGGATACCCAGGATCGGGGAAAGATTGAGGAGGCCCGGAACCAGCTGAAGGAGTTTTTGAAGGAGTGGGAATTCTGGAGCGATTGAGGGCATGTGCTTTTTGGACAGAGCAGGATCCGGGAAGGGGCCCGCATTTTTTGCGAGCCCCTTCCCGGGTCCGCTTTATACTTTCCTGGGTCAGTTCCATGAGTAGGCGGGCTCCACGTTTTCCGTGAGCTGGCGCAGCTGTTCCACGGCCTGCTCCCGATTTTCCACCGGATAGGAGAAAACGGCGGAATTTTCCGCAGACCAGAGTACGGCAAAACCGTCCGCGTAATCTTCCGGGGTAGGTTCGGTCTGGAGCTGGAGCGAGGGCGGGCACAGAATGGCGAAGCTCTGGAGATCCCTGCCCAATACCACCGTCCAGCCATCCGCAAATGTGTAAATGTCCGGAGGTTCCAGACAATACATCAGCGGGGCTGTGTGGTCTCCGGACCAGCCGATGTCGAAGGGCAGGTAAATATCGGTGTACTCCCAGGTTTCTGTAACCCCCTCTATGGCGAGGGTGCCGCTGAGTGTGGTTTTTCCCAGAGGAGACCAGCGGTAGGTCCCTGTGAGAGAAAAGCCGCGTGAAACCGTATGATCCGGCTGATTATTCTGCCATTCCAGGCATGTGCCGGAAAGCTGTACCTGCCGCGTCCGCGGCAGGTATAAAAACAGTGCCAGCAGCAGTGCAGCGACTCCGATTGCGGCGAAGGTTCTCCTCCGTTTCTGTTTGCGTGTCTGCGCCATAGCAGTCCCCCCTTCCCGTTATCGCTGGATTGTTTTGATTTTAGTGTAGCATAGAATAAGTTTCCTGTCGAGGGACATACTATCCATAAAAGTAGTTAAGGAAAGGAATGTTTCTCCATGGATTTTAATCAGAGCGAAACCAAAAAGAACCTGATGCGCGCCTTTGCCGGGGAAAGCCAGGCCCGGAACCGGTATACCCTGGCGGCGGGGCAGGCCAAAAAGGAGGGGCTGGATGCGGTGGCAGCCATCTTCCTCTACACGGCGGAGCAGGAGAAGGAGCATGCGGAAATTTTTTACAAGCACCTGACCGAGGCGGCCGGGGAGACCATTGCCATAGACGGCACCTACCCGGTGGATATTGCGGATACCACGGCGGAGCTGCTGCGGATGGCCCAGCACAACGAGTATGAGGAGCACGACGATGTGTACCAGCAGTTTGGGGACAAGGCCAACGAGGAGGGGTTCAAAAAGATTGCCGCCTCTTTCTATCTGATTGCGGACATTGAAAAGACCCACGGAGACCGGTTCGGATATTTTGCGGAGCTGCTGGAGAAGGGGGAGCTGTACCACTCCCAGGAGACCACTTTCTGGATCTGCCTCAACTGCGGACATATCCATAAGGGAACGGATGTGCCGCCCCAGTGCCCGGTCTGCAGTCATGGACAGGGATATTTTATCCCCCTGTGCCTGGCCCCCTATGAGCCGGTGGAGAAAGAAAAGTACCAGTTATAATGGGATTAAAGCGCAGAAAAAAGGAGCCACGCCCGGGAAGGGAACATGGCTCCTTTTTTCGATCCATCAGAAACTGTGCTTCCGGATTATTTCACTTTTCCGCAGCAGAACTTGTACTTCTTTCCGCTGCCGCAGGGGCAGGGATCGTTCCGGCCGATCTTGGGGCCCTTGACAATGATGCCCGAACGCTTCTGCTCCTTGTAAAGTTCCTTCTGCCGTTCCGGCGTCAGAAGGGCGTTCCACTGGGGCAGCTGATAGAGCCATTCGGCTTTGGCGTCCACCATATTTTTATACAACAATTCTTTATCATAGTCCAGACTGACTACCGTGTCTGCCTCCATGGTGTCAATGGGATTGGGCTCCTTGAGGCTGTCGTTGATGCCATCCAGAAAGCCGGTCATCTCATGGAGATCCATGCCGTAGCGGTCTGCCAGTTCCTGCACCGTGCCGGATACCGGTTCCGTCTCCTCCAGAAGCTTTTCGTATACTTCCTTTTCCCTTTGGAAATACCGGGTCCAGAAAGCCTGGGCCGCCTGCTGGGTAGGTCCTTGTTTCTCGGCGTAATCCTGCCAATCCTGTAATAGTGCCATGGTTATATTTCCTTCCTTTCTGTCAGCTGTGCTTTTCCAGTCTACCATAAAAATAACACTTTGACCAGCTTTTATAATAATTTTCTGGGGTTCTTCGGAAGGGGCTTTTACAACCAGGAAAAATTTTTACGTAAATTTTACAAAAACAAATCCATTGTCTTTACACAAAAGGAGTATTTTACAAAAGATATGGACGGGGAGAGAATGCGCACACGGAAAGCAGCAAAAAAGTGGTTCGGGGATGTCGGATTCGGACACCTTCCCGGATTTTTTGACGTGGCGCAAAAACCGTCCTCTGTAGAGGCAGGAGGGAAAAGCATAAAACTGGCAGCAGGAGGTAAGAAATGAGGAACCAGTTTGACAAGCAGCTGGAGGAACTGCACACAGCGCTGATTCAAATGGGGGCCCTGTGTGAGCGGGCAATCCGCAGCGCAGTGGAGTCGGTATTGGAAAATGATCCGCAGAAAGCACGGACGGCGGTGAAGATTGCGGAGGAGACCGATAAAAAGGAACGGGATGTGGAGTCCCTTTGCCTGAAACTGCTGCTGCATCAGCAGCCGGTGGCCCGTGATCTTCGCCAAATTTCCGCGGCACTGAAGATGATCACCGACATGGAACGGATTGGAGAGCAGGCGGGGGATATTGCGGAAATTGTGCTGACAGCGGACGTATGCTTTTACGCCAGCCGTTTCCCACTGTCAGATATGGCTGCCAGCGCCATCCAGATGGTGACCAAAAGCGTGGACTCTTATGTCAATATGGATCTGGAAATGGCCAAGTGGGTGATTCTGGAGGACGATGTGGTGGATGAGGGCTTTGTGCGCATGAAGCAGGAACTGCTCAAGGAACAGAACTGGGAGGGAGCGGAGTGCGCCTTGGACCTGCTGATGATTGCCAAGTATCTGGAAAAGATTGCCGACCATGCAGTCAATATTGCCGAGTGGGTGGAATTTGCCATCACCGGCGTCCACCGGCGGGGGGCAAAGCCAGTGGACTGAAAACCTGGGCAGAGAAAAGCGCAGGGACCAGTGGAAGTTTTGGAAAACTTATGTTATGCTGGTACCAGTTCGGATATAGATCGGAAGGGAAAGCGTCCGCTGGACGCAGGGATCTTTTGGAAAGGGAAGGAAACAGATTATGATCTATTGTGTAGAAGACGATGATAACATCCGGGAGCTGGAGGTATATACGCTCCGGGCCACTGGCTTTGAGGCAGAAGGCTTTGCGGACGGCGCCAGCTTTTTTGAGGCCCTGGAGAAGGAGATCCCGGAGCTGGTGCTGCTGGATATTATGCTGCCGGATGAAGACGGATTGTCTATTTTGCGGAAAATACGGGGACGGCGCAGCACCAGTGAGATTCCCATTATCTTGGCCACAGCCAAGGGCAGCGAGTATGACAAGGTGAAGGGGCTGGACGGCGGCGCCGATGATTATCTGGCTAAGCCCTTTGGCATGATGGAGCTGGTCTCCCGTGTGAAGGCGGTGCTGCGTCGGGCCGGACGGGCTCCCAAACTGTCCCTGCTGTCCGCCGGGCCCATCCAGCTGGATGTGGAGGAGCGCCGGGTATATGTGGGGGATCAGGAGGTGGTCCTGACGCTGAAGGAGTTTGACCTGCTTCAGTATCTGCTGGAGAACAAAGGCCGGGTGCTGACCCGGGATCAGCTGCTGGTGCATATCTGGGGATATGATTTTGATGGGGAGACCCGCACCGTGGATGTACACATCCGTACCCTCCGGAGTAAGCTGGGGGAGGCAGGACAAGAGATTGAGACGGTCCGCGGTGTAGGCTACCGGATGGGAGGCCACCGGTGAAAAAGCGTGTATTCCGCAGCATGAGCCTGCTGGCTATCCTGGCCATTGTAGTGACCACACTGGCGATCTCTATTTTGATCTACCGGGAGTTTTATCAGAGCATGGAGGATGAGGTGCGGTCCGAGGCCGCCTATCTGGCGGCGGGAGTGGAAGGCCAGGGGGTGGATTATCTGAACCGGATCCAGCAGCAGTATGGGGACACCCGCCTCACCTGGATTGCTGCAGATGGGAATGTGCTCTTTGACAGTGCGGCGGAGGAGGAAAGGCTAGATAACCACCTGGAGCGTCCAGAGGTGCAGCAGGCCCTGCGGAATGGTACTGGCCAGGAAGCGCGGCTTTCCAGCACCATGGGTCAGCAGAATTTCTATTATGCGGTGCGGCTGGCGGACGGAACCGTGCTGCGGGTGGCCAAAACGGTGGAGAGTGTGTTCGGCATGATGGTTTCCGGCATTCCCTACCTGGCCGGGATTGTCCTTTGCGCGGTGCTGCTGTCCCTGATTCTGGCCCGGCGGCAGACCCAGCGGATCATTGAGCCTTTAAATGACCTGGATCTGGAAAATCCCCTGGAGGAGGAATCCTACGAGGAGCTGGCGCCGCTGCTGCACCGGATTTCCAAGCAGAAGCATTCCATTGAAGAGGGTATGCAGGCGCTGCAGGATCAGAAAAAGGAATTTCAGGACATCACGGACCACATGAAAGAGGGACTGCTGGTGCTGGATAACCAGGGCAGCGTGATTTCCATGAATGCCAGCGCCAGCCAGATTTTCCAGGTGGCGGGGGAGGATGCCGTACATCACAATGTGCTGCGGGTCAGCCGTAATGAGATTCTGCAGCAAGCAGTGGAGAAAGCCCTGGGCGGAGAAAACGGAGAAGGGCTGATGGCCCTGCGGGGGAGGATTTATCAGGTCCTGACCACGCCGATCTGGACTGAGGGAAGCCTGAAGGGGGGCACTTTGCTTCTGCTGGATGTGACCGAGCGGCAGGAAGCGGAGCAGCAGCGGCGGGAATTTTCCGCCAATGTCTCCCACGAGCTGAAAACCCCGCTCCAGTCCATTTCCGGCTATGCGGAGCTGTTGAAAAACGGCATGGTGTCTCCGGGGGATATTCCCCGCTTCTCGGAAAAGATTTATAAGGAGGCCAGCCGCCTGATGACGCTGGTGCAAGACATTATCAATCTGTCCCAGCTGGACGAGGGAGGCGGCGGCGCAGAGAAGCAGCCAGTGGAGCTGCTGGCGCTGGCCCAGGAGATCAGCAGCCGCTTTCAGGAGATTGCGGAACAAAAGCAGGTGCAGCTGGCCGTATCTGGCAAGCCGGGAACCATTTCCGGAAACCGGCGGATTCTGGAAGAAATGATCAGCAACCTCTGCGACAACGCGGTGAAGTACAACCGGCCCGGCGGCAGGGTGGAGATTGCCGTCAGGCCGGAGAAGAGGAGTGTCCTTCTGTCTGTGACCGATACTGGTATTGGCATTCCGGAGGAGAGCCAGAGCAGGGTATTTGAGCGCTTTTACCGGGTGGACAAGAGCCGCTCAAAGGAGACTGGCGGAACCGGCCTGGGGCTTTCCATTGTCAAGCATGGTGCCCAGTATCACCAGGCAAACCTGCAGCTGGCCAGCGAACTGGGGAAAGGCACCCGAATTACCGTGCGGTTTCCCCGAGGGGCGCACGCAGCTGTAGACTCAGCTGCTTCAGCTCCGCCGCCGTTTCCCGGGGCGTCTCCGACTTCATAATGGCGGAGACCACCGCAATGCCGCTCATGCCGGCGCCTTTCAGAATGCCCAGGTTGCCGGCGTTGAGCCCGCCGATGGCAACCAGGGGAATGGGCACGGCCCGGGAGATTTCATTCAGGGTCTCCACCTTGGTGAGAATGGTGACCACCTTGGTGGTGGTGGGGTAGATGGCTCCCACTCCCAGATAGTCGGCGCCCTGTTCGTAAGCATCCAGGGCCTGGGAGACCGTTTTGGCGGTGGCACCTACAATCTTGTCCGGCCCCATCAGTTTACGGGCACAGGCAACCGGCAGGTCCGACTGACCCACATGGACGCCGGCGGCCCCGCAGGCCAGGGCCACATCCACCCGGTCGTCAATGATCAGAGGAATCCGGTAATGGTCGGTGATCTCCTTGACCCGCAGGGCCAGATCCAGGTAATCCCGGCCTCCGGATTTTTCCCGGAGCTGCACCAGGGTGACGCCTCCCTGGCAGGCTTCCTCCACGGTTTTCAGAAAACTGGCCTCCGTGTGGTAGGAACTGTCAGTGACCAGATACAGGGTTAAATCTACTGGGTTCATGGAATCCTCCTTTGCCGCTGCCCGCTGGGAAGCGGCCTTTTTAATCGATGCACCTGGCAAGTGGCAGGGCGGTAATCTGGGCCCGCGCCTGAAGCTCCTCCTCCGGTAGGCAGTCCAGGGCGTCCAGGAGACGCACATGGAAGGCACCCATCCCTTGGCCCGTCCGGGCCTGTTCTCCGCAGACGCCAAAGAACACAGCGGCCGTCAGAGCTGCGTCTGCCGGGGATAGAACCGTGAGAAAGGCGGCAGTGAGAACGCCCTGCATGCAGCCGGTGCCGGTGAGCCGGGCCATCTGGGCACATCCGTTTTCTGCCAGCCAGACAGTATCCCCGTCGGTGACCAGATCCGTTCTCCCGCTTGCCAGAATCACGGCGCCGCTTTCCCGTGCCAGCCGCCGGGCGGCAGCGGCGCTGCCAGCCAGTGTATCTGCGGACAGCTGGTCTGCCTCCCCGGCGTCAATGCCGGTGGAGGAGACAGCGGAACCGCAGAGTGTTTTGATTTCCGCAATATTCCCTTTGATTACAGAAGGGGCGCACTGGCGGATCCACTCCCGGGCGTATGCCCGGCGGAGGCCGCTGCAGCTGACGCCCACCACATCTATAACCCGGGGAATCCCTAACATCCGGGCTTTGCGGCCGGAGAGGAGCATGGATTCCATGCGGGCATCGGTGATATTCCCCAGGTTCACAGCCAAGGCGGCGGCGGTGGCTGTGATTTCCTCCACCTCCTGAGGATGTTCCGCCATAATAGGCCGGGCCCCCACCGCCAGCAGTGCATTGGCACAGTCGTTGATGGAGATGGGATTGGTAATGCAGTGGATCAGCGGCGCTTTTTCTTTAAGCAGTTGCCTCGCTGTCGGAAGCAGCGCTTTGTTTTTTCCGGTCATAGACATTCACCCCCAGAGCTGCCTGAATTTTTCCCAGCATATGGTTGCGGGTCAGGGCTTTCAGGAACAGAAAGGCAATAGTGCCGCCAATCAGTGTGCCGCCGATGAAGGAAGGCACGTAGAACAGCCAGGTGAGGCCGGTGCGGCCTACAATATAGGTCATCACTGGGTAGGAGGCAATGGCGCCGATGATACCAGTGCCGATGACCTCCCCCAGCACCGCCATCAGGATCTTGCCGCCGGAAACCCGGTACAGTACACCGGAGAGAAAAGCGCCGAACACAGCGCCAGTGAGAGCCAGGGGCGGAATGCCCATAAACAGCATGCGGATGATGCCGATGAGGGTGGCGCAGAGCAGGGAGTACCAGGGTCCCATAAAGACGGAACAGGTGATGTTCACCAGGTGGGCCATGGGGCACATGCCCTCCACCCGCAGAATCGGGGAGATGACCACGCCGATGGCAACGAGCATGGCCAGCATGACCATCCGCAGGACGGTAGCGTTGGATTGGTTCTTCGACATAAAAAGTACCTCTCTTTCGGTAGATTTTAGCGGTCGAAGCTCACTGGCCCCCTCTCACTCCAGAA
Organism: Candidatus Pseudolachnospira avium; assembly: GCA_904420025.1. Classification (GTDB taxonomy): domain Bacteria; phylum Bacillota; class Clostridia; order Lachnospirales; family Lachnospiraceae; genus Pseudolachnospira; species Pseudolachnospira avium. The sequence goes on from CAJFTW010000001.1 coordinate 51,447, forward strand.
CATGGATTCCCATCGCATAAGCCGGCGGGCCGGAGCCTGCCGTACATCCCAGGGCGCTCCCCCTCGGACGGACAAAAAAGGAATGCGCAGGGGCACATTCCTTCTATTGCTTTTGTACGCAGTATAGAACAAATATCCCTCCGGCGGCATTATCCGCATCAGGTAAGGTCGAAGCAAAGGCTTCCTCTCAGCAAGACGCTCCCTCATTTGTCAATCCTTATTATAGGGGAATTTGTCTATTTGTCAAGCGTTTTGTACAGACGGCAGCGGGGGTACGGGTTTACTGCGCACCGCTCCGCTGATAGGTACAGAAAGCATACCGGAGCCCGTCCTGCTCATGTTCCTCCGGCGGGCCAGCCAGCTGCCAGCCGGTCTCCGGGGAGATTCCCGGGAAAAAACAGTCGGCATCCGGCACAACGGCATCCACCCGGGTCAGATGGGCCCGGCGGCAGTAGGGGAGGAACAGCCGGTAGATTTCCGCTCCGCCGATGACCATTACCTGGTCCTCTGGCAGATCACGCACCAGCTCCAGGGCCTCCGGCACATTGTGGCAGACGGTAACCCCCTCCCGCTGAAAGTGCGGATCCCGGGTCAGCACCAGGTTCTGCCGTTTAGGCAGAGGTTTTCCGCCGGGAAAAGAGTCCAGTGTTTTCCGCCCCATGATTACGGCCTTTCCCAGGGTCAGGGCACGGAAATGCTTCATATCCTCCGGCAGGGAAAAGAGCAGCTGGTTTTCTCTGCCAATGGCCAGATTGGCAGCCACAACAGCAATACAGTCCATGAAAATCCTCCTTCTTCTGGGCCCGGGAGCTCAAATGGCCACCGGGATTTTGTGCTCAAAGGGGTGGTACTGATAGTCTGTCACCTTCACGTCATCTACCGTAAATTGGTAAAAATCATGGATTTCCGGGTTCAGCTCCACTTTTGGTGCCGGATACGGTGTTTTTTGAAGTAGTTCCTCCACCATGGGGACATGGCGGTCATAAATATGGGCATCTGCTACCACATGGACAAATTCTCCGGGAACCAGCCCGCTGACCTGGGCCATCATCATGGTCAGCAGGGCATACTGGCACACATTCCAGTTGTTGGCAGTGAGCATGTCCTGGGACCGCTGGTTTAGGATGGCGTTGAGTTTCTTCCCGGACACATTGAAGGTCATGCTGTAGGCACAGGGGTACAGGCCCATCTCGTGGAGATCATGGTGGTTGTAGATGTTGGTGAGGATCCGGCGGCTGGTAGGGTTGTGCTTCAGGTCGTACAGCACCCGGTCTACCTGGTCAAACATTCCCTCTGCGTATTGGTGTTTGACGCCCAGCTGGTAGCCATAAGCCTTGCCAATACTGCCGGTCTCATCTGCCCAGGAATCCCAGATATGGCTGTTCAGCTGATGGATGTTGTTGGATTTTTTCTGCCAGATCCACAGCAGCTCATCCAGGGCGGACTTCCAGGCCGTGCGCCGGAGCGTCATCATGGGGAATTCCTTGGACAGGTCATAGCGGCTGATCATACCGAATTTTTTCACCGTATGGGCTGGTGTACCGTCCTGCCAACGGGGGCGGACTTCGTAATCGGTGTCCCAGACGCCATTTTCCAGGATGTCCCGGCAGTTTTCTGCAAATAGTATGTCTGCGTAGCTCATATTTCCTCCTGACTGCCCGGCAAGCGGGCGCTGCCGCTTGCTGCGGCTTGGCAAAGTATTTGCCTTATGGCCGGCTGTACGCCGGCGCAAATCGGATAACCACTTGCGCCCATTATAACAAAGGTGCCGGGCTTTGTCAAAAACTGGGGGGAAAAGCTGCTTGACAGGGGATTCTTTTGGAAGCATAATAATGTGGAAGGCGTCAAAACGTATTTTGACGCCTACGATACACGGATTGCTCCGCGCCAGCGCACTTCCGCATTCAATTAGGTGCGCTGGCCTGCCAGGTGGTCGGTTGCGGAAAAGTGCCGGAAAGGCGGCAAGGATGGGATAAGGGAGAAAATTTCGTGATAGATGACAAGATACAAGCCGGAAAAAGAGGGCTGAAGCAGGTGGTGTTTGGCCGGACTATGGTCATATTTTTCCTGCTGGTCCTGCAGTTGGCCAGCCTGTTTTTAATATTTAACTGGCTGGAGGGATACAGTGTCTTTGTGTATTCCCTGATTACAATACTTAGTGTGCTGCTGGTCATCCATATCATTAACCGGGAAATCAGTTCCTGCTTTAAAATTTCCTGGCTGATTATGGTATTGGCGGTGCCGGTGATGGGAACCTTGTTTTACGTGTTCCTGAAAACCCAGGTGGGCAGCCGGATGGTTAATCAGAAGCTGCGGGTAATGGTTAAAGAGACTGCCCCTTATTTGAAACAGGATCCTGCGGTACTGGAGGCGCTGCGCCGGGAAAATCCGGATGTGGCTAACCTTGCCCGCTATATAGACTTGTATGGCGGTTATCCCGTCTACCGGAATTCAGAAGTCACCTACTTTCCCCTGGGTGAGGATAAGTTTGAGGAGATGAAGCGCCAGCTGGAGAAGGCGCGGAAATTCATTTTCCTGGAATACTTTATTGTGGAACCGGGGATTATGTGGGACAGCGTCCTGGAGATCCTCAAGAGGAAAGCAAAGCAGGGGGTGGAGATCCGTTTTATGTACGATGGGACCAACACCCTGGGCCGCCTGCCTTACGATTACCCTAAGGAGATGATTGCCTGCGGCATCCAGTGCAAGGTTTTTTCACCGGTGCGGCCGGTGCTGACTACGGTGCAGAACAACCGGGATCACCGGAAAATTCTGGTCATAGACGGCCACACGGCCTTTACCGGCGGCATTAATCTGGCGGACGAGTACATCAACCGGAAAGTACGCTTCGGTCACTGGAAGGACACAGCAGTGATGGTACGGGGGGATGCGGTGAAGAGCTTTACCATGATGTTCCTGCAGA
>CAJFTW010000002.1 GCA_904420025.1 Candidatus Pseudolachnospira avium
CATAAGGGTAGACTGTGATTGGTGTCAAACTCCGCCATCCGGAAAAATGTCCGAAAAAACTTTTAGACCTATGTTGACATACTCTGACGAGTGCCACCGCAGCCAGTTCGGGGATATGCACGCTGCTATCGTCAAGAATTTCAAGAAATATCATCTGTTCGGCTTTACCGGCACCCCGATATTTACCCAGAACACCGGCGCGATTCGTAACGCGCAGTTCCTCACGACGGAGCAGACCTTCGGCGATCAGCTCCACAGCTATACCATCGTGGACGCTATCAATGATAAGAACGTGCTGCCTTTCCGGGTGGACTACATCAAGACGATGGACGTGGATGCGGACATCGACGATGAAGAAGTCTGGGATATTGACCGAAAGAAGGCATTGGAAGCCCCGCAGCGCGTTGCCCTTGTGACCAAGTACATTCTCGACCACTTCGACCAGAAGACCTACCGGGGAGATAAGACCTATGTGTTCAACTCCCTGATGAATATTTCTGAAGTGGCTTCCGGCAAGAAGAATGCCGTGGAGGAGGTCAAGCGCAAGCAACGTATCAGCGGCTTTAACTCGATTTTCGCCGTGGCCTCCGTGCCGATGGCCAAGCTGTATTATCAGGAATTCCAGCGGCAGATGACGGCTGACCCAATGAAGAAGCTGCGCATTGCGGTCATCTACAGCTATGGCGCGAACGAGGCCGAGGCTGACGGTATTCTGGACGAGGAGAACCCGGAGGATACCAGCGCCCTCGACCAGACGGATCGTGACTTCCTTGACGCTGCCATCCGGGACTATAACGGGATGTTCCACACCAACTATGACACATCCAGCGATAAGTTCCAGAATTACTACAAGGATGTCTCCCTGCGCATGAAGAACAAGGAGCTTGACCTGCTCATTGTGGTCAATATGTTCCTGACCGGCTTCGATGCGACGAACCTGAACACCCTCTGGGTGGACAAGAACCTGAAAATGCACGGCTTGATTCAGGCTTTTTCCCGGACAAACCGTATCCTCAATTCTATCAAGACCTTCGGCAACATCGTCTGCTTCCGCAATTTGCAAAAGCGGGTGGACGCAGCCATCTCCCTGTTCGGGGATAAGAATGCCGGCGGCATTGTCCTGCTCCAGAGCTTCAAGGATTACTACTATGGCTATGTGGGCGTGGATGACAAGCCCCACCCTGGCTATGTAGACATGGTAGAGGAGCTGACGGAGAAATTCCCGCTGTCTGAGCCGCGCATTGAGGGCGAACAGAATCAGAAGGACTTTATTGCTCTGTTCGGTGCGCTCCTTCGGATGAGGAACCTCCTCTCATCCTTTGATGACTTCAAGGGCAAGGAGCTGATTTCGGAGCGGGATATGCAGGACTATCTCGGACGCTATCAGGATTTGCGGGACGAGTGGAATGAGCGCCGCAAGCGTGGGGGAAGCACGGACATCATCGATGATATTGTGTTTGAAATCGAGCTTATCAAGCAGGTGGAAATCAATATCGACTACATCCTGATGCTGGTCAAGAAATACCATGATACCCACTGCGAGGATAAGGAAGTTCTCATTACCATCCGCAAGGCCATCGACGCCAGCCCGGAGCTGCGCAGCAAAAAGGCGCTTATCGAAAACTTCATTTCCGGCATCAATGACGTAGACGATGTAATGAACGAGTGGCATACTTATGTGGCGGAGGAACGGGAACGTGAGCTTGTCCAGATTATCCGCGAGGAAAAGCTGCGAGAACCTGAGACACGCAAGTTCTTGAAGAACGCTTTCCGTGACGGGGAAATCAAAACCACCGGCACGGATATAGACCGCCTGCTGCCGCCGGTGTCCCGTTTTGGCGGCGGTGCGAGAGCAAAGAAGAAGCAGACGGTCATTGACAAGCTGAAAGCGTTCTTCGAGTGTTTCTTTGGAATCGGCGGCTCACTCTTTACAGAGACTTCCCCAGCCGGAGAAACGGTAAGCTATACGGATTTGATCCAAGAGTACCCCGCTTCGAAGGTGGCTGAAGAACTGGCTCCTTACGGAGACGGGAAATAAAAGATGTTCCTCTGTCGATTTTACAATTCCCGGTGTTTGAGCTGAGAACCTATTATAATAGATACGAGGTAGATAATGATGTTTGAAACGAAAAAAACGCTTATTGTTTTAATAAAAATACAATAGAGATTATGAAAACAAAATAGGTTATGTTCCATCTTGCTGAACTTAGGAAAGGATTTCGCAGGCCGGCGGATTTCTTTGGATTTCTTTCACAAATGCCGTTGACAGAAAAAAATGAATTCCCTATAATAAATATAAGTATTGTAAATGGAGCAGCGGAATCCTCTGCCGGAAGGCAGGGGATTCCGCTGGTGTATAAAGTCTGCGTTTTCGGGAAGGAGCGGACGGCATGACCTTTGAACAGCTGACGTATGTTTTGGCGGTGGCCAAATATAAGAATTTTACCCGTGCGGCGGAGGAGTGCTACATTTCCCAGTCCTCTCTTTCCACCCATATCAATAACCTGGAGACGGAGCTGGGGGTGCGGATTTTTGACCGGAGCACCCGCCCCCTCTCGGTGACTCCCTCCGGCAACGTCATCCTTCAGTTTGCCCAGAATACCATGGAGCACAGCCAGATGCTGCAGAAGGAACTGAAAAAATATTCCACCTCCAGCTCCGGTACCATCTTGCTGGGAATCCTGCCGGGGGGCATGACCATGGAATTTCTGGCCTCCCTCAAAAAATATCAGACACTGCATCCGGACGTCCACTTTGATTTCCATGAGGATGTATGCAATGCCCTCCAGGGGATGGTCATGAACAACGAGTTGGATTTTGCCATGATGACAGATTTTGAACTGCCGCCGGGAAGCAAGGCATATCCATATTATTCGGATCAGGTGGTGCTGGTAGTGTCCCCCGCCCATCCATTGGCGGGACAAGCGTTTGTCACACCGGAGGATCTGCTGCAGGTGAGGCACATTACCCACAAAACTTCGCCGCTGTTTGCCTTCTTTAAAAATTACATGAGGCAAGAGCTGAACCTGAAAAACGTGGATGATTGCCTGAAAACTTACTATATGCACAACACCTATTACCTGACGGATCTGGCTCTGGCCAACAACGGATGGGGCACTATGCTGATTACCCGGAGGAATGCGGAGCGGTATGTTTGGATGGGGTATCGGATCCTGGAGCTAAAGCCGGAGCTGATCCGCAATTTCTATTTTGTTACCTCCAGCTATTCGGATCAGCTGCCCATTGTGCAGAATTTTGTGAAATTTATCTGTCAGGAAGCCAAGCGCTGGCAGGAGGAAGGGCTGGAAATCCTTCCGCCGGAAAAATAGAAGAGGCAATTCACAAGCATCCATTTCAGAATAGAAGAGCTAAAAGCAATCTCTCCAAAAGACGAGACGGTGCCCGCCCAGGGGCCGAGGCTCGTCTTTTTCTGTTTTTATCTCCCAAAATCTTCTTTTTTACGTCAATGCTACTATTGGAATACCGGATTCTACCATCTGGAATCCGAATTGCAACCAATCGTTGGGATTTACTATAATAATATACGTCAAATATACAATCCAAGATGGGAACCAATGAAGTGAAGAAGGGAAGGTGTTTTTGTTGCTGAAGTTTGTTGTCAAGCGTATTTTGTGGCTGATACCAGTGCTGCTGGGCGTATCGCTGCTGATCTTCACCATCATGTACTTTGCGCCGGGAGACCCGGCCAGGCAGATCCTGGGAGACGGAGCTACGGTGGAGGCCATTGCAGAGAAGCGGGAAGAGCTGGGACTCAATGACCCCTTTATTGTGCAGTACGGACGGTATATGTACAACCTGATCTTCCACGGGGATCTGGGAACCTCCTACGCCACCTCCACGCCGGTGTCGGATGCCATTGTGCAGCGGTATCCCAACACACTGATCCTGGCCTCCTTGGCCACGCTGTTTATGATTCTCATCGGCATCCCGCTGGGAATTATCTCCGCCCTGAAACAGTATTCCTGGATGGATAAAGTCTGTTCGGTGGTGGGAATGGTGGGTGTGTCCATGCCCACGTTCTGGCTGGGCCTGCTGCTGATTATGATCTTTGCCCTGAATCTGCGGATTCTGCCGGCCTCTGGGTTTTACGGCCCCCGGTATTGGATTTTGCCGGCCTTCAGCATTGGTTTCTGCAGCGCCGCCGGCCTGATGCGTGTCACCCGCTCCAGTATGCTGGAGGTGGTGCGGCAGGATTACATCCGGACGGCCCGTGCCAAGGGGCAGAAAGAAGGGGTCATCATCCGCCATCACATGCTGCGGAACGCCATGATTCCCATTCTCACCAACATTGGCCTTCAGTTTGGCATCCTGCTGGCCGGTTCCATGGTAACCGAGACCATCTTTGCGGTGCCGGGCATTGGCAAATATCTGATTGACTCGGTGAACGGCCGGGATTACCCGGCGGCCCAGAGCGCGGTGCTGGTGGTTTCCGCGTCCTACTGCCTGGTGAACCTGCTGGTGGACGTGCTGTACGCCTTCATTGATCCCCGGATCAAGTCGCAGTATCAGGGGAGTTCCAAAAAGAAAGCAAAGAAAGGGGTGGAAGCCAATGGCACGGCAGAAGAGTGAGAATAAGAAGACAAGCCAGGTGGGCGAGGTCTGGCGCCGCCTGAAGAAGAACAAGCTGTCCATGGTGGGGCTGGTGATTGTCATCCTGGTGGTGTTGGTTGCCATATTCGGCCCTTGGATTGCCCCTTACGATGAGCTGGCCCAGAATAGCTCCGAGCGCTTTATGGCTCCCTGCCTGGCGCACCCCTTTGGCACAGACAACTATGGACGGGATATTTTGAGCCGTGTGATCATCGGCAGCCGGGTGTCCTTACTGGTGGGCGTGGTGGCCACCTCTATTGCCACGGTGGTGGGCATTGCCCTGGGCGCCATCGCCGGTTACTATGGAAGCCGCACGGACAACCTGATTATGCGTTTCCTGGATATTTTTATGGCGCTGCCCAACATGGTATTGGCGGTTGCTATTGCAGCGGTGATGAATCCGGGGATCACCAGCTGCATGATCGCAGTGGGCGTGGCCGGCATTCCCCGGATGGCCCGGACGGCCCGTGCTCCGGTGATGATGGTCCGGGGGCAGGAATACATTGAGGCGGCTACCTCCATCAATGCCAGCACGCCCCGGATTATCCTGAAGCATGTGCTGCCCAACGCCATGGCTTCCATTATTGTGCAGATCACCTTCAGCATTGCCCAGGCCATTATCACCGCCTCCGGCCTCAGCTTCCTGGGCATGGGCGTACAGCCCCCTTCGCCGGAGTGGGGCGCCATGCTCTCCGCCGGGCGGGAGTTCCTGCGGGATTACTGGTGGGTGACCACCTTCCCGGGACTGGTGATTATGGTGACGGTGTTTTCCTTTAACGTACTGGGAGATGGGCTGCGGGATGCCCTGGATCCCCGGCTGAAGAACTAGGAGGTATCTGGGATGGAACAGAGAGAAAACGAAAATTTGTTGTCGGTCCGGAACCTGGAAATCTCCTACGAGACGGACTCCGGCAAGGTATATGCGGTAAACAACGTGGATCTGGATCTGTGCAGAGGAGAGACCCTGGGGCTGGTGGGGGAGACCGGAGCCGGCAAAACCACCATCTCCCTGGGAATCATGGGACTGGTCCCCAACCCGCCGGGTAAGATCCGGAATGGGGAAATCTTCCTGGAAGGCCAGGATCTGCTGAAAACCTCCGAGCACGAGATGCGGAAGATCCGGGGGAAGAAGATTTCCATGATCTTTCAGGACCCCATGACTTCCCTGAACCCCATTGACACGGTGGGGGAGCAGATTGCGGAGGTGATTCTGCTCCACGAAAAATGCTCCCGGGCGGAGGCGCACCGGAAGGCCATTGATATGATGGAGATGGTGGGCATTCCGGGAGAACGGTTTGGAGAATATCCGCACCAGTTTTCCGGCGGCATGAAGCAGCGGATTGTCATTGCCATTGCCCTGGCCTGCCAGCCGGAGCTGTTGATTGCGGACGAGCCCACCACAGCCCTGGACGTGACCATCCAGGCCCAGGTGCTGGAGATGATGGACGGCCTGAAGAAGAAGCTGGGGACCTCCATGATTCTGATTACCCATGACCTGGGAATTGTGGCGGAGACCTGTGACCGGGTGGCTATTATCTATGCGGGAGAGATTGTGGAGACGGGCACGGTGGAGCACATTTTTGACTTTACCATGCACCCTTATACCAAGGGCCTGTTCGGCTCCCTGCCCAGCGTGGCCGGGGAGGCCAAGCGGCTGACGCCGATTCCAGGCATGATGCCCAATCCCATGGAACTGCCCAAGGGGTGCAAATTTGCTCCCCGGTGCCAGTACAAGACGGCCCGGTGTGAGGAGGAGCAGCCGGTCCTTGCGGAGATGACGCCGGGGCATCTGGTGCGGTGCTTTGCGGTGCAGGATGGCACCTGCCAGCCGGAGAGACAGAAGGAGGAAGAGCTATGAGCAAACCGTTGTTAGAGGTGCAGGACCTGAAGAAGTATTTTAAGACTGCCAAGGGCCAGCTCCATGCGGTGGACGGGGTTTCCTTCTCCATTCCGGAGGGCCAGACCCTGGGCGTGGTGGGAGAGTCCGGCTGCGGTAAATCTACCCTGGGCCGGGTAGTGCTCCATCTGCTGGACAATACGGGTGGAAAAATCTTTTTTGACGGGGAAGATATTACCCAGGTGAGCAGGAAAAAGCTCATGGAGCTGCGGAATCAGATGCAGATTATTTTTCAGGATCCCTTTTCTTCCCTGAATCCGCGGATGACGGTGAGCCAGACCATTGCAGAGCCCATGCAGATCCAAGGAAAACTTTCTAAGGAGGAGATCAACAAGCGGGTGCTGGAGCTGATGGATACGGCGGGAATTGCCCGGCGCCTGGAGAATGCTTATCCCCACGAGCTGGACGGTGGCCGCCGCCAGCGGATTGGCATTGCCCGTGCCCTGGCGTTAAACCCGAAGTTTATTGTCTGCGATGAGCCGGTATCCGCCCTGGATGTCTCCATTCAGGCCCAGGTGCTGAACCTGATGCTGGATCTGCAGGAATCCATGGGCCTGACCTATATCTTTATCACCCATGACCTTTCGGTGGTGAAATACATTTCCCATGAAATCATGGTGATGTATCTGGGACAGATGGTGGAGAAATGTGAGTCCAAAAAATTGTTCCAAAGCCCGCTGCACCCGTACACCAAGGCGCTGCTCTCGGCGGTGCCGGTGGCGGATATTCATCATAAAAAGCAGCGGATCCTGCTGAAGGGGGAGCTGACCTCCCCCATCAATCCGAAACCAGGCTGCCGTTTTGCCAAGCGCTGTATCCACGCAAAGGAAGAGTGCTTCCGGAAGCAGCCGGAACTGCGGGAGATTTATCCCGGCCATGTGGTGGCCTGCCACTGCGTGGAAGAGATCAATCAAATATAAGAACACCTGTGGGTGTAACTGGATGCCGTGAAAAACGCGGCAGCAGTGAAAGGAGGACAAGGTATGAAAAAGAGAAACAGAAGGTGGCTGGCAGCAGCTCTGGCCTGCGCTCTGGCACTTACCGGCTGCGGAGGCGGAGGTGGAGAGACTACGGCGGCAGCAGGCAGTGAGGGCGGAGGCGCGGTGGCGGAGACAGACGCCAATGGACGCCACACCTCCACCAAAGATACCCTGGTGGTTGCGACTACCAAGGATTACGGCACTTTGATGCCCTATGACTGGATTGGCGGACCGCCATCCCGCCTCTATTCCGGGGTGGTAGAGACGCTGTATGAGTACACGGAGGATCTGGAGCCTACACCGCTGCTGGCGGAATCCATGACCTATGACACAGACGCCTGCGTGGCTACCATCAAGCTGCGCCAGGGAGTCAAATTCCACGATGGCACGGAGATGAAGGCCAGCGATGTGGTGTACTCCATCCAGTACCTGGGAGAAAGTTCCTACGGCGGCAACTATTCCTTTGATTACGACAATGTAAAGGCAGTGGACGACTATACGGTGGAGCTTCCAACCGTTGGCGTGGTGGGACCGCTGGAGGATCAGCTTTGCTCGGTTTATGTGTTTTCTCAGGCTAACACAGAGGCTCAGGGCGAGAACGTGGGCCAGAACATGGTGGCCACCGGCCCCTTCAAGCAGGGCGAGTGGGTGTCTGGCGACTATCTGATCCTGGACCGGTTTGACGATTACTGGGGCGGCCCAGCAGCCATCCGGCAGATTACCATGCGGTTTATCGCTGAGTCCTCGGTAGCCGGCATTGAGCTGGAGTCCGGCGGCATTGACCTGAACCTGAACGTGTCTTCCACGGACTATAACCGTATTCAGAATGGAGAGATCGACGGATACAACACCTACACCGGCGCCATGATTACCGTAAACTTTGTGCAGTTTAACTGCACCAACATTACAGATGCCAGAGTACGCCAGGCCGTAGCCTATGCCATGGACCGGCAGGCCATTCTGGATTCCGTGTACGAGGGTGTAGGCGAGCTTTCCTGGTCCATGTTTGCTCCGGGCACCTTGGGCTATGACAGCAGCTATGCGGAGGAGAAGGCTTATGACTATAATCCGGAGAAGGCCAAAGAGCTGCTGGCGGAGGCTGGCTATGCAAATGGCCTGACCCTCCGGGCGGTGGTGGACCCCACCACAGAGCGGGTGAGAACCCTGGAGATGATGACGGATCAGCTGGCCCAGGTGGGCATTACCCTGGACGTGCAGCAGTACGATTCCGCTGCGGCCATGGATCTGCAGACCAACACCGATGACTGGGATATCACTGCCCGCCGTCTGAACCTGCCGGCAGACCCGTGCTCTGCGGATCTGGTCTCCATCACCCATCCCAAGAATGCTGCTCTGGGCGGCACCAACCTGATGCACTTCCAGAACGACCCTGCGGCCCAGGAGTATGGCGATCTGCTGGACCAGGCAATGGCCACGGTGGATTCGGATGCCCGGGCAGAGATCTACAAGCAGGCCCAGGAGCTGCTGATGGAGAATCTGTGGCTGATTCCTACCCATGTGGGCGGAGAGAAGGCCACCTACCCCAGCAACCTGAAGGGCTTCTGGTTTGCCGGTGTAACCGCGCACTATGATGACATCTATTTTGAATAAGGAAGAAAACACATTCCAATAGGAGCCTTTGAGGCATAGCATGTCAGGGCTGGATAGTACCAGAATTCTGTCCAGCCCTTTTTACTGTGAAAGCCTGGTCGCAAAGCATGGCGGGAGTGCGCAGCACGGAGCAATCCGAGGGCTTTCATGGCCGGTAGTGCCCGCGCCAGCGGGCATGGGTGTTTGTGCGATAAGCGAACAGCAGCGCTGTGAGCTGGCGAGCGACAGGAATTCTATCTTGCGGCAGGAGCGAGCCGTAAAACGGATTTGGGAGATGTGAGAATGAAGATTACGAAAATCGAAGTGTTAAAGGTTAAGACCATGCGGCCTGCCTGGCGGCCGGTATTCTGCCGCGTGTATACGGATGAAGGAATCTACGGTGATGGGGAGGCGGCCCTTGCCTACGGGAAAGCAGCGGAGGCTGGATTCTCTGCGGTAAAGGAATTTTCAGGTATGATTTTGGGGATGGATCCATTGAAGAACGAGGTGATCTGGGAACATCTCTATAAAAGTACCTTCTGGGGGCAGAACGGAGGTCCCGTGGTCTTTGCGGCCATCGGCGCCCTGGATATGGCGCTGTGGGACATTAAAGGAAAGTATTACCGGGAGCCCATCCACCAGCTGCTGGGCGGGGCCTGCCGCCGGAAACTGCGCTCTTATGCCAGCCAGCTGCAAAACGGCTGGGACTGGAAGGGGGAGGACTACCACTTCCAGTATACGCCGGAAGACTTTGCGGCTACCGCCCGGCAGGCAGTGGCAGAGGGATACGACGCGGTGAAGTTTGATTTCTTTGAGAAAAAGCCGGATGCCAGCGGAGAGTACAGCCGGGAGGACCGCCACGGATTCGTGGTGCCCAGGGATCTGCACACGCTGGAGGAACGGCTGGCTGCCGTGCGGGAGGCTGTGGGGCCCGGGGTGGATATTATTGCGGAGGCCCACTCCCGGATGGATGCCCCGGGGGCCATCCGCTATGCCAAAATACTGGAAAAGTACGATGTAATGTTCTTTGAGGAGCCGGACACCCCCACTCCGTATATGACCAAGTACATAGCCGAGCAGGTGGGAATTCCCCTGGCCAGCGGCGAGCGGGTGTATTCCCGGTGGCAGTTTGTGCCCTACTTTGAGGACCGGTCCCTGCAGATTATCCAGCCGGATCTGGGCAACTGCGGCGGATTTACCGAGGTCAAGAAGATCTGTGACATGGCTCATGCCTACGACGTGGGTGTGCAGGCCCATATCTGCGCCAGCCCCTTGTCCACCACGGCGGCCATCCACCTGGAGGCGGTGCTGCCCAATTTTGTGATCCATGAGCACCATATCTGCAACCGCCTGCAGTTTAACCAGGGCCTGACCACGGAAGAGCCCCAGCCGGTGAACGGCTACCTGGAGGTGCCGGACCGGCCGGGGCTGGGCAATGAGATCAGCGAGCAGGCATACCGGCAGGCGGATGCCCTGGCGGTGGTGGAGTAAAGGCTTTTACAGCACGTTTCCATCCAGCTCGTTCACCGGAATGCCAGCGTCCAGGGCCGCCTTTGCGGCCCTGCCGGCCGCTTCGCCGGTGCGCATGCAGGTGATGGTGACCCGCAGTGCCGCATGGGCAATATCATCGGCGGAAATGCACCGCCCCACCACCAGCAGATTTTCCACTTCCCGGGTAATCAGGCAGCGGTACGGAACATGGAACACGCCGGCAGCTGGGCGGATCAGCGTGTTTTCCCGCTTCCCATCCCGGTGGTGTACGTCAATGGGGTAGGAGGAGGAGGCGATGGTATCCGGATAATGTTCCCCCTTCATCAGCTCTTTCCCGGTAAGGACAAACTTGCCCACAATCCGCCGGGAATCCCGCAGCCCCATGACCGGGGAAATGCTGGAGAGGTATGCATCCTGGAAGCCAGGGACGTTGGTAAACCACCACTTGCTGACGCGGAGTACCTGCTCCCGGGCTACCCGCTCCCCTTCACTCCAGTTCTCCGGATCCAGGGGATTCACCGGAATGCGGGTCTGGTTGTGAAAGACGGTGGTGTTTTGCAGCTGCCGGGCCAGGAGGAAGTTGACCACCATATCGCCACTGGCCAGCCCTTCCGCTGCCAGTTTCCGGCGCTGGGAGACCGGGAAGGCTTCGTACTGGGCGAAATCCACGTTGCCGGTCTTGTACATCAGCGTGCCGGGCTGCAGCTCGCCCTCGGTGTTGCCCTGCATACAGGGAACGCCCGCGTCTGCCGCCACGGAGGCGTGGAAGGAGGCATCTATAAAGACTTTGGACGCCACCCGCTGGATTCCCTTGGAGTTGTGAATGATCAGGTGGCGGATTTTTCCTTCCTCCATGTCCACCGCAATAAAGCGGGTGTGGAAGAGCACCTGTGCGCCGGATTCGTGGACAATCTCATCCATGACAATCTTCAGAAGATCATCGTTGTACTGGGCAGCCGGCACATCCATCGCCTTCAGGCCCAGGCAGTAGACGGTGTGGATGCCGTCACACCCTTTCTTTTGGATCAGCCCCCGCATTACGTCACCCACAATGCCGGTGAGGTTTTCTGTCTCCTCCCCGCGCTCAAAGCCAAAAAATACGCCTACGCCGCCGGCGGTGGAGGTGCCTCCCAGGCAGGCCATCTCCTCCACAATCAGCGTTTTCAGTCCGCAGCGGGCTGCTGAAGCCCCGGCTGCAAAGCCCGCGGTGCCGCCGCCGGCTACCACCACATCATAACTTCCATAAAGTGGATATTCATCCCAATGACTCATAGCGATGTTGTTCCTTTCTGATTTTCTGTTTGTTGTTGATAGAAAGCTGTGCGGGATGGCCCGGCCTCCCTTGCCGGTGCGCGCCGGAACGTGGCCTACATCAGCGCTGCGGCAATGGGGTAGCCCACAAAAGCCAGCACCAGCCCTTCCACCACGGCAATGAGAATGCCATAGCGGAACAAGACGTCATTCCGGACCCATCCGGTTCCCACGGCCACCGCCGCATGCCCGGAGGCGGGCGGAGTGGCAATGGCCAGGCAGGCGCCGGCACCGATGACGGCGGTCAGGGCCATGGGATTCACGCCCGGCACCACGCCGGAGAGGACCAGCGGCATCAAAAAGCTGTAGGAGACCGTGACGGTAACTGTGTCCGAGGCAAAGGCGGTGACCAGAGTGACAAAGACGGCCACGGCTGCTACAAATACCATGGGCGGCAGGCCTTCTACAAAGGGGGCCAGCAGGGAGACCAGCCAGTCGGTAATGTGGACATCCTCGTGGGTCAGGGCATTGCCCAGGATCATGGTGCCGGCCACCATCAGCACCGCCACCCAGGGAGCAGCTTTCAGAGATTCGGTCATGGACATAATGGGTTTGCCCTTTACCTGGATGACGCACAGAAGAATGGCCCCCAGAAGCGGCGGTACGGAAGCACCCAGGCCGGACCAGTAGGAGGCCAGCGCGTTGTCCGGGAAGAAAGCGGCCACCACCCCCGGCACCATCCAGAGGAAGATGACAAAGACGAACACGGCCACGGACCATTTTTCCTCAGTGGTCATGGGGGCTTTTTCTTTGGTAAGGAAGCTGACATCAATGTTGCGGATCCGGTCCAGGTCCGGCTTGTAGAGAAAGCGCATGATCAGCAGAATCGCCAGGAAAATAATCAGGGAGATGGCTATGCCGAACACCGTATAGGAGACGAAGTTCAGGGACATCCCTGTATCCTGCTCCAGCAGCGAGAATCCCAGCACCGGCACGGAATGGGCAATAGGGGTGGTGGCAGTGGAGAGGGAGGAAATACTCAGGATACAGAGAATCACCATCTGGGGAAAGCGGTCGCCCCGCTGATAGCCCAGCTCCTGGAAGATCTGCTCCGCAATGGCCGCAAATACGATAAAAGTCGGCAACGGGGACATGAAGGAGCCCATAACCAGGGCGCCTCCAAAGAAGAGCGCCAGAAACAGCCAGGGGCTTTTCTTTGCTACAGGCCGGGTGATGAACCAGATGGCACAGCGCCGGAGAAAGCCGGTTTGCTGCAGGGCGTAGGTACACATAGAGCTGAACAGGACAAAAGACATTACCCAGCTTCCCATGGAGGCGGACAGCCCCTGGGCGGTGGAGTACAGCGGGGACAGGATCAGCGCGGCCATGGCCAGCAGGCTGGGCCAGGACGTTGAGACAAAAATCCACAGGAAAATACAGCCGATGAAAATCCCCAGCACCTGCATGTCCAGCTGCTCCAGGCCCTCCGGCGTCGGCAGATACCGGAAGCCGAACACCATGGCAAGGCCGATAATGGTAAGGATCCATGTTCGAATTGATTTTTTCTCCATTCTCTTACTCCTTCGGAATCGAATTCATAGTTCTCCTTTATGTGTCGTGTGACCGCAGCCCCTGGCCAGGGAGGAATCGGTGGGAAGATACTTGAGTATCTCCTGTAACTATATTATAATTTAAAAAAACTGTTTGTCCAATTTCATTCTTCTGGAGAATCTATAGACACAGGAAATGAATTGATTCTGCGCGGTCAGGAGGTTATGGAGATGAACCTGCGGTATCTGGAGTATTTTCGTGTCCTGGCAAAAACCGAGCATGTCACCAATGCGGCGGAGCTGCTGCACATTACCCAGCCCAGCCTGAGCAATGCGATTCGGGAGATGGAGCGGGAGCTGGGCGTCCCGCTGGTGAAAAAGAAAGGCCGCAACATTGTTCTCACCGACTGGGCCAAAAAGTACGCGCTGTATATAGAGCGGGGCTTCCAGGAGTTTGAGGCAGGCAGAAAGTACCTGCTTTCCTGTGCGGAGTCCATCCGGGGGAACGTCTCCCTGGGCTTTTTCCATTCCCTGGGACTATACTTTGTCCCCCAGCTGATTCAGGAATTTTTGGCCAACCCGCAGTACCGGGGCTATTCGTTTACCTATGGCTCCGGCAATGAAGAGCGGATTACCGCAGACTTGAAGAATGGCCAGTACGATATGATTTTTTGTTCTACCAACTGGGCGGATCCCCAGATCCGCTATTATCCGGTGATGCCGCAGCGGATGCGGGTCATTGTGTCCCAAAAGCACCGGCTGGCCGGGCGGGAAGAAATTTCCATCCAGGAACTGCAGGGGGAACGGTTTATTTCCTACTCACAGCCCAACGGCTTGCAGCAGACGGTGGCCAAAATACTGGAGGAGTATGGGGTGCAGGTGGAGGTGGTAAACTATGCGGAACAGGGAGCCACCATTGCCGGAATGGTGGCCATGGGGTTTGGGGTTGCCATTTTGCCGGACATTCCGCTTCCCACCTTGGATATTTGCTATTTGTCTGTGCGGGAGCCCATCCCTCCCCGTTGGGTTTACTTGGCGGTTATGCAGCAGCGGTCCCTGACCATGGCGGCAGAAGTCTTTCTGAATTTTGTCCTCAACTACGGAGGCTCGGACGTGCCGGGCATTGGGGAGAGCGGGCTGGATGAGCTGGACTGACCGGCGGAGGCGTGTCGGCCGCCTGCCTTTGCCGAACTCCCCCATTTCCTGTTGAATCCCGTCGGCTGGGATGGTATAATAACGCAAAGCAAACCTTTATACCGAACAGAAGGGAGCATTGGTATATGGAGACAGAAATATGGCAGGTAACCGAGGGGGAGGCTGGCCGGCGGGCCATTGCCCGGGCGGCGGAGATCCTCCGCCGGGGCGGCCTGGTGGCCTTCCCCACGGAGACGGTCTACGGCCTGGGCGGCAACGGTCTGGACCCCCAGGCGGCAGCCCGGATCTACGCGGCCAAGGGCCGCCCTTCGGACAACCCGCTGATTCTCCATATTGCCTCCCGGGAGGAGCTGGCGCCGCTGGTGCAGGAAATTCCGCCGGCGGCGCAGCGGCTGATGGAGGCCTACTGGCCCGGTCCGCTGACGCTGATCTTCCGCAAGAGCAAGGTGGTCCCCTATGAGACCACCGGCGGGCTGGATACCGTGGCCGTCCGCTTTCCCAGCCACCCGGCGGCCCAGGCCATGATCCGGGCGGCGGGGCTGCCGGTGGCGGCGCCCAGCGCCAACCTGTCCGGCCGGCCCAGCCCCACCACGGCCCAGCATGTGGCGGAGGACATGAACGGCCGCATCGAGATGATTCTGGACGGCGGGCCGGTGGAGATTGGCCTGGAGTCCACCATCATTGATGTCACCGGGGAGATCCCCCTGATCCTGCGGCCCGGGGCCATCAGCCTGGAGCAGCTGCGCCGGACAGCGGGGGCCGGCGACTGGGATCCGGCCATTCTGGGAAAGCCGGATGAAAACCTGCGCCCCAAGGCGCCGGGGATGAAATACCGCCACTATGCGCCCCAGGCGGAGCTGACCATTGTCACCGGCCTGCCGGAGGCGGTGGCGGCGAAGATTGGCGCCCTGGCGGCGGAAAAACAGCGGGAAGGCTTCCGGGTGGGCATCCTCTGCCCGGAGGAGAGCCGGGAGCGGTATGACGCCGCGCTGGTAAAGACTGTGGGAACCCGCGCCCACGAGGAGACCATTGCCCACAACCTCTACCGGTGCCTCCGGGAGTTTGACCAGGAGAAGGCGGAGTTTGTGTACTCGGAGGCATTTGCGGACGGGCCTCTGGGGGAGGCAATTATGAACCGGCTGGTAAAGGCGGCCGGGTACCGGATTCTTCCGGCAGGAGGCGGCGATGAAAAAATACCGTAAGATTATTTTCCTGGGAACGGACAACACATGCCGGAGCGTTATGGCCGAGGCGGTTATGAACAGCGTGTTGGGCAAAAAGCCGGTGCAGATTCTGTCCCGGGGCCTGGTGGTGCTGTTCCCGGAGCCTCTGAACCCCAAGGCAGTGGCGGTCTTAAAGGGCAACCAGATGGAACCGGCCAAGGAGAGCGCGGAGCCGCTGACGGAGCGGGATCTGGATGAGGATACGCTGGTGCTGACCATGACGAGGGACGAGTGCCGGCAGGCAAAGGAAGCTTATGGAGAGGCGGCGGACATCTGTTCCATCGGCGAGTTTGTGGAAAAGCCCGGCGATATTGACCAGCCCTACGGGGGTACGCTGGCCGAATATGGGGCATGCTATGAATACATTGATCTGATGGTGAAGGTGGCGGCGGAGAAATTACTGAAGGAGGAAGCAATATGATAGCGGTGGGAAGCGATCACGGCGGATTTGCCCTGAAACAGGAGATCCTGGCATATCTGAAGGAAAAAGGACTGGATTATAAGGATTACGGCTGCTTTGAGGAGAAATCCTGCGATTACCCGGAGTACGCCCATGCGGTGGCCCATGCGGTGGCGGACGGCATCTGCGACCGGGGCATCCTTATCTGCGGCACGGGCATCGGCATGTCCATGGCGGCCAACAAGGTCCCCGGCATTCGGGCGGCCCTGTGCGGGGACTGCTTTTCCGCCCAGATGACCCGGGAGCACAACGACGCCAACATCCTGGCCCTGGGAGCCCGTGTGGTGGGCCCCGGCTTGGCTTTAAAGATTGTGGAAACCTTCCTGGCCACGGATTTCTCCGGGGATGAGCGCCATGCCCGGCGGATCTCCAAGATTGAGGAGTAGGGGCGTTCCATGGGAAAGAGAAGCGATTACATTACCTGGGATGAATATTTCATGGGTGTGGCCAAGCTCAGCGGCCAGCGCTCCAAGGATCCCAACACCCAGGTGGGATCCTGCATTGTCAGCGCCAACAACAAGATCCTGTCCATGGGTTACAACGGCCTTCCCATCGGCTGTTCGGACGATGAGTTCCCCTGGGCCCGGGAGGGGGATGAGCTGGACACCAAGTACCTGTTTGTGACCCACAGCGAGCTCAACGCCATCCTCAACTACCGGGGCGGCAGCCTGGATGGCAGCAAGCTGTACGTGACGCTGTTCCCCTGCAACGAATGCGCCAAGGCCATTATCCAGGCGGGGATCCGCACGGTGGTGTATGAGACGGACAAGTATGCGGATTCCGCCTCCGTGCTGGCGTCCAAGCGGATGTTTGACGCGGCGGGGGTGCGCTATTATCAGTATCAGAAGACCGGGCGCAAAATAGAGCTGGAGTTGTAAATGGCAAAGGTTTTAAAAAAGATTCTCATACTGGCCGGCGTGTTCCTGGTGGTGGCGGTGGCCGTGTTTTTCTTTCTGACCCGCAATCAGGAGGAGGCACCGGCAGACTACCAGGCACTGGAGCCGGCTACCCTTCCGGTGGTCTCCCTGGCGGTGGAGGAGCAGGAGGTAAATATTCTGTACGGCTACACGGCGGAGATGGATGCGTCCTACATGGGGGAAACCCTGACGCCCCTGCCGGAGGACCGGCAGCTTCCGGTGACGGTTTTCACCTACGGGAACACCATCACCGGAATTTCCTATGAGGTTCGCTCGGCGGACGGCACCAATCTTTTGGAGCGCGGTTCCCTTTCCCAGTGGACCACCCAGGAGGATACGGTGGAGGCTGTGATCCCGGTGCAGGATCTGATCAGTCCGGACACCGAGTACCGGCTGAAGATCCAGGTGTCCACCCAGGATCAGGAGGCGATCTCCTATTATACCCGGATTATCTGGTCCGAGGAAATGCACGCGGCGGAAATGCTGGCGTATGTACAGGGCTTCCATGACGCTACCTTCTCCCCAGAGGAGGCCAGCCAGTATGCGGTGAACCTGGAGACGGACAGTTCGGCGGACAACGGCACCCTTGCCTACACCAATATCCACTCCAGCTTTGAGCAGCTTACCTGGGGGGATTTGAACCCCAGCCAGGTGGGGGAGGCCCAGATCCAGATCCTGCAGATGAGCTCCACCTTCGGCTCCTTCCTGGTGCGCTATGAGATCCAGGCGGAGGGGGAAAACGACCGGATCGGCACCTACCTGGCGGAGGAATATTTCTGCCTTCAGTGGTCCGCCCAGCGCTTCTATCTGATGGCTTATGAGCGGAACGTCAGCCAGGTGTTTGACGCCTCCTCGGATACCATCACCGACACCGGGGTGGAATTTGGCATCCTCTCGCCGGACGGGGTGGCGGTGGCCGATTCCGGCGAACCCCAGAGCACAGACAACGGAGAGAAACAGTACTTGGCCTTTGTGGTGGGCGGGGAGCTGTGGAGCTACTGCCCGGATAACCAGGAGGCGGTGAAGATTTTCACTTTCCGGGATGGGGCCGAGTCCGGCTGGCGGCGGAACCACCAGGAATACGGGATTCAGACGGTCCAGGTGGACAACCAGGGGAATGTGGAGTTCTTTGTGTACGGCTACATGAACCAGGGGGCCCACGAGGGGACCACCGGCCTCTCCTACTACCGGTATGTGAAGGAGGACAATGCACTGCAGGAGGTGTTCTACATCTCCTCGGACAAGCCCTTCCAGGTGCTGCAGGAGGGCATTCAGACCTTGGCCTACAAGAGCAGCCGGGATCTGCTGTACCTGAAGTTTGACAACAACGTGTACGCCGTGGACTACGTGGGCAACGAGTTTGTGGTGGTGGTGGAGAATGCGGAGGCCAGAGGCTTTATTGTAAACGAAGCCCAGGACGCCATTGCCTGGCTGGAGGGGGAAAACCTGCAGGAGGCAGATACGGTGCGGATTCTGTATCTGGATTCGGGGGACAGCCATGCGCTCCAGGCGGCAGAAGGTGAGTACCTGCAAACCCAGGGCTTTATCGGCCAGGACTGCATTTGTACGGTGGGAAGGACTTCCGAGATCCAGCACACCGGCCTGGAGGCGCTGTACCCCCAGTATGCCTTGACCATCACCGGTTCCTCTGGGGAGGAGGTTTCCCGCTACCAGTATGATGGTATTTACATTGCCTCCGTGGAGGTGCAGCAGGGCCAGGTCCACCTGAGCCGGCTGCAGCGGAATGCCTCTGGGGAATACGAATATATAGATCCGGACACCCTGATCCAGAGCAGTGCGGAGAACACAGGGGAAGCGGATGTGCTGGAGTCCCGGACCGTGGAAGTGCGCCAGCGGATTTATTACCTGCCGGTGGCTGGGAATGCCGCCGCCTCCCTGAGCGTCACATCCCCCAACCGGATTCAATATGGGGCCAGTTCGGCGCTGGATCTTTCCCAGTATGCTTCGGACAGCAGTACGGTACGGTATTATGCTTATGCTTATGGCAAGCTCCAGAGCGTGCGGGAACAAGCCGGGGAGGCCATTGCGGAGGTCTATGACCAGATGGGCTGGGTGACGGACAGCCAGGGAACGCTGATCTGGCGCCGGCAGGAGCGGGCAGTCCAGGTGTCCATCTCTCTGGAAAAGACGGAGGAACAGGCTGGAAGCCGCCTGGAGGGCTGTCTGGAAGCTATTCTGCGCCTGGAGGGGATCAGCCAGGACGTGGGATCCCGGCTGGCGGCGGGAGAATCTGCCCGGGAAATCCTGGAGTCCCTGCTGCCGGGAACGGTGATGAACCTCAGCGGCTGCACCCTGCGCCAGCTGTTCTACTATCTGGACCGTGGGACTCCGGTGATTGCGGTCAGTGCGGACCAGGATTTCCTGCTGCTCACCGGCTATGACCAGTACAATGTGGATGTGTACGATCCGCTGAGCGGAGAGACCAGCAAGATGGGACAGAACGATGCGGAGGAGTACTTTTCCGGGGCTGGCAGCCAGTTTTTGGGCTATTTGGAGTGAAATCCGGCAACCGAAGAGTGGAAAAAATTGTAAAGATTTTGGACAGCCCAAACCGCCACATATTGTTGCCGGAACCTTTGAAAGGACCAAGATGTGGCGGAAATTCAAGGCTTTTGAGAAGGAGGGGGCGCTGGCGCCCCCTCCCAAATGTTAAAAAATCTTTACAAACAGGGTGATTGATGGTAAAATACCCCTAGTAGTGAGAGAATCCAATTTGTCAGGGAGTCTGGACATGCAATATATCATGAAGGGGGGAAACCCCCTGGTTGGAGAAGTGGTAATCAGCGGAGCTAAGAATGCGGCTCTGGGAATCCTGGCAGCGGCCATCATGACAGATGAACCTGTTTTGATTGAAAACCTGCCGGATGTACAGGACATTCGGGTGCTGTTGCGCGCCATGAGTGAGATCGGTGTGATCGTGGAGTGGGTAGACGGGCACACAATAAAGATTAACGGTGGAAATATTCATACAGTCCGGGTGGAAAATGCGTATATCCGCAAGATCCGCGCCGGCTATTATCTTCTTGGCGCATTGTTGGGCAAGTACCGGCATGCGGAGGTGGCCTTGCCGGGTGGCTGCAACATTGGCAGCCGTCCCATTGACCAGCACCTGAAGGGCTTCCGGGCCCTCAACGCCCAGGTGGATGTGCAGCACGGCTGTGTATTGGCGGACGCCAAGCAGCTGCAGGGCGGCCATGTGTATCTGGATATGGTTTCGGTAGGCGCCACCATCAACGTGATGCTGGCGGCGGTGCTGGCCCTGGGCAACACTACCATTGAGAACGCGGCCAAGGAGCCCCATGTGGTGGATGTGGCCAATATGCTCAACTCCATGGGCGCCAACATCAAGGGTGCCGGAACGGATGTGATCCGGATCCGGGGCGTGGAGCGTCTCCATGGGACCGAGTACACCATCATCCCGGATCAGATTGAGGCGGGAACCTTCATGTTTGCCGCGGCGGTGACCCGGGGGGATGTGATGGTCAAGAACGTGATCCCCAAGCACATGGAGGCCATCTCCTCCAAGCTGCTGGAGATGGGCTGCGAGGTATCCGAGTTTGACGATACCATCCGGGTGGTGGGCAAGCCGCACCTGCGCTCCTGCAATGTGAAAACCCTGCCGTATCCGGGCTTCCCCACAGATATGCAGCCGCAGATGTGTGTGACGCTGACCCTGGCCGGCGGCACGGGGATTGTCACTGAGAGTATTTTTGAGAACCGTTTTAAATATGTGGATGAGCTGACCAAAATGGGGGCTCAGATCAAGGTGGAGGGAAATGTAGCCGTCATAGACGGCGTCAGCCGCCTTACCGGCGCGGATCTGGTGGCGCCGGACCTGCGGGCGGGAGCGGCCCTGGTGCTGGCGGGCCTGACCGCGGAGGGTGTGACCACCGTGGACAACATTGAGTATATCCTACGGGGATATGAAAATTTTGAAAAGAAGCTGCAGAGTCTGGGCGCCATGATCGAGGTGGTGACGGATGAGCGGGAGGCAAAGAAGTTCCGGCTGCGGGTGGGCTGAGCCACCGGCACGGGGCGGAAAGAATATACAGGCAGGCGCCATGAGACCGGCGGAAGTTGGTTTTGAGGCGCCTGCTTTTCTATATGGTGTAACGGCTGTGCACCGGGCGGCGGGCCCCATCCCCGGCTGCATACCGGACGGCGGCGGGCCCTGTTCCCGGCTGCACACCGGACGGCGGGCCAATACAACAGGAGGAAAGGACCATGTACATTGGAGATCTGCACATTCACTCCCGGTATTCCCGGGCCACCAGCAAGGAGGGGGACCCGGAGCATTTGGACCTCTGGGCCCGGAAAAAGGGGATCCATATTGTGGGGACCGGGGATTTTACCCACCCGGCCTGGCGGCAGGAGATGCAGGAAAAACTGGAGCCGGCGGAGGAGGGCCTCTACGTCCTGAAGCCGGAATACCGGATGGAGGACGGGGAGACGCCGGATGCGTTCCGGCCCCGGTTTGTGGTCACCGGGGAGATCAGCTCCATCTACAAAAAGCAGGGGCGGGTCCGGAAGGTTCACAGCCTGCTGCTTTTGCCGGGGCTGGAGGAAGCGGAAGCCCTCTCCCGGCGGCTGGAGCTGATCGGAAATATCCACTCGGACGGGCGGCCGATTCTGGGCCTGGATTGCCGGGACCTGCTGGAGATCCTCCTGGAAACCTGCCCCCAGGGGATGTTTGTGCCGGCCCACATCTGGACGCCTCACTTTTCCCTGTTCGGTGCCTTTTCCGGCTTTGACCGGATCCAGGACTGCTTTGAGGACCTGACGCCCCACATCCACGCGTTGGAAACCGGCCTCTCCTCGGACCCGCCTATGAACTGGCGGGTGTCGGCCCTGGATTCCTTTCACCTGCTCTCCAACTCAGACGCCCACTCTCCGGCTAAGCTGGGACGGGAGGCTAATCTGTTTGACATAGAGCTTTCTTACCCGGGGCTGCGCCGGGCTATTGAGCAGGGGGAGGGGCTGGCGGGCACCCTGGAATTCTTCCCGGAGGAGGGGAAATACCATCTGGACGGCCATCGGAAGTGCGGCCTCTGCCTGGAGCCGGAGGAAGCGGAGCGGCTGGGGAACGTATGCCCGGTCTGCGGCCGGAAGCTGACCGTGGGGGTGCTGCACCGGGTGGTGGAGCTTTCCGACCGGCCGGCAGGCTTCCACTTGGCAGGGGCCAAGCCTTTTGAGAACCTGGTGCCGCTGCCGGAGCTGATTGCCGCTGCCACCGGGGCCAGCGCAGCGGGCAAAAAGACTTTGGCCCTCTACGGAAGGATGCTGCAGTGCCTGGGGGATGAGTTCTCCATTCTCCGCCAGGTGCCGCCGGAGGATATTCAGGCGGTGGCCGGCCCGCTGGTGGCGGAGGGAGTCCGCCGCCTGCGGCGGGGGGAGGTGCGCCGCACCGGCGGGTTTGACGGGGAGTACGGGAAAATCCAGCTGTTTACCCCGGAGGAGGCCAGCGAGATTCAGGGGCAGATGAGCCTGTTTACACCGGATCAGTGGCAGCAGTGGGAGCAGAGGGGAACGAAGCCCCCTCGCCGGACGGGGGATCCGGATGACCGGGAGGAAGGCCGGCAGGATCAGCCTTCCGCCGGGAGCGGTGTCCCGGAAACCAAGGCGGAGGAGACGGCCCAAAAGGCGGCCGCAGAGGCCGCTGCCGCGGAGACGGCGGACGGCCTGAACCCGGAGCAGCGGGAGGCGGTGCAGGCTCCGGAGCGGGCGGTGGCGGTGATCGCCGGCCCCGGCGCCGGCAAGACCAAGACCCTCATTGCCCGGCTGGCCTGGCTGCTGCAGGAGCGGCAGGTGGACCCGGGGCAGATTACGGCGGTGACTTTTACCCGCCAGGCGGCGGAGGAGATGCGCAGCCGATTGAAGCAGCTGCCCGGCGGGAAGGCCTGGAGCCGCAAGCTGTGGATTGGCACCTTCCACTCCCTCTGCAGCCGGCTGCTGGCGGAGGCGGGAAAGTCCTTCTCCCTGGCGGATCCCAGCCTGCAGCGGGAGCTGGCGGAGCAGACACGCGGGGCCTTTGGCCTGAAGGTTTCCGCCTCCGCTTTCCTGCGGGAGCTTTCCCGGCGGAAGAACGGCGGCCGGATGGAGGAAGCCCCGGCCGGCATCCTGATAGGAGCACCGGCAAATGTTCCGGAAGAAGCCACGGCAGTTGTCCCGGAAGAAACCCCGGCAGTTGCGCCGTGGCGGATTCCACCGGAGGCTTTTGCCTTCTATCAGGAAAAACTCCGGGAGGCCGGCGCCCTGGACTTTGACGACCTGCTCCGGGAGGGGCTGGCGCTGCTGGAAGGGCCAGAGGAGGCCGGCGCGGCGGAACCTTCCGATGCGGGGGAGGCCGCTGCCCTGGCCACCGGACCGGCGGAGGGGCTGCGGGCACATTTCCGCTACCTGCTGGTGGATGAGTTCCAGGACATCAACCCGGTGCAGTACCGGCTGCTGCAGGCCTGGAACCGGCAGGGGCAG
Source organism: Candidatus Pseudolachnospira avium (assembly GCA_904420025.1). Taxonomy (GTDB): domain Bacteria; phylum Bacillota; class Clostridia; order Lachnospirales; family Lachnospiraceae; genus Pseudolachnospira; species Pseudolachnospira avium. The sequence goes on from CAJFTW010000002.1 coordinate 23,618, forward strand.
GAACTCTTTGTTATCGGTGACCCGGACCAGTCCATCTACGGCTTCCGGGGCAGCGATGCCCGCTGCTTTGAGCGGCTGCAGGAGGATTTCCCGCAGCTGCGGCGGATCACGCTGCGCTACAACTACCGCTCCACGCCGGAGATTCTGGGCGGGGCCCTGTCCCTGATCGGCCACAATGCCGGAGAGCCCCGGCAGCTGGAGGCCGCCCGCAGCGGCGGCAGGCCCATCCGTCTGGCGGAGGCGCCGGGGGAGCGGGCGGAGGCGGCCTTTGTGGCCCGGGAGATCAACCGGCTGGTGGGCGGCATTGACATGCTGGGAACCCAGGAGGAGGCGGCCCGGCAGGACCGGGAGGTCCGGAGCTTTTCTGACCTGGCGGTGCTGTACCGGACCCACCGGCAGGGACAGGCCCTGGAGGAGCGGTTCCGGCAGGAGGGGATCCCCTACGTCACCGCCGGGCGGGAAGACTTCCTGCAGGACCCGGAGGTCCGGGGGACCCTGTACTTCTTCCAGCATGTGCTGCACCCGGAGGATCCGCTGGCGGAACGGCTGGCCCGGCGGTTGCTGTGGCCGGCGTCCGGGAAACAGGCCGCAGAGCAGATGGCGCTGCTGGCGGAAAAGTACCGGAACATGGCGCGCCGGGGAAAGCCGGTGAAGCTGCTGGAGGAGTGGGCGGAGGACCTTTCCCTGGAGAATCCTGAGGCGCTGGGCCGGCTGGCGGACATGGCGGTGCTCCACACCTCCCTGGAGGATTTCCTGGAGACCCTGACCTTTGGGGAGGAGGGGGACGTGCGGCGAAACGGCGGGCGGAAGTTTACGGCGGACGCGGTGACCCTCATGACCTTCCATGGCTCCAAGGGCCTGGAATTCCCGGTGGTATTCCTGTACGGCCTACGGAAGGGGATGGTCCCCCTGGAAACCTCCGGGGAGACGGATGTGGAGGAGGAGCGGCGGCTGCTTTTTGTGTCCATGACCCGGGCCCGGGAGGAGCTGATCCTCACCTGTTCCGGGGAGCCTTCGCCGTTTTTGGGGGAGCTGGAGCCGGAACGGCTGGCCCGGGAGAAAACCGGGAAGGAGCCCGAGGAGGTGCGGCAGCTGAGCCTGTTTGACTTTCTATAACCCCCATTCCCAAAAGGAATACCACCATGGAAAAACGCAATGGGGCAGACGGCAAAAAACGTGGTATGCTGTAGGAGAGAATGCTGCGCCGCCAGGGCGCGGCGGAGGCAGACAGCAGAGGAGGCGGCAGGATGGGCAGATCCTTAACACGAAAAATTCTGGAGTCACATTTGGTAAAAGGCAGCCTGGTGCCGGGGGAGGAGATTTTTATCCGGGTGGACCAGACCCTGACCCACGACATTAATGCGGTGATGACCTATCTGGCCTTTGAGGCCATCGGCCTGGACCGGGTCCGCACCCAGTGCAGCGTTAGCTACCTGGACCACAATCTTCTATATATAAATAGCAGGACGCCGGATGACCACATCTATCTCCAGTCGGCGGCCAGGCGGTACGGTGTCTATGTATCCCGCCCCGGCAACGGTATCTGCCACACGGTGCATCTGGCCCGGTTTGGCGTACCCGGGGCAGTGTGTATGGGCGGGGACAGCCATACGCCCCACGGCGGGGCCATCGGTATGCTGTGCATGGGCGTGGGCGGCATGGATGTGGCCACGGCCATGACTGGTGTGCCCATGCGGCTGAAAATGCCGCAGGTGGTGAAGGTGTACCTGACCGGCCGCCTGCGGCCCGGGGTCAATGCCAAGGACGTGGTGCTGGAAATGCTCCGGCGGGAGACGGTGAAGGGCGGGCTGGGGAAGGTGTACGAGTATGTGGGCCCCGGCGCGGAGGCCCTGGAGGTGCCCCAGCGGGCCACCATCGCCAACATGGGTGCGGAGATGGGGGCCACCGCCTCCATTTTTCCGGCGGACGGTCCGGTGCGCCGGTTCCTGGAGGCCCAGGGCCGAGGGGACGCCTACCGGGAGCTGCTGCCGGATGCGGATGCGGAATATGACCAGGAGAGGGAGCTGGACCTGGGGCAGCTGGAGCCGCTGATGGCCTGTCCCCATCTGCCGGACAATGTGGTTCCCCTGGAACAGGTGCCCAAGCGGAAGGTGCAGCAGGTCTTTCTGGGATCCTGCACCAATGCCAGCTACGGGGACCTGGCCAGGGCGGCCCTGGTGTTCCGGGGACGGCATGTCCACCAAGATGTGTCCTGCACCTGCGCTATCGCCTCCCGGCAGACCTACCGGGAGCTGCTGCGGGACGGCTACCTGGATATGCTGGTGGAGGCTGGGGTGCGGATCCTGGAGATTGCCTGCGGCCCCTGCTGTGCCATTGGCCAGACACCGCCCACGGGCGGCGTTTCCGTGCGCACCTCCAACCGGAACTTTAAGGGCCGGGCCGGGAACCCCACGGCGGAGATCTATCTGGTCTCCCCGGAGAGCGCCGCAGCCACCGCGGTGCGGGGCACCTTTGCCACGGCGGCGGAGGTGATGGGGGAGGAGGTCCGCCGCCTGGGGGCGGTGCGGGAGCCGGAGCGATACCTGGCGGATGATTCCCTGCTGCTTCCGCCTCTGCCGCCGGAGGAGGCCCAGCAGGTGGAGGTGGTCCGGGGGCCCAACATCCAGCCCCTGCCGGTGCCGGAGGTGCCGGAGAATCACCTGGTGGCAGCGGTGAGCCTGAAGGCGGGGGACAACGTTTCCACCGATGACATTACCCCGGCCAGCGCAGAGTTTTCCTCCATGCGATCCAACATCCCGCTGATGAGCCGGTACTGCTACTGCCGGTACGACCCTGGCTTTGCGGAGCGGGCCCGGGAACTGGGGCGCAGCATCATCATTGGCGGGGAAAATTACGGCCAGGGCTCTTCCCGGGAACATGCGGCCATCAACCCCATGTACCTGGGCGTCAAGTGCGTCATTGCCAAGAGCATGGCCCGCATCCACAGGGGAAACCTGGTCAACCACGGGGTAATCCCCCTGCTCTTTGCGGATCCGGCGGACTATGACCGGATAGACCAGCTGGACGAGCTGGCGTTTACAGGCCTGCTGGAACAGCTCCCCACCCGCCGGGTCACCGGAAGAAACCGCACCAAAGACTTTTCCTTTGAGGCGGTGCTGGATCTGACGGACAATGAGCTGGAGGTGGTGCTGGCCGGCGGCCAGCTGCGGTATCTGCAAAAGCAGCTGGCGGAAGGAGAGAACGGCGTATGAAAGACTCGGATTGGCGGATCCTCTCGGAACTGCACAAAAACCCCAACATGACCCGGGTGGCGGAGCTGCTCTACACCACCCAGCCTTCCCTTACCAAGCGGCTCCAGAGCATGGAGGAGGAGTGGGGCGTGGCCATTGTCAACCGGACGCCCAAGGGGCTGTCCTTTACCCCGGAGGGGGAATACCTGGGGCGCCAGGCGGATATCTACCTGCAGTTCCGGGAGGAGACCAGGCGGGAACTGGAGCGGATGAAGAGCGCAGGCACCCGGGTGATCACCATCGGCTCCTCCTACACCTACAGCAAGTACGATCTAGGGGAGCTGATGCTCCGGTACCGGCGGGAGCACCCGGAGGTGCAGTTCCAGGTGGTGACCGAGGGAAGCGACAGCCTGTTCCGCCGGATGCTGGAGGGCACCGAGGACGTGGCCTTCCTCCGGGGGGATTATGAGGGCTCCCTGAACAAAGTGCTGGTGGGGCGGAACCAGGCCTATGTGGTGACCCGGGAGCCGGTGCTGGTCTCCGATCTGCCGTCCATGACCCGCATTGGTTATAGCACCAACCGGCAGACCCAGCAGCTGCTGGACGGCTGGTATGAAGAACAGTTTGGCCAGCCGGCCCCTGCCAACCTGGTGGTGGGGTACATTGACGTGGCCTGGCAGCTGGTGGAAAAGGGGAGCGGCTATGTCTGCTGCTTTGTGCCGGAGCACTATGAGGGCCGGAACCGGCTGTTCCTCACCCCCATGTACCACCGGGACGGCACGCCGGTGTGCCGCAACACCTGGTTTTTCTACCCCAAAAGCAAGCGGCTTCCGGAGGTCCAGCAGGACTTCATTGACTATGTGGAGCGGGAGCTGGGAAAACAAAGGGGAAACGACACGTAAATACAGAGGAGAAGCGTTATGAATACAGAAGAGATTGTCAAGGAGCTGCGGATGTTTTCCACCACGGAGCTGTGTGACGGCATGGAGGAGCCGCGGGTGCTGGACCCGGCCATACGGCGGATGGTGACGGAGCAGAAGATTGTGGGTTCGGCATTTCCGGTGGAGGTGCCGGAGGGGGCCAGCGGAATCATACCGGATGCGCTGTTGGAAATCCAGCCGGGCCAGGTGCTGGTGATTGCCGGGCATGGGTTCTGCCGGGGCTCCTACTGGGGGGATTACCGGAGCATCTGTGCTGCCATGTGCCAGGTGGAGGGCGTGGTGATTGACGGGGCCTTCCGGGACCGGGAGGGCTGCCGGGAAGCCGGGGTGCCGGTGTTCGCCAGAACCTCGATCCCCTGTGCAGCGGGAAAGGCCCGGGAGGGGCGGCTGAATGTGCCGGTGATGCTGGGGGAAGTGCCGGTGCGCCCCGGTGATTTTGTGGTAGGGGACGAGGACGGCGTGGTGATTATTCCCCCGGAGGAGGCGGAGGCCATTATGGAGCGGGCCCGGAAGAAAATGGCCCTGGAGGCCGCCGCCATCCGGAAGATGCGGGAGACCGGCCAGGTGCTGCCCCGGGCCAATCTGATGCAGGAAAAAACAGAAAAATAGGAAAGCAGGACTGCCGCACAGAACCAGGATTGGAACTGTGCGGCGATCTAAGTGTTACGAATTTTTACATATCAATACAAATTTTACCTGTCATTTACCCAACGGTAACAGAAACTAACCTTTCAGATGCTACACTCAGACGAATTGTTAGAGAGGCGAATGGGATGCACAGCAGTTACACCCTCCGGGTGTAACTGGATGCCGTGAGAGACACGGCGAACAGAGGAAACACCCTCCGGGTGTAACTGGATGCCGTGAGAGAC
>CAJFTW010000003.1 GCA_904420025.1 Candidatus Pseudolachnospira avium
GAGGAAACACCCTCCGGGTATACCTTTATGCCGTGAAAAGATCGGCAAATAGAGGAAACACCCTCCGGGTATACCTTTATGCCGTGGAAAAATCGGCAAATAGAGGAAAGGAGCTTTCATGGAGATTCTGCTGGGATTGATGATCCCGTTTCTGGGGACGGCGGCGGGCTCCGGCTGCGTGTTCCTTCTGCGGGACGCCCTGAAACCGCAGGTGCAAAAGACACTGCTGGGATTTGCCTCCGGGGTTATGGTGGCGGCCTCAGTCTGGTCGCTGCTGATTCCGGCTATGGATATGGCGGGGGACATGGGCCGGTGGGCCTTTGTCCCTGCGGCAGTGGGCTTTCTGCTGGGCATGGGCTTCCTGCTGCTGATGGACCAGCTGATCCCCCACCTGCATATCGGCAGTGAGAAGGCGGAGGGCCCCAAGTGCCAGCTGAAAAAGACCACCATGCTGGTGCTGGCGGTGACGCTGCACAACATCCCGGAGGGGATGGCGGTGGGAGTGGTGTTTGCGGGGCTGCTGGCGGAAAATGCCACCATCACCCTGACCGGGGCCTTTGCCCTATCGGTGGGCATTGCCATTCAGAATTTCCCCGAGGGGGCCATTATCTCCCTGCCGCTTAAAAGCGAGGGGACTGGAAAAGGGCGGGCCTTCCTGTACGGCGCCCTGTCCGGCATTGTGGAGCCACTGGGGGCTGCCCTGACCCTTCTGCTGTCCTCCTGGATCAGCCCGGTGTTGCCGTATCTGCTGGCCTTTGCCGCCGGCGCCATGCTCTATGTGGTAGTGGAGGAACTGATTCCGGAGGCCAGCCAAGGGGAGCACAGCAACCTGGGCACCATCGGCTTTGCCGTCGGATTTGTACTGATGATGATTTTGGATGTGGCATTGGGGTAAAGCCGGGTGTGATACCCGGCCCTATTGCAGTAAAGATTCTACTTTTACGTTTAGAACCTTGGCAAATACCTTCAGCTCATAGTCAGCAATGAAACGGGTGCCGTTTTCAATGCGGCTGATGCTGTCCCTCTCCAGGGTGACACCTTCGATCTGTACCTTGGCGGCCAGCTCGGACTGGGAGAGGCGGCTCTTGACACGGGCCTCCCGGATTTTTTCGCCGCAGAGGTTTTTGCGGCCCTGATACGTATAAATCTTCATACAATCATCTCCTGACGTGCGAAACTTCTGCAATTGTCTTGACATTAACATAGGAACTACAGGAAAATGTGTTAAAGGTCAGAAGACGAAAAAAACTGGAAAAAATTTACAATGAAAGCCCGGTCGCAAAGCATAGCGGGCAGACTGCTTGCAGGCTAGCCCGCTTATGCTTTAGCGACGCTAAGCTGTATGAGCAAGAAGGCCGCTAGGCCGGATTGCGAATACAGGTAGGATTGCGGGAGTGCGCAGCACGGAGCAATCCGGAGGGCTTTCGTGGTTGGCGGCGCCCGGTCGCAAAGCATAGTCGGAACGGGCTGCTTGCAGACCGGGCCGTCTATGCTTTAGTAACCTGTATGCGAAAAAAAACCGGTCTCCGGATCAAAAAACGGCAAATAAAAAACGGCTGCGGGGAAACCCTCGCAGCCGTTTTTACAGGGAAATCCTTACAGCCATTTGACGCAGGAAACGCCGGGTGGTATCCCTGGTGGGACACTGGCGCTGGGGCTTTACGACTTCCGGGAGGAGGCGTGTTTTTTGCTTCCCGTTCCCTTCTTGGCGTTTCCTTCCTTTTTCGCCCCCTCCAGAATGGAAAACTCATACACCGCAATGCCGTAGGGGGGCAGCGGATGGGGGATGGAGTAGGGCTTGCCGTCACACTCCGCTTTTACTGCCTTCTTCTGGGGCTTCTTCCGGCCCCTGCCATAGAGGCCCACAGTCTCATCTAGTACCAACGTGTAGATGCCTGCCGCCGGCACGCCCACCCGGTAATCCGGCCTTTCCATGGGTGTAAAGTTGCAGACAAAGAGCAGGTGCTTTTTGCCGGTGGGGCTGTAGCGGACAAAGCTGAAAATACTCCGGTCCGCGTCATCCGCATTGACCCACTGGAAGCCATCCCATTGGTAATCCTTTTTATACAGGGCCGGATGGGTGCGGTACAGGTGCAGCAAGTCCCGGAAGAAATGCTGCAGGCTCCGGTGGTTTTCCTCCTCCAGCAGGAACCAGTCCAGCTCACGCTCCTCACTCCACTCACGTTTCTGGCCGAATTCCTGGCCCATGAACAGCAGCTTCTTGCCCGGATGGCCGATCATGAAGGTGTAGCCCACCTTCAGGTTGGCAAATTTGTCAATCTCATAGCCCGGCATCTTCTCCAGCATGGAGCACTTCAGGTGCACCACTTCATCGTGGGAGAGGACCAGGATGAAGTTTTCGCTGCAGGCGTATGTGATGCCAAAGGTCATCTGATTGTGATGGTATTTGCGGAACAGAGGGTCCTCCTTCATGTAGGCCAGAAAATCATGCATCCAGCCCATGTTCCACTTGAAGGTAAAGCCCAGTCCGCCTTCTGCCGGGTCCGCGGTGACGCCACCCCAGGCCGTGCTCTCCTCGGCAATCGTCATGGCACCGGGAACCCGCTTCTTCACAATGCTGTTCAGATGGCGGAAAAATTCAATGGCCTCCAGGTTCTGGTTGCCGCCGTACTGGTTGGGCACCCACTGGCCGTCCTGCTTCCCGTAGTCCAGGTACAGCATAGAGGCCACCGCATCCACACGCAGTCCGTCCACATGGAATTTTTCCAGCCAGTACAGGGCGTTGGCAATGAGAAAGTTGGAAACCTCTGTGCGGCTGTAGTCAAAGATCTTGGTGCCCCAGTCTGGGTGCTCACCCTTGCGGGGATCCGCATACTCATAGAGGGCTTGTCCGTCAAAGTTGGCCAACCCGTGGGCATCCCGGGGGAAATGGGCCGGAACCCAGTCCAGGATCACGCCAATGCCGGCCTGATGCAGGCTGTCCACAAAGTACATGAAATCCTGCGGCGTACCGTAGCGGGAGGTGGGGGCATAGTAGCCGGTGACCTGATATCCCCAGGAGCCGTCAAAAGGGTACTCGGCAATGCCGATCAGCTCTACATGGGTGTAGCCCATCTCCAGCAGATAGGGCGGCAGCGCCTCCGCCAGCTCCCGGTAGGAGTAGAAGGAAGCGTCCCCCTCCTCCGGGTGACGTTTCCAGGAACCCGGGTGCATCTCATAGATGGCCATGGGGGCGGTGAGCAGGTTCTTTTTCTGCCGGGCGCTCATCCAGCCCTCGTCCTGCCAGCTGTACCCGCCCAGTCCGCATATACGGGAGGCTGTGCCCGGGCGTACCTCGAAGCAGGTGGCGTAGGGGTCTGCCTTGGCAAAGGATTCCCCATTGGCGCCGGTTATGTAGAATTTGTACAGCTGGCCTTCCTGGGCGTCTGGCAGGAAGGCAGCCCAGATGCCGGAGTCCTCCAGCGGCTCCATGGGGCTGGCTTCCGTGTCCCAGCCGTTGAAATCTCCGATTACGGAGACAGCCTTTGCGTGGGGAGCCCACACAGCAAAGAAGACGCCGCTTTCCCCGCCGGCGGCGGCTGGATGGGCGCCAAGCTTTTCATATATTTCGTAGTGAGTACCCTGGCCGAAAAGATAACGGTCGGTCTCCGTAATTGTCGTTTTTGCCATTCCCGTACCCTCCTTTTCTAAGTTTTATGATAGCAAATTCAAACAGAAGGGTCAAGAAAAATCAGGTGCCGGAATCTATGCTTCGAACCCGGTTTAGGAGGAAACGGTACCGGAGCTGGGCGGCCTCTATTTCATGGATGGTGCAGTCCACCAGAATGGGATCCACCACCTGATCCAGGTGGTTAAAGGCCCGTTCCAGCTCATTTTGTGTCTGGCGCAGCTCTGAGATCAGCTGCCGCCGTTCCGACTGTCTTTCGATCATGCCGCGCTCCTCCGAAGGCTTGGCCCACCAGCGTGGGCGATTTCCGGAGCTGTGCAGAGCCCCGGTCATCTAAGTATAGTCCAGGTGCGGCAAAACTATTCCAGGGAATTTAGGGAAGCGGGTCAAAGAACTTACAAGGTGGCATATTCAGCGCCCGGCAGATATTGAAGAATGTTTCCATATTTAAGCCACGTACCTTGGAGGAGGATTCCAGGGAACTGAGATATGGGCGGCTGATGCCGGCCTTAGCGGCCAGATCCTCTTGGCGCATACCTGCTTTTTGACGGTAATATTTGATGTGAGCGTACAGATCCAGGTAAAAATCTATATTTTCAAAGTGAATCGTCCCTTTTTTCTCTTTCTGGCCGTCCATGATCCGTTCCTCCCGCGGCATACCGATGGTTTTGCTGGTCTTATTTTAGTCAAGTTCCTGGTTTTCATACACAAACTGAGCGGCCTATTTTGCCAACAGAACGGGACATATAGAATTTGGTATATATAAATTCCATATAAGGTTAGGAATACTTATTGCGGAATTTAAAAATTCATGATAAAATTTCCATACAAAAACAAATGCAAATGGAGGGAACCATGAATTTATCGGAAATTACAGACGGAGAGCTTTTGATTATGAAGTGTCTCTGGGACGAAGATCATCCGCTTTCAGCGGAAGAGATCATAGACGCCCTGAAATTTCGCTTCCAGAAAGAGAGTAAAGGATCTACGGTTTATACATTCCTTAGCCGCCTGAAGGATAAAGGCTATGTAGACTCTTATAAGAAAGGGGCTTCGTATTATTTCTACCTGGTTTCCCAAGAAGATTTCCTCAAGAAGTATTCTCAGACACTATCCGATTTTTGGGATGAAAAAGGAAGAAAACAACTTCTGGCTGCCTTTATACAGAGGCAAAACTATTCCGAGCAGAAAAGGAAAAGAATCCAGGAATTGATTGATGATTTGGATTGAATTTCTGGTACGGGGCCTTGTGCTGAACACAGTCGGAGGAAGCTGTATTTTCTGTGTCTGGTATATCCTGAGCAGGCGGCTGGAAAAGGCCAATGACATCCAGCTATTTTATAGGCTGCTGAAGGTCACGGTGTTCTTTTTCATCATCCCGGTGGTGCCGGTGCTGATGACAACGGGGACCCAATATGGATCGGGCTGGGATGGCCGTTTTTATCTGAGTTCAGGAGTTATAATCCACGTTTTGCGGATTATTTGGCTGGTCTGGCTGATAGGATTTTACCGGCAGCTGGCAAAGCTGCTCCACTGGTTCCGGAAGTGCCGCGAGATCCGCCGGCATGCGGTGGCGGTGGGATCTGTGGGGGATGCATTGATTGAAGAATGCTGTGCCCGGCTGGGTATGCACCCGCAGCAGGTGATGGTGCGTTACAGCAGTGTCATTGATACACCACTGGTTTATGGCTTTTGGCGGCCGGAAATCTATTTCCCTTTGTTGTGTACCATGAGTGTTCCGGAAAAGCGGGCTGCCCTTCTCCATGAGATGAACCATCTCCGGAGCGGCGATACCCGGTGGCGTTATCTGTCTGAGCTAGTCTGCTGCATCCACTGGTTTAATCCATTGGCAAAGCGCTTGTCCCAAGAGATGGAGGAGTGGAGCGAAGCCTGCTGCGATTATCACAGCGGGAGGGCCATGGGAAGCCTGCGGGAGTATTTTTCCATTGTGGCTGGCCAGGCTTTAGAGAAGAAGGCCGACAGCGGATCCAGGCTGGGCTCTACCAAATTTTGTGTGGAAAAAACGCATCTGGAACGGCGGCTTCGAATGGTGAAGAGCTGCCAGAACGCCCGGAAAAAGGGAAAACGATTTACGGCAGCCTGTACGGTTTTATTTCTGGTACTGGGGATTACCGCTATGTGGGCCGGCGCAGTGGGCACCGTACACGCCTATGAGCAGGCTTATCTGAATACGGTGGAGGCGGCGGAGATTGCCCCCTCCCCGGACCGGGAGTTGGAGCACTGGGGATATCTGCTGCCAGACCGGATGCTGGTGGAAGAAACAGAGCTAATGCCTGAGCAGATTGGAAATACGATTCCCCTGGTGTGGACGCTGGGAGACGGAGGGCTTCATTCCACCTTCCCCTTTTACCTGGAAGCAGGCAGCACGATCCAGGTGACGGCTGCGGTGGAACCAGAGGGGGCAGAAATTCAGCTGGGGATTGTCTGCCCGGACGGGCGGCTGTGCTATGTTCGAATGTCCGGCTGCAGCCAGCATACCTTTTACGCCCTGGCGGATGGGTATTACCGGGTATATGCAGCCAATGAGGACGGAGGCGAGGCACAGGTGTCCGGCTGCTATGAGAAAGAGGAAAATTGAAGTGCAGAGCTGCCGCACCGGCCCGAAGAGGGGTTGGGCGGCAGCTCTTTTCTTCTGCAACATCCGGCAGGCTCAGAACTTCTCCCAGTGAACCTTGCCGGTATCCAGTGTGTCCAGGCTGCGGGCCGGGGGCTGCTCCGCCGGCATTCCCAGGGAGAGAATGGCTTCCAGCGCCAGGTTTTCCGGGATGCCCAACACCCTCCGGCAGTAGGCTTCCGTGGTTTCCTCCCCGCTTTCCGCATCCCGTAACCTTCCCTGGATCCAGCAGCTTCCCAGGCCCAGGCTGTGGGCCATCAGGTGCATGTAGCCCATGGCAAGGGAGCAGTCCTCCGTCCACACATCTGTCTTTTTTGTGTCCCCCCACACCAGAATGGCGCAGGCCGCCTGCTCCAGCATACGGCTGGAGCCTTGGCGGCAGTGGGAAAGCGCCGCCAGCGTCTCCGGGTCTTCCACCACCACAAACTCCCAGGGACACAGGCCCCTTCCGGTGGGCGCCAGCAGGCCGGCCTGCAGCACCTTTTCCAGCATTTTCCGGGGGATGGGCTCGCCGGTGTATTTTCGGATGCTTCTTCTTGCCTGCAGTATGTCCAGCAGTTCCATGGTCATTTCTCCTCCTGAGGGATGAATTTTGCCTGATGGCAGGCTTTCTTCAGTTTACCATGTTTGGGGAAAGATGGCAATGGACGCGGAAACGGAAGAAGATTTTATCCTCCGCCCAGCGAAATCGGTAAAAACCCCTTGCGAAAACAGGCGTCTTATACTATAATGCAAGCAGCAGCGGGAAACAGGCAGAGGCATGTTTCCCACGCAAAATAGGAAAATGCGTCTGAGGAAAGCCTAGAGGCAGGAGGTACCTGCAGAGAGCCGGTGGCAGGTGAAAACCGGCGGTGCGCCTGTTTCCGTCCACTTTCTGAGCAGCCGGCGAGGAGCCGGAGGGGAGCGCCCCATACAGCGCAGAGAGCAGGCCGGGCCGGACCCGGCAACTTGGGTGGCAACGCGGAGCTTTCCGTCCCTTGGGACAGGAGGCTCCTTATTTTACTATAAAAGCCCAGCCGCAAATAGGAGGAGAGACATGTTAGACATCAAATTCCTGCGGGAAAATCCGGAAGTGGTCAAGCAGAACATCCGCAACAAATTCCAGGACCGGAAGCTGCCGCTGGTGGATCAGGTGATCCAGCTGGATCAGGAAAACCGCGATATTAAGAAAGAAGTGGAAGCCCTGCGGGCCCAGAGGAACAAGCTGTCCAAGCAGATCGGCGCCCTGATGGGCCAGGGCAAGCGGGAGGAGGCAGAGGAGGTCAAAGCCCAGGTGGCGGCAAACGCCGGACGGGTGGATGAGCTGACCCAGCGGGAACGCCAGGTGGAGGAGGAAATCCGCAGGATCATGATGGCCATTCCCAACATCATCGACCCCTCGGTGCCCATTGGCAAGGACGACAGCGAGAATGTGGAAGTGGAGCGCTTTGGGGAGCCGGTGGTACCGGATTTCCCCATTCCCTACCATACGGAGATTATGGAGCGGTTCAGCGGCATTGACCTGGACAGCGCCCGGAAGGTGGCCGGAAACGGCTTCTATTACCTGATGGGAGATATCGCCCGGCTGCACTCTGCCGTCATCGCCTACGCCCGTGACTTTATGATTGACCGGGGCTTCACTTACTGCGTGCCGCCCTTTATGATCCGCAGCAACGTGGTCACCGGCGTCATGAGCTTTGACGAGATGGACGCCATGATGTACAAAATTGAAGGGGAGGATCTGTACCTGATCGGCACCAGCGAACACTCCATGATCGGCAAATTCATTGACACCGTGAATCCGGAGGAGAACCTGCCGTATACCCTGACCAGCTATTCCCCCTGCTTCCGCAAGGAGAAAGGTGCACACGGCATTGAGGAGCGGGGTGTGTATCGGATCCATCAGTTTGAAAAGCAGGAGATGATCGTCATCTGCAAGCCGGAGGAGAGCCCCAAGTGGTTCGATGTGCTGTGGAAGAACACAGTGGATCTGTTCCGGTCCCTGGATATTCCGGTGAGGACCCTGGAGTGCTGCTCCGGCGATCTGGCGGACCTGAAGGTGAAGTCGGTGGACGTGGAGGCATGGTCCCCCCGGCAGCAGAAATATTTTGAGGTGGGCAGCTGCTCCAATCTGGGAGACGCCCAGGCGCGCCGCCTGCAGATCCGGGTGGCCGGGGCCGATGGGAAAAAGTATCTGGCCCACACCCTGAACAACACCGTGGTGGCGCCGCCCCGGATGCTCATCGCGTTCCTGGAGAACAACCTGAACGCAGACGGGTCGGTGAACATTCCCAAGGCGCTGCAGCCGTACATGGGAGGAAAGACGAAGCTGTCCTAGGAGGCCGGAAATGTGGGAGCATTGGGCAGATATAGTGATTCTTCTGATCATCCTGGGCATGGTGGCACTGGCCGTGCGGACCCTGGCAGGGAGGAAACGCCAGGGCAGATCCTGCTGCGGATGCAGCGGCTGTGCCGCCTCTCAGAAAAAAGGGGATAAATGTAAACGGGAGGAACAAGCATGAAAAAGAATCCAGTGATCTGGGCAGGCATGCTGGCTGCCGCGGTGGCATTGGGAGGCTGCCAGGGCGGTGCCGCAGACGGGGAGACGGTGGTGTTTTCCACTGTGGCAGAGACCCAGGCAACCGCTTCAGCTGCAGAGACAGCGGCGGAAGCGGAGGCGATCCGACAGGTGGAGGGGCTGGATGCCTTCGGGAACCTGCCGGTGGCCCTGGGGGCGCCGGAGGGCGCGGAGAACGTGGAGTACTATGTGATTGACGGAAATGTGGCGGAAGTGAATTTTGTGCTGGGGGGGAACCACTACAGCTTTCGGGGAGGTCCGGGGGAAGCGGATGTTTCCGGTATTTACGAGGAGCTTTCCGCGGAGGCGCTGACTGCTGCCGGTGCGGATCTTACCGCGGAAATCCGCACCACTGCCGGAGGCGGGCGGCTTGCCACCTGGTTTGACGGCACCGCCTCCTATTCCCTGTACACCTCCGCGGCGGTGGAGGATGAGGATATCCAGGGGCTGACGGCGGAATTGGTCACCATTTCCGAGGCAGGGGCCACTGGCCGCCAGCAGGTGGAAAATCGGGAAGGGCTTTCGGCCCTGGGGATTCCCATGGCAGAGCCGGAGGACGCGGAGGATATGGTTTACTATATCATAGGCGGGAGCACGGCGGAGATACGCTTTGCCTGGGATGACTGCTCTTTTGCCTTCCGGGGCGCCGCCGGCAGCGTGGATCCCGGCACAGAAGAAAACTGGAGTGCGGAGACCACCGAACTCCGCCTGGAATATGAGGGCGGAGATCTGGTGCTGACCTGCCAGCAGGCGGAAAGCGGCGCCCGGCTGGCCACCTGGAGCTCCGGGGATTTTGCCTACAGCTTGTACGCCCAGGGGCCACTGGAAAATGAGGACTGGGAGGAAATCTGCTCCCAGGCCGCAGACACCACCAAGGTGGAGTGAAAACGGAGAGCGCGCAGCCTCTGAAAGGCAGACGAAAAATATTTTGATATATTCTTGACAAACTTGCGGGGATATGGTAGGATGAAACCATCCAAAGCGGTTCTGGTACCTGACGGAAAATGTGAATAAACACAGTGGAGCCAGAATCGTAGAAACCGCCGACCGTCTGGGCATCATTTGAATTCTTTCAAGTGATGCCTTTTTTGTTGGGAGGGGACCAATACCTGGCCGGCAAAACATTGCGGTGGGAAGACTCTGTCGAAAAGAAAAGGAGAAGAAGAGTTATGGGCTACAAATCTGACATTGAGATTGCACAGGAAACGGAGATGCTGCCGATTTCAGAGATCGCCAAGACCGCCGGAATCGACGAGAAGTATCTGGAGCACTATGGCAAGTACAAAGCCAAGATTGACTACAACATGCTGAAAGAGTGCAGCGCACCGGACGGCAAGCTGATCCTGGTGACGGCCATCAACCCCACGCCCGCCGGTGAGGGCAAGACAACCACAACGGTCGGCCTGGCAGACGGTATGCGGAAGATCGGCAAAAAGGTGATGGTAGCGCTGCGTGAGCCGTCCCTGGGCCCGGTATTTGGCGTGAAGGGCGGCGCGGCCGGCGGCGGCTACGCGCAGGTAGTGCCCATGGAGGATATTAACCTGCATTTCACCGGCGATATGCACGCCATTGGCGCTGCCAACAACCTGCTGGCGGCTATGCTGGACAATCACATTTACCAGGGGAACAAGCTGAACATTGACCCTCGGAGAATTACCTGGCACCGCTGCGTGGATATGAACGACCGGCAGCTGCGTTTTGTGGTGGACGGCCTGGGCGGCCGGGTCAACGGCGTGCCCCGGGAGGATGGATACGACATCACCGTGGCCAGCGAGATTATGGCAGTGCTGTGCCTGGCCTCGGACATTATGGATTTGAAGAAGCGGCTGGCTTCCATTGTGGTGGGCTATACCTATGAGGATAAGCCGGTAACCGCCGGGGATCTGAAGGCGGAGGGCGCCATGACCGCTCTGCTGAAGGATGCCCTGAAGCCCAACCTGGTACAGACCCTGGAGCACACCCCCGCCATTGTACACGGCGGCCCCTTTGCCAACATTGCCCACGGCTGCAACTCCGTGATGGCCACCAAGATGGCCCTGAAGCTGGGGGATTACGTGGTGACGGAAGCCGGATTCGGAGCGGATTTGGGCGCGGAGAAGTTCCTGGACATCAAGTGCCGGATGGCCGGACTGCACCCGGCGGCGGTGGTGATGGTCGCTACTGTGCGGGCCCTGAAGAGCCATGGCGGCGTGGACAAGGCGCACCTGAACGAGGAGAACCTGGAGGCTCTGGAGGCGGGGCTGCCCAACCTGCTGCAGCATGTGAGCAATATCCGGAACGTGTACCAGCTGCCCTGCGTAGTGGCCATCAACGCCTTCCCTACGGACACTAAGGCAGAGCTGGATCTGGTGGAGAGAAAGTGCAAGGAGCTGGGCGTCAACGTAGCCTTGTCGGAAGTGTGGGCCAAAGGCGGCGAGGGCGGCATTGCCCTGGCGGAGGAAGTGGTTCGCCTGGTGGAGGAACCCAACAACTTCAGCTTTAGCTATGACCTGGATATGAGCATTGAGGAGAAACTGGAAGCCATTGTCAAGAGGGTGTACCACGGCGATGGTGTCCTGCTGACGGCCAATGCCCAGAAGCAGGCGGAGCAGCTGACGGCCCTGGGCTTTGACAAGTGCCCCATCTGCATTGCCAAGACCCAGTACAGCTTCTCGGATAACCCGGATCTGAAGGGCGCACCCAAGGGCTTTACTGTGACGGTGCGGAATCTGAAGATTTCTGCCGGCGCCGGATTTATTGTGGCCCTGACCGGCGATATTATGACCATGCCGGGCCTGCCGCCGGTACCCGCGGCAGAGAAGATTGACGTGGATGAGAATGGGAAGATTAGTGGGCTGTTCTAATTGAAGGATTGATTAGACAAGGGGCTGTCGGTTAATACCGATTTTTGGCCCCTGACATACAGGGAAGAGACAATCCCAGAGAATTCAGCTTTTTTAAGAACTGAATTCTCCAGTGGGCTGTCTCTTCCCTTTTGTAACCCTTATTTCAGAGCGCAAAATCCCCTTGTTTGGTTTTTTGAAGCGTGCCTTTCGCTAAGCGGTGTCTACTTTCATCCGCATAAAGGATCCTCTTATGCTTTGTCATGGAACAGGGAGAAAGATGGTTGGCGTTAGCCATCTTTTTCTCTTTTAGAGAATAATTTTCCCTCAGCGTGCGGCCTGTTCCTTCCGGAGCTCTCTCCGGTGGATGATCCCGAAGCAGGCGAACATCAGAACTATGGAGGCCAGCAGAGGAATCCACGGATTTTTGAAGATTCCGGTGAGCAGATATCCTACAAAGCAGAGGGCTGCCACCAGCGTTGCGTAAGGTAGCTGGGTGGATACATGGCGCAGGTGGTTGCAACGGGCACCGGTAGAGGACAGGATTGTGGTATCCGAAATCGGGGAACAGTGATCCCCGTAGACGGATCCGGCCAGCGTTGCGCCGACGGTGGCCGCCAGATAAGCAGCGCCCTCCGCACTGGCACAGATCGGCATGACAATGGGGAGAAGAATCCCAAAGGTGCCCCAAGCGGTCCCCATGGAAAAGGAAAGGAAGGCGGCTACCAGAAAAACAAAGGCAGGCAGAATGCTCAGAGGAACACCGGATTCCGCTACCACAGTGCTGACAAATTCGCCGGTGCCCAGCATATACCGGCAGGTGCTGCTGAGGGACCAGGCAAAGGTCAGGATCATCACCGCCGGCACCATGGATTTAACACCGCTGACGCAGCCGTCCATAAAATCCCGGAAGGTTACCAGCTTTCGGGGCAGATACAGCAGAAGTGCTGCGGCCAAAGCGGCAAACGCGCCTAGGGAAAGGCCGAAGGTCGGGTTTTCCCCAATAGCGGTAATAAAGTCTACTCCGCCGGAGAAGAAGCCGCCCACATAGGCCATGCCCAGAACGGAGCACACAATCAGTACCAGAATGGGAAGCACCAGATCCAGCACTCTCCCATTGGGCGAGACCCGCATCCCTTGGATTTCATCTTTGGCTTCTGTCTCTTCAAAAGCTGCCTTTAAAGCTTCCTGCTGCGCTTTCCGCATAGGGCCAAAGTCAAAATTGGTGACACAGAGGAAGAAAACCATGAGAATTGTGAGCAAAGCATACAGGTTATAGGGGATCGCCTGCAGGAACAGGTTGAATCCATCCACCTCGTTGCCCATCTGTCCTGCCACAGCTACAGCCCAGCTGGAGATCGGAGAAATAATGCAGACCGGTGCAGCGGTGGCATCTATAAAGTAAGCCAGCTTTTCCCGCGCCACCTTAAATTTGTCTGTTACTGGCCCCATAACCGTACCTACGGTCAGGCAGTTGAAGTAGTCATCAATGAAGATCAAAACGCCAAGAACTGCCGTGCAGAGCTTGGCACCGACAGCGGAGCGAATCTTCCGGCTGGCCCAATTGCCGTAGGCACGGGAACCGCCGGCCATGGTGATAACAGCCACCAACGCTCCCAGCAAAGCCAAAAACAGGATCATGAATCCATTTCCGCTGATCTGCTCCGCCATCATCTGCGGCACCATGAAGAGCCCCTCCAGAATACCAGTTCCAGCGGCACAGCTGTAAATCACCAGCCCGGACGCAACCCCCACCAGAAGGGAGGAATAAACCTCTTTGGTGATCAGGGCCAGGACAATGGCTAAAACCGGAGGCAGAATGGACAGCCAGCCTACTTGCAGTATCTCAAATCCTTCCATAGTTTTTCTCTCCTTGTATAAGCAAAGTGGAAGTAGTATAGCATGTTTCGTGAAAGTCTGCAATGTAAAATCCTGCAAAAGGATCCGGAAAAGCTATTGACAGGTAAAGCAGAGTATGGTATATTGCCCATATGGTTAATTACTTGAGTGATTAACCGAATAACAAGCAGGCAATGGAAAGGGGGAAGCGGGATGTATCTGGATGGTGATAAGCCCATCTTTCAGCAAATCGCAGAGGGCCTGGAAGACGGAATCCTTTCTGGTGTATTTCCGGAGGAAAGCCAGATTCCTTCTATCACGGAGTTTTCCGTGCAGTATCGGATCAACCCAGCCACTGCCCTGAAAGGAATCAATCTGTTGGTGGATGCAGGGATCGTTTATAAGAAAAGGGGGATCGGTATGTTTGTGAGCAGCGGGGCTGTGGAAAAACTTCGGGGAAAGCGAAGAGAGCAATTTTATTCCAAATATATCTGTACTTTGGTGAATGAAGCCAAGCGCCTGCGCCTGACGGAGCAGGATATTCAGGAGATGATTGAGAGGGGGTTTGAACATGAGCCGCATTGAGGTACAGGGAATCGGAAAGAGCTTTGGATCTGTGCGGGCGCTGGATACGGTGAGCTTTTCCATAGCGGAAAACCAGATTACAGGGCTGTTGGGTAGAAACGGAGCGGGCAAAAGCACATTGATGAGGATTCTGGCCGGCTGGACCTTCCCGGACCAGGGGAGTGCCCGGGTGGGGGGACAGGAGGTGACGCCGGGGGAGAGCCCGGACCTGTATCTGATGAGCGAGATGGATCTGTACCCGGACGGCATGAATCCGCTGAAAGCCTTCCGGTACGGGAGGAGGCTGTACAAGGATTTTGATGAGGCTTACGCCCGAAGGCTGGCGGAAAAGTTCCGTTTGCCGCTGAAGACCAACATTAACCGGCTGTCCACCGGTTACCGTTCCATTTTCAAGATAATCATGGCGCTGAGCGTCAATACGCCGGTGGTGATGTTCGATGTAAAATAGAGCCTCCTTTATACTGTGTATGTCGGTGCATAGTGTGGAAGAGGGGAGGTAAAACGGTACAGAAAGCACAGCAGAAAGAGAAAAGTGTGTATGGAGTAAGGTAGGAACGACCATGAAAGTGGCCGTTTTTTTATGCCCTACTACCGGGCAAAAAATATTAATTCCAGAATGGAGATGTAGGCGATGAATGAATGGAAACGCATGCAACAGCAGGCCAAGCGGGGCCAGGAAGAGTATCCGCCCGGCACCCGAATTATGGTGCTTCGTATGGGGGAGGATCCCCGTCCGGTGGAAGAGCATACGAGGGGCACCGTTGAGATGGTAGATGATATGGGGACAGTCCACTGTTTGTTTGATAACGGACGAACTCTCGGCCTCATACCTGGCGAGGACTCCTTTCGAAAGTTGACCGCAGAAGAAGTGGCGGAGGAACAAAACAGTGGGATCATGGAGGCTCCGGAAACGGTTATGAAGATGTCATAGGACAACATGGCCGGATGAGGGGCCTTTTTTTGATTAATTGAGGAAGGCAGGTGATCTTTTGGAAGCAGAAATTTCTATTCCGGCATCTTTGATGGCTCCGCTTTTACAGCGGGCAGCAGAACAAGAGGTTCCGGTTGAAGATATTGTATGGGAGGCGCTCCAAAAATGTATGGAAAGAGGTGAAAGCATTGCCGACAAATGAGCAAAAGGGCATTACGGTCAAGGTGGACGCGCAGCTTCACGCGGAAGTACGGAGATACCTGGAAAGCCATGACATGACCATGGCGGATTTTGTGGAGCTGGCCCTGCGCAATGAACTTCATCCCAAAGCGAAAGGAGAAAAAAACATGGAAAATGTGCGTACCCTGGCTGTCCAGGTGCCGGAAGAACTTTTTCAGAAAATCAAGGAATATCTGCAGCGCAATCACATGAAGCAGAAAGATTTTTTGATTGGATTGATCGAGAGGGAATTGGAGAGAGAGCTGGCGGAGCGCCAGGGGAATGGGCTTTCACAGGAAAATGCTGCGGAGGAACGGGAAGAACAGGATATGGGCGGCTCTGAAAGCCCGGGCTCAGGAGAAAATGAAGAGGAGGAAGGAATGGAGATGGAAGAAGAGGAGATGACGGAATCGGAAAATATAGGTATCACCATGGGGATGTGATTGTAAGGGGGGAAAGATGATTATAGAGAATCAATATCCTGTTTTGATTGGACATTCATCCGAGGGGGAGGAAAAGCTTTCTTCTGTCCAAGATGTCGCGGATTTTATCTGTACGCACGGCCAGAAGGAAAATGTGACTATCACGCGGGATGATGGAAGCCCTTTCCTGAACACGTTCGGGATCTATATTGACCGGATTGTGGATATGGATTATCGGAATCTGTTGCTGCCAGTTTTGATCCCCATGCAAATGGAGATCGATGGGACTAACGAAATGGAGGGGGAGGAGGATTGGGATCCGATTTCTGTGCGGAAACGCCTAGAGAGTGTGTTTTACAGGGATTCGGAAATGACTGTCTTCCGGATCCTTGTGGCGGAACCCGGTAAAGGGAGTGAACGCGGTCAATGGATTGCCTTGCCAGCTGACCGCGGGGAGGCGGACCACGTCGCGCGACTCTGCAATAGATCGCATATAGAAGAGTGCTCTTCCCTGAAACTGACATCCTCCATTCCGGAAATTGACGAGAAGGTTTTTCGGGATATGAATGACTTTTCTCTTTTAAATCAGATTGCTCGCCGGTATATTGCCTTGGGTGAAGGAGAGCAAGAAAAATATAAGGCGGCGTTGAGCGCAAAACAAATTATGACCGTACAGGCTGCGGCAGATATTATGGACCATCTGGCGGAGTATGAGTATTCACCTGCCGCGGATGAGGATTATTTTTTTAAAGAGTATCTGGCCAAACATTTGGATCCGGGCTTTGACCCGCAGTGGCTGGAGGATGTGGCGGCGGAGCAAGCGGGAATGCGGCTTTTGGAATCGTTGGGCGCAACGGTTACAGATTATGGCATTATATCCGCCAGAGGGCAGTCATTGTACCAGCTGGTGCCATGGCCGGATGGCCAAACAGATGAAATAGATGAAACAGGGGTGGATTTGAATTTATGAAAGGAAGGTTTGGGAAATTGATTGGTTTTTGCGTAGGGCTTTTTGTTGGGGGCGCTGTCGGGGTGGTGGTGATGACCTTATGCCAAACCGCATCGAGGGCAGATCGGGACATGTAAGGAGTTTGCGATTAAGACACCGGTAAATTGGATTGGCAATAAGACCTCCATCCTCCCCATTCTGTACTCCCTGTTTCCGGTCCATTATGAGAGATATATCGAACCCTTTGGCGGTTCCGGGGCGGTACTGCTGGGAAAAGAGACCCCGGACAAATTTGAAGTCTATAATGACTATAATGGAAATCTGGTGAATCTGTTCCGCTGTATGCGGGACCGGCCGCTGGCGTTTATCCGGGAGCTGGGTTTCCTCCCTTTGAACTCCCGGGATGATTTTATGGTACTGAAGAAATTTTTTCGGAAGGAGGAATTTGTTGACCCGTTTTTTGATCAGGAACTGGAACTGACGCAGATTACGCTGCCGGATATACAGGCAGAGGAAATCCGAGAGCTGTACCGGAAGGGCGTGAAAGATTATGACCTGCGCAGGGCGGTCATGTTTTTAAAGCTAATCCGCAGCAGCTATGCCAGCCACGGAAAAAGTTTTG
This sequence comes from Candidatus Pseudolachnospira avium, assembly GCA_904420025.1. Lineage (GTDB taxonomy): Bacteria > Bacillota > Clostridia > Lachnospirales > Lachnospiraceae > Pseudolachnospira > Pseudolachnospira avium. The sequence continues at coordinate 17,210 of CAJFTW010000003.1, forward strand.
CCTGCCAGCCATTTTCCATTCGGAGCCTCTTTGAATTGATTTGGGACTTCAGCATCCGGATGGACAACGCGGTCATTGAGCACCAGGATTTTGAGACCCTGATTCTCCATTACGACCGCCCGGATTCCTTCTTTTACTGTGACCCTCCCTACTATACCAGCGAGTACGTCTATGACTGCATATTTGCCTGGGAGGATCATGTGCGGCTCCACAAGGTATTGGAGCAGGTAAAAGGCCAGTGGCTGGTGTCCTATAACGACTGCGCGGAAATCCGGAAGCTGTACGAGGGCTATCCCCTATTTGATTTTACCAGGATCCATACGATGGCTCAGCGGTATGAGGCGGGCAAAACGTTTCCGGAGCTTTTAATTGGCAACTATGACCTTTATGAAAGGGAGCGGCAAAGGCCACGCCAGATGAGCCTGTTCCAGGATTACACAGACTATGAGAAAATACTAAAGGAGAGCATCATAAACAGGAAAAGAGAGGGGTGAGGGAATGGGGGCTATGTACCGGGTCCTGGGCAAAAAAGGAAGGATTACCATCCCGTTTGAAATCCGCAAACGTGTAGGCTTTTCCTATAATGATGTCTTATCATTTACGGAGCAGGATAATCGAACGGTGGTGGTAAAACGCGAGAAAATTTGTGACGATTGCAAAGTGAGGGAACGAAGGGAGGATGATGAAATTTCCTTACTAGAATTCTTGAACAGCCTGACACCGGCGGAGCAGCATGCCGCGCTGATCCATCTTTCGGTAAAATGGGCGGAGGATCAGGCGCAGGGAAAATGGCAGGAAGCGCATGAGGAGGGAGCAGGAGGCAAAAACGGAAGCTGAAGAAGAGCCTGCCGATCCCACAGAGATTCCGCTGGACTTGTGGCCGTTTTCCGGTATACTGTGGTTGGAAAGGGGGGATTTTTGGTGAAAAGAAAATGTTTGGTTGTATGGGCCTGTACGGTTTTGTTGGCGGCAGGCTGCCAAAGTTCTGTGCCTGCTGGAGAACCACAAACGGTTTCGTCCACGGAAGGAATCGTTTCCTCCGCCCAGGCAGTGGAGGAGGAAAGTAGCCGGGTGGAAACCAGTGCGGCAGGACCGGATCGGACGCTTGCATCGGATCGCTCGGCGGCACAGGTGGAAACCGAAGCAGAAGCCGTCTCTTCCGAAAGAAGGGGCACGGAAAAAGGGAGAATAGAAGAATCAAAAGAAGCTGAACCACAGGAGACCTCCGAAAGGATCCGGGGGGAAGCCACAAAGGAAGAGCCGGACTTACCGGAAGAGGCGATGGAAACAGAAGCTGCCATTCCGGACCCGCCGGTGGCTGAACCGTCCACATCTGCCTCTGAGCCGACACAGCCGCCGGAGACAACCCAGGCGGAAACAGAGCCGGGATTTTCCATAGCGGAATGGGTGGCCTATGCCAAAAGCTACGCGGAAGGAATCGGGCTGCGGCTGGATCCGGAAGCGGTCTACTGCTGGGACAACCCGATTACAGCGGGGCCCCACAGCCGGTATCTGGAGCGGGATATTTCAGGACGTCTGGACCGATATAAGGGGGATGGAAGCATCACAGCGGTCTGGATTTGGGCGGAAGCTTGTGGGGATGGAAGCTATGACATCTATATCGGATACGCATAAAGTGTTCAAATGGAAGCAAGATGGTGCAGGATGTGTCACGGAAAAGGCACATCCTTTTTTGTGCAAAGGAGGAATTTATGAAAACCAGTTTTTTCAAGAGGGGAGTCGCGGCCTTTTTGGCCTTGGTCCTCTGCGCCGCCAGTATCGCGGGTGCCACCAGCGTTTACGCGGTGGGGGAACAGGCTCAGGTGTACAAAACGACCTACCCCCGGGAGGGCGATGCCAATTATGACGCGGATTGGGGACATCCCCGCATGGAGTATATGAACGGGTGGTCAAGCCAACGCTCGGGGCATATCACGCTCCGGGCTATGGGAGCTTATGAGGGGGCGATCAGCTACTGCATTGAGCCGGGGGTTTCCCAGGATAACCTCTCCACGCTCACCCAATGGGATGAATCCTTTTGGGACAACTACCCTGCTGAGCTTAATCATACAATCACTCCAGACGAGATTAAAACCTTTATTGGAAGAATTTTTCAGTACGGCTATACCGGAAATATCTCCCAGGGGTGGATGTCTCATACCGAGGGCGCCGACACGCTGGCCTATGCCGTGGCCACACAGCTTCTGATCTGGGAAGTAGTGGTCGGGGAAAGGGATTCGGAATTTCAAAAGGTGGATCCCGGGGCGTATGACGCGGTGCTGGACCAGATCAGCACCGGCAATCCGCTGTATAGCCAGATTATGGCCCATTACGCGGAGATCGAGTATGGAGTGCAGCATCATACCACTCTGCCCAGCTTTATGGCGCGGACACCGGGCAGCGCCCAGACCGTGGAGCTGGAGTGGGATGGAAGCCAGTACCGGACGGTGCTGACGGATGATAATGGTGTGGTGGGCAGCTATACCTTTTCCAGCGATGACGGGTTGAATTTTTCTGTAGAAGGGAACCAGTTGATCATTACAGC
>CAJFTW010000004.1 GCA_904420025.1 Candidatus Pseudolachnospira avium
CCGCATTGCCCATCTCCTCATACCGCCTCAGGATAACGTCCTGAAAGCGCTCCCGGGTTTCCGTGTTAATGGGATGCACAATATCCCGGAAAGTCCCGTCCAATGACTTTTTGCTGGGCATGGCAATGAACATGCCTTTCTCCCCTTCAATAATTTTGATATCGTGGACGACCATCTCGTTGTCCAGCGTAATGGAAGCAACTGCCTTCAGCTTTCCTTCCTTGGTTATCTTTCGTAAACGTACATCTGTGATCTGCATGGTTCATCCCCTTTCTTCTGGACCATTTGCTTTTCGGCTTCCGATCTGCATCAAAAGTATCGGGTAAAAATATTATACTCTATTTTTTATTCTTATCCAAGTTCTTTCTTATATATTTTTTAAAAGAAATGCCAACCTGCGAATTATGTACGACTATACCTGAAAATCTGCACACATCCTCCGTATTTTTGTGCTACAATTAAGTTTAGATTTTGCAGTAAAAAGGCCGGAAAGCGCTCCGGTGTAAGTCGTTTCAGGAAGGAGGCCCTGGTTTTGTCCGCTATTTCCAGCTTCACCGTCAATTCCTCTGTAAATATCCAGGTGCATTCCCATGAGTACGCTCATATTATTTTGCCCCTGCGGCAAAATTTCTATGTAAAATTCCTGGGGCGCGCTTACAACCTGACACCGCACCAGATCGGTTTTGTCCCTCCTGGTGTACTTCATGAGTTCGGATGCCCGGGAACCGCTTTAACCTTGAATATTCCTGCGGAGATGGTTAAATCCACCGATTTGGTATTCCTTTCCGAAAACTGTGTGCTGGACATTGATTCCCGCCTAGAGCCTCTGATCTGCCTGATTAAGCAGGAAATTGACCGCTCAGACAGCAGTCGGGAATCGCTCCGTTATCTCTTCTATTATCTGTACGACAAATTTGTGGAGCGGCATCGTCTGCCCTCTCTCCGATACATGCACGAAAACTATGCGGAGCCGGTGAGCATTGCCAAGCTGGCGGCCCTGGAAAACTATAACGCTTCCTATTATACCGACTGGTTCAAACGAAAAGTGGGCTGTATGCCCAGCGAATATCTGCAGATGGTCCGAATCGACAAAGCCAAGGAGATTCTGGCGACCACCCGCTACCGCGTGCTGGATGTAGCCATGCAGGTAGGCTACATCAACAGTTCTTCCTTTGCCAGAGCTTTCAAGTCTGTCACCGGTCTGACTCCCGGCCAGTACCGGAAACAGATTTCCGAAAACAAATCTCTTGAAAAAATCTTCTGAGGAGGGGATTCTATGAGAATGGAGCAACACCCGATTTTACAGTTTCAGCGGGGGGAAAAGGTAACCTTTACCTACAACGGCCAAGAGGTGGAAGGCTATACCACCGAAACCATCGCCGCCGCCCTCCACGCCGCCGGTATCCGGAAACTGGGCACCAGCCCAGAGCTTCACCGTCCCCGGGGGCTATTCTGCGCCATCGGCAACTGCTCGTCCTGCTTTATGACCGTCAACGGAGAGCCCAATGTACGGGTCTGCGTGACCCGGGTGGAAGCAGGCATGGTGGTGGAAGAACAGCACGGCAGGGGTAAAGTGCTGGTGGACCAAAGCGCCTCTACCGAAAGGAGGGAACCGGTATGATTCGAGACGTAGAAATCTTAGTTATCGGCGGAGGTCCCGCCGGCCTCTGCGCCGCCCAGGCTGCCGCCTCCCTGGGAGCCCAGGTCCTGATCTGTGAACGGGACTATCTGCCCGGCGGCCAGCTGGTAAAACAGACCCACAAATTCTTTGGCTCCGAGCGCCAGTACGCCGGCACCCGCGGTTTTCAGATCGGCCAAAAGCTGATCGCTGACATTGCCGGAAACCCCCGGGTAGAGCTTCTCACGGAAGCCACCGTCCTGGGCATTTATGAGGATGGGATTGTCACGGTCCTTTATCAGCAGCAGCATCTGAAAATCCGCCCCCAAAAGATCATCATCTCTGTAGGCGCCTCAGAAAAATTCCTGGCATTCCCCGGAAATGACCTGCCCGGGGTATATGGGGCCGGGGCAGTACAGACCCTCATGAACGTAGCTGGGGTAAAACCCGCCCAGCGGGTAGTCATGGTAGGCGCAGGAAACATTGGCCTGATTGTATCCTACCAGCTGCTGCAAGCAGGGGTGGACGTGGCCTGCGTGGTGGAGGCAGCCCCCCGGATTGGCGGCTACCTGGTTCACGCATCCAAGCTGCGGCGGGCCGGCGTCCCGATTCTCACCGGGCACACGGTAAAAGAAGCCTATGGCAGTGACTGTCTGGAAGGCGTCACCATCTGCCGCCTGGATGAATCCTGGCAGCAGATTCCTGGTACTGAACAGGAAATCCCCTGCGATACCCTCTGCCTGGCCGTAGGGTTGGCGCCCCTTTCCCAGCTCTGCTGGCAGGCAGGCTGCAAGATGGCCTATATCCGGGAACTGTCCGGCCATGTACCGCTGGTCTCGGAAAATCTGGAAACCACCGTACCAGGCATTTATGCCGCCGGCGATACCTCCGGCATTGAAGAGGCCTCCTCTGCCATGGTAGAGGGACGCCTGGCCGGATACGCTGCCGCTGCCGCCCTTGGGTACCAGCCCCAGGAAGCGGAAGAACAGTGCCGGATGGCACGCCAGGAGCTGGTGGAGCTGCGCAGCGGCCCTGCCGGAGAAAAAATCCGGGCCGGTCTCGCCAAAATGTCCAAATGGAGGGAGGAACAAGCCACATGCTGATACAGGATGGAATCCCCACTCGGGAAGATCTCTCCCGGGTACTGCCCCCGGAAAGCCGTCTGGCAAAAGGGGCCGTAGCAATCGCTGAATGTTTCCAGAATATCCCCTGCAATCCCTGCTCCCAGGCATGTCCCAAGGGTGCTATTCAGGTGGCTCCAGACATCAACGCCACACCACAGATCGACTTTGACCGCTGCATCGGCTGCGGGATCTGCGTAGGCCAATGCCCTGGCCTTGCGATCTTTGTGGTGGATATGACCTATAGCGAAGATACTGCGCTGGTGCAGCTGCCCTACGAATTTCTGCCGGTACCCCAGCCAGGCCAAATAGTACAGTGCCTGGACCGGGCCGGTGTCGTCCAAGGCTGCTACCCGGTGGTAAAAGTCTCTGGAGGAAAGAAGAATCAAACCTGGCTGGTCTCCGTGGCAGTGCCTCGGGACCTGGCCATGGAAATCCGAAATATCCGCGTGGGAGGTGAAGCAGATGCGTGATGAAACCACCATCCTCTGCCGCTGTGAGGACCTGACCCGGGAAAAAATCCGGGAATGTATTGAGAGCGGCTGCCGCACTTTGGATGAGATCAAGCGGATGACCCGGGCCGGTATGGGCCCCTGCCAGGGACGGACCTGCCAGACGCTCATTGCCCAGGAGCTCTCCGCCTACTACCATATCCCTATGGAGGAGATCCTAATTCCTACCACCCGGCCTCCCTTTAAGCCGGTTTCCATGGGTATTCTGGCTGACGCCCATTCCGAAGGAGGTGAGGAGGAGTGAAAAAGGCATACGACGTGATTATTATCGGCGGCGGCATTGTAGGCTGCGCCACCGCCTTTGAGCTGGCCAAGCGGGGCATTACGGACGTGCTGCTGATTGAAAAGGGCTACCTGACCTCCGGCGCCACCGGCCGCTGCGGTGCGGGTATCCGACAGCAGTGGGGCTCCGAGCTCAATGCCCGGCTGGCCTTGGAGAGCACCGAGATCTTTGAGCACCTGGAGGAATATACCGGTTATGCGGGCAACTGTGAGCTGCACCAGGGCGGCTATCTGCTGGTGGCTTACACGGAAAAAGAGTGGACCCAATTCCAGGAGAACCTGAAGGTCCAGCACCAGTTGGGTATTCCCTCCCAGGCATTGGATCTGCAGGAAGCCAAAGAGATTGTCCCCTTCCTGAACACAGATGGCATGTTCGGCGCTACTTTCTGCGCCAAGGATGGCCACGCCAACCCCTTCCACTGCACCATGGCCTACGCCCAGGGCGCCAAGCGGATGGGTGTGGAGATTGCCACCTACACTACGGTTACCGGTCTTTTGACCCGGAGCGGAAAGATTGCCGGGGTGGAGACGGATCAGGGGACCGTGGAGGCCCGCCTGGTAATCAACTGCGCCAATACCCGGGCGCCGGAGCTGGCCGCCATGGTGGGGGATGAGATCCCCGTCCACCCGGAGCGGCATCAGGCCCTGGTCACGGAGCCGGTGGCGCCGCTGATGGACTGCATGGTCATGTCCTTCCACCGCTCCTACTATGTACAGCAGACGCCCCACGGCAGCTTTGTCATGGGCATCGGCCCCAAAGAGGAGCCCAGCCACAATTTCAACTCCAGCTGGCAGTTCCTGGAGGAGTGCTGTGCCACAATATGTGAGGCCCTGCCGCCGCTGCGGCACCTGCAGGTAGTCCGCCAGTGGGCCGGCCAGTATGACCTGAGCCCGGACCGGAACCCGGTAATTGAGCCATCCGCCCACGCGGAAGGCCTCTGGACGGTGTGCGGCTTCTCCGGCCACGGCTTCATGGTAGCGCCCCGGGTGGCCATTCTGGTTGCCAACCACCTGGCGAATCAGGAGGATTCCCTGGATATCCGCCGCTTCCGGGTGGAGCGTTTTAAAACCGGGGAGCTGCTGCTGGAACCCTCGGTGGTGTAAATACGACTATGCGCATTCCGTAGAATCAGACAAAAAACGCGCCCGCTTCAGCGGGCGCGTTATAAAAAGGCTGGCCGGCGGGAAAACCGCCGGCCAGCCTTTGTGTATGGACAATTTTTGCGCTCGTTTGTTTTATGGGCAGATTGCTTATTTCTCCGCCTGCTTCTGCTGCTGTTTCATCCGCTCCGCATTGGCTTCCGCGTACATGGCCGCGTCCTTATCGCTGATCTTGTGGAACAGGATCAGGAACAGCGCCGCGGCAATGTAGATGATGCCAGGCAGCAGGTAGGTAACCCGCATGAAGCTGGAAACCCACGCCGCGTCTACGGCAAATCCGCCGCCGGAGATGAAGCCGGTGGAGGCCAGCAGGGACAGGCCCAGGGTGTTGCCGATGGTCATGCCGATCTTCATGGGCGGGGAGGAAAGTCCAGCCGCGATGGCTCTGGTATCCTTCCCGGTCTTATACAGGAAGTGCTCGCCGGCGTCCAGGTACATGGTAACCATAAACGGCATCCAGGTATAGTTGCCCAGAGAGAACAGGAACATGATCACAATGTAGGCCACCAGATTGCCGTGGCCGCCGGGGGCGCCGAAGAAGTTGATCAGGATCAGCGACAGGCCCATCAACGTAAAGCCAAACACGCAGGAGTGCCGTTTCCCCAGTTTCGCGGCCACCTTGGGCATGAACATGGCGGCAAAGAAGCCGAAGATGCCGCTGCACAGGGTGGAGAGCGTCATCTTGGAGAAGTCGCCCAGCACATAGATGAAGTAATAGGTATAGTTTGCCTGATAGGTATACTGGGCAATGTACAGAACCGAGAAGGTGATGAACAGCACCAGCATCTGCGGGTTCCTCACCAGGGTGCTTAACATATCCCAGACGTTAACCTTGTTGGCCTCCGTGCCGCCGCCCACCGGGACATCTTTTCCATCTCCGGCCTTGGCAATGGCGCCCAGCGCCAGGGGCATGGGGATCATGAACACAAAGGAGATGATGAAGTAGTTCCAGTTTCCAAAAGGCAGATGAGACACCAGCACCGGGATGAAGGAGGTGATCAGGGTCACCACCGTCATCTGACGGGTCATGTTGATGGTCATGGCGTTCCGGTTGGCCATGTTGGGGCCGGCCACCGCCGCCAGCACGCCGTAGTAGGCGGTCTGGAGAATGTTCATCAGGCAGTTGAGCACCGTGTAGGATACGGACAGCACCGCCACCCGGACGATCAGCGGCGCGCCGCTGGTGTTGAACACTTCCGCCAGGATCATCACCGCCAGAATCCAGCGGCCCAGGTACAGCCAGGACTGGTTTTTGCCGGTCTTGCCGATCTTCACCTTCTCAATGATGACGCCGGCAAACAGGCTGAAACAGAAATCCAGGAATTTTGCCACGCCCAGGGCGGCCGCCAGCGTTGCGGCGGGAACCTTCAAGACCTCGGTGGCAAAGGTGTTCAGGTACATGAACCCGACCATGATGGACAGGGTCAGCAGGGAATAGCTGCCCATGGTCCAGATCTCTTTTTTGCTGCTTGTTACTTGCATGGAAGTCCCTCTCTCTCATTTATTATTCCCATTGCGGGGGAATGTTTACTGTCCGTTAGTTCCGATGATACAGCTTGTTGTAGTACTCCAGCGAATAGTTGTACAGCTCGTCTCTGGCCCACTCATCCTGCAGAGGGTTGCTCCGGTCGGTGCCGATCATCGGCATGCAGCGTCCCTTTGCGCCAAAGTGATCCACAAAATCCCGGACCTGCGCCCGGACCGCCGCCTCATCCGCCTTGGGATCAATATGGATGGTGAAGCAGAAGGTCATCTTGTCGCCGTAGGTCTCATACAGGAAATCCGGCTCATTGATCATATCCTGCGGCGTCCACATATCAATGCCCATCTCCAGCATCTCCGGTACGTACTGAATGTTCTTTCCGCAGGAGTGCAGCTCAATGAACTTGCCGGAATCCTTAATGAACTTCAGCAGACGGGAGGTGGAAGGCATGATCTGCTCCCGGAACATCTCGTTGGAGTAGAAGCCGGCCCGCTGGGTCCCCCAGTCATCGTGGTACAGCACACCGTCCACACGGCCATAGTTTTCAAAAATCTTCTGGCAGCACTCAATCTTGTAGTCCGCCATCTTCTCGCAGAACTCGTCAAACAGCTCCGGCTCCTCATAGAGAGCGATGAGACATTCGTCAAAGGGCATCATCTCATGGAGCCGCTCGGTGATTCCCTCCACGCACTCGTAAATGTGCGGCCGGTCCGGATCCAGGCTCTTCTGGATCTTCTCTCCGTCTGCCTTAAAGTCCACCAGGGAGAGGTCCGGCCATTCCACTTCCTCTTTCCAGTTGGCGAAATCCTGGATCACACGGGTGCCCGGCTTGGTGATCATCCCGTTGATGCCCTCTACCATTTTCCAGTCTACACCCCACCAGTCATAGCCGTCCACCTCGGGAACAGGATGCTCTTCAATGGCATCCGGCCAGATAATGTTGCTCTCATAGAAATATGCCGGCATCCAATAGGGCTGTTCCCCTTTTACGCAGCGGATATAATTTTCCCGTACGCTGATGGGGCGTCCAGTGATCGGCGGCTTCGGCTGCTGGAAAACCCACGGAAAGCTTCCCGGAGCCTGCCAGCTCTTGGAGTAATCCCGCTCCGCCGCACGCTTCATAAATTTTCCTACCTGCATGTTAACGCTCCTTTCTTCATCTTGCCGTGTCCCTCACGGCATCCTGCTACACCCGGAGGGTGCTTCTTCCGTAACGTTTAATTGGCATATTTCATTATATTTGGTTCGTATTTGGATTTCTATGTGCAGACTTAACAATTTTTCCTTGTGTCAATTCCAATTTTTTTGTTTATATAATTTACAACTGCCCGTTTTACCCTATTCTATCGCACTTCTTTCCTTTATTTAAAAAGCAATTCACAATAAAATGTCGTTCATTTTCGGCAATCTGCTACAAAATATGCCCCCTGCCCTGACGGGATTTTTGTATATTACGCTCCTGTTTTTCGTCATTTCTTCTTGTTATAATTGGAATATCATTGTTGCCGAACGGGAAAAGGAGGATCTGATAAATTATGTTGACGGCAAAAGAAAATATGATCGAATGCATGAAGCCGGGCGGAAAACCGGATCGTTTTGTGAATCAGTATGAGGCCATGGATTTAATCATCAATCCAGTATTCATGACCAGCCCGTCCCCCAAGAGAGGACAGCTGGATGTGGTGAATTCCTGGGGCGTGACCAACAGCTGGCCTGAGAGCGTCCCCGGCCCCTTCCCGGTACATACCCCGGATAAAATCTGCATTAAGGATATTGAACACTGGAGAGACTACGTAAAGCGCCCCAACCTGAAGTTCCCCCAGGAGCTCCTGGATGTGGTCAAAGGCATGTGCGATGCCTGCGATACCACCAAGGCCTTCAAAGCCATTATGGTGGCGCCTGGTATTTTTGAGATGACCCACCACCTCTGCGAGATGGTCAACGCCATGTATTACTACGTGGATTATGAGGATGAGATGAAGGATCTGATCCGCTTCATCACCGACTGGGAGCTGGAGCTGGCGGATGTGATCTGCTCCAATTTCCATCCGGATATGATCTTCCATCACGATGACTGGGGCAGCCATGACAGCACCTTCCTGAGCCCCGCTATGTTTGACGAGTTCCTGCTGGAGCCCTACAAGGAGATTTACGGCTACTACAAGAGCCACGGCGTAGACTGGATTGTACACCATTCGGACAGCTATGCCGCCACGCTGGTCCCCGAGATGATTGAGATGGGCGTGGATGTGTTCCAGGGCTGCATGGACACCAACAATACGCCGGAGCTGCTGAAGAAGTACGGCGAGAAGATCACCTTCATGGGCGTCATTGAAAACGCTTATGTGGATTTTGAGGGTTGGACGGATGAGAACAACGCCAAATGGGTCCGCAAGATCTGCGAGGAGAACGGCATGAAGAATTTCATCCCCTGCATTGCCCAGGGCGGCCCCGGTTCGGTATACCCCGGCGTCTATAAGTCCCTGTCCGATCAGATCGACAAGCTGAACCAGGAGAAGTTTGGCTTCACCCCGGAGCAGCAGAACGAGATGCGGATGCCGATCCAGATTATGTTCTAAACCAATATGGACAAAAAAAGAATGGGGTCACCCCATTCTTTTTTTGTCCTCTTCTTCACTTAACTCTAAAATGTGGATGGACAGCCAGCAATATTGGCGATCCCGCGAATCGTCCAGGTCACACTGCAAAAGGTTCTGGATCTTTTTGATCCGGTATACCACCGTATTCCGGTGCAGGTATAGGGCTGCCGCCGTATTTGGCACAGAACGCTCACAGTCCAGGAACACCTTCAGCGTGTGGAACATCTCATCCCCACGTTCCTTTTTCCGCTCCCACATAGCCCTCACCTCCGGCATGCAGGCAAAAATCTTCTCCGAGAGAGGCGCATCCGAGGTCAGCAGATAGTCTATGGCGTAGTCCCGGAAGCGGTGGATTGCCTGCTCCGGGTGGCAGAGGTCGCCCCGCTCAATGGCATATTCCGCCTGGTGAAAGAGCAGCGGCGTGTGGAACAGCCCGGGGCTGGGGAGGCTGGCCCCCACCTGCACCGGATTGTTTTCCACCAGCTGCTGGAACAAATCTTTGGAAAACGGGCTCTCCAGCAGGTTCTCCGTGGAGAAAAGCACCAGGTTCGGCGGCCAGTAAAGGATCACCGCATGGGTAATATGCTTGGACAGCAGCTGCGGCAGGTAATTCAGCTGCCCCTGGATGCCCTCTCCATCCATCCCCGCATCCGGCCTCCGCGGCTGGACCAAGGTAATGTAGAAGGTGTCCTCCTCATGCCACTTTTGGAACGCCAGCTGCGCCTGCAGCCGATGGGCGTCATAAGGCTTCTTCAGCAGGATATTCAAAAAGATGTTGCCGGAATTGTCCGCGGCATTCTGGAAAAACAGCTGGCCCAGGCTGGCCTCCAGGATTTTACTGATGGAGGCCAGCATCTGGCTGTCCCCCTGGTTCAGCGGACGGTTTTTGGACAGCAGGTTCATCCGCCCGCAGAGGATTTCGTTAAAGTAAATGCTGGCGCTGATGCCCGGATACTGTATCAGCTTGTTGTTGCCAAACTGGTATGGCTGCTGGCCGCTGTCATAAAAATTGGTGTCACTGTAGGAATAGCGGATCATATTCAGGGCGTTGATGGAGGAGTAGCCGTAGCGGTAGATATAGGCCCACTCGGGATCCAGGGCATCCTCCCCGTATTCCCGGGTAATCCCCAGGACCCGGCTGTTGGCGTCAAAAAGGATCAGCGGGTTTTTGAGCAGCTTGTGCGCCGTTTCCGTCATCCCCTGGTAATCCTTCTGCCGGATCTGCTGTTCCATCTCCGCCATCCAGTCCTCATAGGAGTCAAAAATGGCCTGAATCAGCTCAAAGACCCGGTTCAGCTCCATATCCCGAATGATAATCCGGTCGCCCTCACCGTTGCAGACCACCTGATTCCCTTCCTGGTAAATATAGACACAGTTGGTGGCATACGCCAATCGGGCGCTGTTTAAAATGGCCGGGGCATCCTCCGCAATTTCCAGTACCGGATCCAGGTCCAGCAGTTGATTGGCAATCATCCACATGCTCAGCTTCATCTTGTGATCTCCTCTTTGTATCGCTTTCCTACCAATATAAGAAGTATACCAAAAAAGAGGAAAAATAGGAAGGGCTTCTGAGAGGGATTCTGGGAGCTTCCGGTATTGTCCAAATCCATTTTCTGCTCCATTTCAGGATCTCCCCCTCTCTTCGGAGCCCGCTGCCGCACCGGAATGTCCAGCTCCTCCAGCTTTCCAATGGCGCACAGGGTTGCCCGGCTGATACCCGCCCGCTCCGCAACCAAATCTGCGGAAATTTTTCTGCGCAGCCTGGCCCGCTCGATCTGCGCTCCCATGGCTTTCCCTGTTTGAATCGTTAAAAGACGCGCCTCTTACCGCGGAATCACCGGCAGAATCAGGTGGGACGGATATTCCGGCGTGTGCAAAATGGTCTGGTGGGCCACCACCGTCTCCTTGCCGTAGCCCATGGGCTCCGCCGTATTCAGGTTCCGGTCATACTCCGGGAAGTCGCTGCTGGTGATCTCAATCCGGATCCGATGTCCTTTCTTGAAAACCAGGCTGATGGGGGCAATCTTCCACTCAATGGGATAGATCTCCCCGGGCGTCATGTAGTGGGACTCATAGTAGCCGTCCCGGTAGCGCATCCGGAACACGCCGGACAGGTAGCTGTAGGCGGTGCCATCCGGCAGCACGTCCACCAGGCGGATGAAAAAGTCCGTGTCCACCGCCGAGGACTGAATGAACAGCTTGGCCCGGATGTTGCCCGTCACCTCCACATCCTGTTCCAGGGGCTCCGTGGAGTAGACCAGCATGTCCGGACGGTCCTCTTTCTCCCGGCGATCCCGGAAGATCCCCTTGTGGAGGTCGCTGTCCGTGTTGTCGCAGGGGTTCATGGGATCGTAGTCGTACTCGTCCTTCTCGCTGCGGCAGGGCAGCTCCCAGGAGAGGATGCCGTTGCCGTTTAGGGTCCGGGCATCCCCCTGGCTGTCCAGGTACAACGGCGTATACTGGGTACGGGCCAGCGGCCACTCCTGCTCATCCCGCCACTCGTTGTCTCCCATGACGTAGATCCGCACCGGTGCGCCGGTGTCCACGGAGGTATCCCCCTTCAGGTACCGGTCGTAGAATTTCATGAAGCTATTGTACATTTCCCGGGTGTAGCCGGAGTTGGGCGGGAAGTTCAGCTCCCCGTAGCGGACGCCGGAGTTGGATCCGGTGCTGACGCCGTACTCGGTGGTGTGGATCCAGGGGCCCAGCACCAGCCGGTGGCTCCTGGCCAGCTCCGGATCGTCGGTCCGGTGGGACAGCAGTTCAAAGTTGTCCGCCTGTCCCTGGCACATATAGTCAAACCAGCCGGTGTAGAAAAAGCAGGGCACCTTCACATTCTCAATTCCCAGGGGCTGGCCCATCCGGGCCCAGTACTCCCGGTCATCACAATGGTCCACCCACTCGTTGAAGAATTTCCGCAGCGGAACCCCTTCAAACTTCAGCACGTCCGCGTCCAGAAAGGGCAGCACATAGCACTCCGCCTCGTTGCGGTACCGCATAATGTACTCAATCTCCTCCAGTTTTTTCTGCCGTTCCTCCGGGGTAAAGTCTCCCTTGCCGCTGATAATGGCGTTGCGCAGCTGCTTCATGTACCAGAACAGGCTGGTACGGTGGGACAGCACCCCGTACATCAGGGTGGGAAGCCACCAGCCGCTGGAGCCGCCGGGAGCCGCTGCCGCCAGAGCCGGAGGCTGGGTGGAGGCTGCCAGAATCTGCTGGCCCCCGTTGTAGGAATAGCCAAAGGTTCCCACTTTTCCGTTGCACCAGGGCTGCTCACTGACCCACTGGATGGTGTCATAGCCGTCGTTCCGCTCGTTGGCAAAGGGGGTAAACTCCCCGTCCGACTGGCCGCCACCCCGGACGTCGCACAGCAGAATGTGGTAGCCCCGGAAAGCCGTCTCATTGACTGAGTAAACTTCCTTGGTGTAGAAGCTCTCCTTCAGGTATGGGGTCCGCACAATCAGGGCCGGAAGCGGGGTGCCGCAGACCGGCTCCAGATGGTCGGCCCGCAGGATCACGCCGTCCCGCATGGGGATCTCAATGTTTTTGTGTACACGAACTTCCTTAATTGGTTCCATATCCTTTTCCTTTCTCCGCGGCGCCCCAGCCGGGCGCCGACGGAATCCTTGTTTTCCGGGCAGCCGGGGCTTCTTTCAGCTTTCCCCGGTCTCCACCACCACCGCGTCCCCCTGGATCCGGAAGCGGGTGGAAATCTTCTGATCTGCGGTGATATCCCGCATGTACTGGACAATCTCCCCAAAGGCCGGCTCCTCCGGCCCCACCACCTGTGGGTTGGAATCCTCGTCCAACTGTACCGGCAGGAATTCCACCTGCTTGATGCCTCCGTTTTGCAGAACCAGCCGTGCCAGGATGGTCTTGTAGGAATCCTCCGGCATCTTCTTCGTAGATTTTTTCCAATCCGGGTTCAGCTTCATAATCTCCTGGTGCTGGGACTGCTGATCCAGGTTTTCCGCAAAGGCCTGGGGCGGATCCAGGGCAAAGTTGGCCATGCTGTAGAAAATCACCTTGCCCTTATACACCTCAATGGGCTTTAAAATGTGGGTGTGATGGCCCAACACCACGTCCACGCCGGCGTCGATGGCCGCATGGGCCACCATCCGCTGATAGTCTGCCAGCACCGCCGGCACAAAGTGGATGCCCCAGTGGATGGAAAGGGCCAGCACATCCACCTGGGGGCGCAGGGCCTTCACATCCGCCAGCAGGTTCTGCAGGTCATCCGGATGGGGGAAGGTGAAGATCCGGCAGGGGGTTCCCGGCTGGTCATGTTCTATGGGCTGGTACACGGTCAGCCCCCGCATGGGCGCACAGCCCGGCCGGTCCGGGGTGGCCCAATAGTCCTGGGGCAGAATGGTGTTGTACCCCAGAAAGCCGATCTTCATGCCGTCCCGCTCCACAATCACCGGCTGCCTGGCCTCGGCCAGGTTCCGGCCCACGCCAATCACCTGCATCTCCTCCTGCCGCAGCACCTGGATGGTCTGGTAAAAGGCCTCCCGGCCCCAGTCCATACAGTGGTTGGTGGCAAAGGACATCACCTGGTAGCCGGCCCGGCGGATGGCCCCGGCCCCCGCCGGATCCCCCCGCATGGGAAGCCGGCACTGGCAGGCAGGGGAGCCCACCGATGCCAGGCAGGGCTCCAGCTGCCCGAATACCAGGTCCCCGGTGCGGAGCACATCCCGCACCCCGTCAAAAATGGAATCCGGGTTTTCCCGGTTCATGCCCACGTCCCCGGTGGCTAAAAAAATGGTTTCCTTCTCCATATCCGTATCCTGCTTTCTTGTTTGATACCGCACGTCAAAAATGTTGCTCCATCCGCTCAATGACCTCATCCTGCATCTGGGGGTTCAGCTGGACAAAGTAGGCGCTGTACCCGGCAATCCGCACAATCAGATCCCGGTACTGCCTGGGGTTCTCCTTGGCCGCCAGCAGCGTCTCCCGGTCCACCACATTGAACTGCACGTGCTTGCCGCCGTGGGTCAGGTAGGTGCGGATCAGGGCGGAAAGCTTCTGCAGGTCCTCCTGGGATTTCAGGGCGCTGGTGCTGAACTTCATATTCATCAGCGTGGCCTGGAAGGGGTCCTGGTTGATCTTCATGGCACTGCCCATGACACAGGTGGGGCCGCAGGTATCCATACCGTGCATGGGGGAGACGCTGCCGTCCGCCAGGATCTCATGGGCTTTGCGGCCGTCCGGGGTGGCCCCGGTCAGCTCGCCGCCGGGCTGGTGGGAGGTGATGGAGATGCCGGTGGGAATGTGGGGATGGCCGTAGATGGTCTTCTTACTGTCCACAATGGCACAGAAATCCGCAAACCACCGGGCCACAATGTCGTCCACATAGCTGTCGTTGTTGCCGTACTTGGGCGCACGCTCAAACTCCCGCCGCATGTCCTCACAGCCCTCCCAGTCCGCCTCCAGGGCCTGATCCAGCTGAGCCAGGGTGTACTTTTTCTCATCAAAGACCAGCTTCTTCACCGCCGCCATCATATCGCCAATGTTGATCATGCCGATGGGGTTGAACACGGCGCCGTTTTCAAAGGGCATCACCCGGTCAAAGGTATCCTTGCCGGACTCGATCCCCTGGTACATCAGCGCGGACCGCAGGGGATCCGGCAGCAGTTCCTTGGTGATGGTCAGCTCCACATTGTTCTTCTCCGCAATGACGCTGAGGATATAGTCCACCTGCTTCAGATAGCCCTGGTAGAAGTCCTCGTAGGTGGCGAAGGAGGTAAAATCCCCGGTCTTGATCCCGCACTGGTTGCCGGTTTTCGCATCCACGCCGTTGTGGCGGAACACGTCAAAGATCAGCGGCATGGTCACCATGGGAACCGGGCCGGTCCGGGACCTGCCGGGGACGTTGGCGTCCAGGCAGCCGGTCATCACGTACTCCCGGGCATCCTCAATGGGCAGCCCCCGGGAGGTAAAGGTCTTAATGTAGGATTCATCCCCCACAAAGGCCGGCATTCCCAGTCCCAGGCGAACCACCTCCAGGGCCTTTTGCATCAGCTTTTCCGGCGTTCCCTTGTGTACCCGCAGGGTCAGAGTGTGATGGGGGGTTTTGGTGATGGCCGCCGCCTCCAGCAGCAGGTAGGTGATCGCATTGGTGGCGTCTGTGTCGTCTGCCTTCACACCGCCGATGGTGTAGTTGTGCCACTTGGCCATGCCGGCGTTCTTCTTCCGGTTGTTCTTGCCGGAGGTCCGGTTCAGCTCCATATCCTTCAGCCGCAGGCAGCACAGCAGCTCCAGGGCCTCGTCCCGAGTGATGCGGCCCTCCGCCAGGTCCTTTTCATAGTAGGGATCCATGTACTGGTCAAACCGGTTGCCGGGCAGGGTGGTGGAGGGGCTCAGCATCAGGAACAGGAACCAGAAGCACTGGATGGCCTCCCGGAACGTGGCCGCCGGTTTGGCCGGCACCCGGGAACAGACCTCCGCAATCTGCTCCAGCTCCTTTTTCCGCTGGGGCCGGGTCTCTTTCTCTGCCATCTCCGCCGCCAGTTTCGAGTACCGCCCTCCCAATGTCTTCAGGGCCTGGAAGGCGGAGATCACCGCCTGGTAGTAGCGGAATTTGTCCACCGAATCCTTCTCCGTAAAGCGCAGCTTGCTCTTTTCCTCCTCCGCCTGGCGGATCAGCCCATCCGCCCCCAGGTGCAGCAGCTTGGTGTAATCCGCGGACAGCAGGATCAGGGAAGGCCCCAGCCCCAGTCCGGACTGGGCATAGCCGCCGCCCACGCCCTTGCCTTCCTTCTTGCTCTTCCAGGGCGGCAGCACCAGGCCGGCTTCCAGCACGGAGATAATCCGCTGGTTCTCATAAAAAATGTTACCCTCCTGGTTGATCAGTGTCTTGGGGGAGAACTGCCTGTTCAGCCGCTGCAGCTCCGCCTCATCCTCCGGGTCTATCAAAAATCCGTCCTCCTTCAGGGAGTCAATCTCCTCCTGCTCCCATGCGCCGTAGTCCGGATCAATTTCCAATCCCATGGGCTTGCTGGAGCCCTGGCCCACAATCAGCTCGTCCTCACTGATGCCAATGGGCATCCTCTCCGCAATCTCCTGTAAAATCTTGCCCCTCTGCACCATCACCGGCAGATTTTTATATTTCTCCCGGGCTTCCAGGGTGATGCGGAATTTTTCAATGCAGATGGGATAGTGGTCCACAATCACCCGTTTTTTGATTCGTTCAATTCGTTCAAACATTCCTCAAGCCTCCCAGTTTCTGTGAAACTTCGTTTTCTAACCTTATTGTAAATACGCTCCGCCCTGATAACAACGGGAAAATACTTATATCAGGATAAAAGGGAATAAAGATCCCGGGGCAGGGACTGCCCCGCCCCGGGAAAACAAGACAGTGGTTTCCGGCCCGCCGCAGGGCGGGTACCGGCAGTTTTCGTCAGCGCCCGCCTTTTACTCCTTCCAGGAGAAGGTGGTGCCGCGGACCGTGGTCACACGGGTAGGGATCACTTCATTCAGATCCGCGCTGTATACCAGCAGAGTGGAGGTGCTGAGGATGGAGTAGTAGGGCACATCCTCGCAGACCGTCTGGCTCAGCTGATAGGTGGCGTCTTTGATGAACTGCTCATCGGTGCTGCTCACCGCCTGGGCGGACAGGGCCGCGTCTTCCTCATTGGTGTAAGCCAGGTTGGGGATGATGTAGCAGTACAGGTTGATCAGGTCCAGAGCGCTCATGCTGCCGGCGGTGTTCATGGTGTTAAAGCTTACATCCCAGCCGGCGGTGTGGTCCTTCTGGGTGTCGTCATACACAGCCGCCTCTACCTGCATGATCTCCGCGTTCATGCCAATGGACTGCAGGGCCTGCTGGAGGATCTCCGCGCTGGTGGTCATGGCCGCGTCTCCGCTGCGGACCATCAGGGAAATGTGGGTTCCCTCCGCAATGCCGGCCTCCTGGAACAGCTGCTTGGCCGTCTCCGTGTTATAGTTGTAATAGTCCTCCGGCTGGTACATATCGCCCAGGTCTACCATACCGTTGGCGCAGCAGGTCACGCAGGCCTCGCCAAAGCCGCCGTAGGCCGCCTGGATGATACCGGCGTTGTCCGTGGCGTAGGCGATGGCCTGGCGCACCCGGGGATCCGCGCAGACCGAATTCTCCGAGCAGTTGAACATCAGGTTCATGGAGCGGTCGCCAAACAGCTCCCGGCCCTGGAAGCCCTCCGCCAGCAGAGAATCATAATCGGAAGGAAGCACATCGTAGG
This sequence comes from Candidatus Pseudolachnospira avium, assembly GCA_904420025.1. GTDB lineage: Bacteria > Bacillota > Clostridia > Lachnospirales > Lachnospiraceae > Pseudolachnospira > Pseudolachnospira avium. The sequence continues at coordinate 16,997 of CAJFTW010000004.1, forward strand.
CGCAGTCCACCTCTCCGGTCTGCAGGGCCGTGGTCCGCTGGGAGGCCTCCTTGATGAACATAACGCGCAGGTTCTTGATGGCCGGCGCGCCGCCCCAGTAGTCGTCCCGCCCCTCAAACAGGGCGTAGGAACCGGCCACGTACTCCTTCAGCACATAGGGGCCGGAGCCAATGGGCGTGGTGGCCATGCCGTCCGCGCTGGCCTCATAGGCCTCCTGGTAGAATAGGTTGACGTTGGACAGGGTGCTGACCGCAAAAGCGTACTCCTCAGTGAGAACCAGCTCCACGGTGGTATCGTCCACCGCGTTGGTGGCTTCCACATCCACATATTTTACCCAGGTATTGGAGTTGGAATCCTCATAGTACATCTTCAGGGTATACACCACGTCCTCCGCCACCAGCTTGTGGCCGTCGGAGAAGGTGACGTCATCCCGCAGGTGCAGCAGATAATGGGTGCCGTCTACCTGCTCCACCTCCGTGCAGACCATGGGGATAAAGTTGCCTTCCGTGTCATAGACAAACAGGCTGTCATACACCTGGAAGGTGATCTCAGAGTAACCGCTCTTCGGCGTTTTCATGGGGCCAAAGGTCTCCGGGTCATTGGGGAAAGCATACACGACCGTATCCTTGTCGCTTCCGCCGCCCTCTCCGCCTTCTCCTCCTGCCGCCTGGGTTCCCTCGCCGCCGCCTGTGGTGCAGGCTGCCGCCGAGAGGATCAGGCTCAGGGACAACAACAGGGTGATCAGTTTCTTCATTGCATCTTCCTCCTCTTTTTTTATCGCTCTACAGGAACTCCCGGCAGCGGCAGCAGGAAACAAAGTGTCCCGGCCGTACTTCCTCCAGCTTCTGGGGTTCCTGACAGGCTTCTGTCGCGTACTCGCACCGGGCCGCAAACCGGCAGCCGGGCTTGGGGTTCACCGGGGAGGTGATCTCCCCCTTCAGCAGAATCCGCTTTCTCTCATGATGGGCCTTGGGGATGGGAATGGCCGAGAGCAGCGCCTTGGTATACGGGTGGACCGTGTGGTAGAACAGCTCCTTGGCCGGGGCTTTTTCCACCATCTGGCCCAGGTACATGACGGAGATGGCGTCCGACATGTGCTTCACCACCGAAAGGTCATGGGTGATAAAGATATAGGTCAGACCAAACTGGTCCTGCAGGTCCTTCATCAGGTTCAGGATCTGCGCCTGAATGGACACATCCAGGGCGGAGACCGGCTCGTCGCAGACAATAAACTTGGGGTTCAGGGACAGGGCCCGGGCAATGCCGATCCGCTGCCGCCGCCCGCCGTCCAGCTCATGGGGGTAGGAATTGGCAAACCGCTGGGCCAGGCCCACCAGGTCCATCAGCCGCTCCACCTCCGCGTCCAGCTGTTCCTTGGTCAGGCCTCCTTTTCTCTTCAGAGGCTCCCGGATGATCTCGCTGACGGACATCCGGGGATTCAGGGAGGCGTAGGGGTCCTGGAAGATGATCTGCATCTCCTCCCGCAGGGCGTGGAGCTTCTTCTTGTCCACATGGGTCACATCCTCCCCCTTATAGAGGATCTTCCCCCCGGTGCTCTCCTGCAGGTGCAGCACCGTCCGGCCCAGGGTGGACTTTCCGCAGCCGGATTCTCCCACCACGCCCAGGGTGGTTCCCTCCTCAATCTGGAAGCTGACGTCATCCACCGCATGGAGATCGCCTGCCGCTGTACGGAAATACTTTTTCAGGTTCTGTACTTCTAATAAGGTTCCCATTTATTCTCCATCCTTTGCTCTCAGACATTTCACCATGTGGCCGCTGGAGATTTCCACCTCCGGCGGGTTCTGTGCCTGACACCGCTCCGTGCAGTGGGGGCACCGGGGCGCAAACTTGCAGCCCTGGGGCAGGTCTGTGGGATCCGGCATCAGGCCGGGCACCGGGCTCAGCCGGTCCACATCCTCATCCAGGTCTATGAGGGAGCCAAACAGTCCCACGGTGTAGGGGTGGGTGGGATGATCAAAAATGTCGTCCACCGTCCCGTACTCAATGACCTCGCCGGCGTAGACCACCGCCACCTGCTGGCACATTTCCGCAATCACCCCCAGGTCATGGGTGATCATAATCACGGAGGTCCCGTACTCCTCCTTCAGATGGTTCATCATATCCAGCACCTGGGCCTGGATGGTCACGTCCAGGGCGGTGGTGGGCTCGTCCGCCAGCAGCAGCTCCGGATGGCAGGCCAGGGCCATGGCAATGACCACCCGCTGCTTCATGCCGCCGGAAAACTGGTGGGGATAATCGTGGTACCGGCTTCCCGGGATGCCCACCTGCTCCAGCATGTCCACCGCCCGCTTTTCCACCTCGGCCTTGGACAGCTTCTCATGCAGGTGGATGGCCTCGCCGATCTGATCCCCCACGGTCCGCACCGGGTTCAGGGAGGTCATGGGGTCCTGGAAGATCATGGAGATCTTCTTGCCCCGGATCTTCCGCATCTTGCTCTCCGGCAGCTTCAGCACATCCTCCCCGTCCACGTATATCTCACCGGCGTTTACCGATCCCTGGGGCTGGGGCAGGATCCGCAGAATGGCTTTGGCAATGGTGGTCTTGCCGGCCCCGGTCTCTCCCACCAGCCCCAGGGTCTCCCCCTTCTTCAGCTGCAGGCTGACCCCGTTGACCGCGCAGACCTTTTTGCCGTCCGCCTTATAAGAAACCTCCAGGTCTTTGATATCCAATAACAACTGTTCCGACATGTTTTACCTCCTGTCCACTGTTTGCCGTGCTTTCCACGGCATAAAGGTATACCCGAAGGGTGTCAATCCTTCAGCTTGGGATCCAGAGCGTCCCGCAGCCCATCGCCCAGCAGGTTAAAGGACAGCACCGCGATCATAATGGCCAGTCCGGGGAACAGCGCCAGGTACGGATAGTTCCGCAGGTAGTTCCGGCCCTCGGAGATCATGGTGCCCCACTCCGGTGAAGGGGGCTGGGCGCCCAGCCCCAGAAAGCTTAAGGTGGACGCGGCCAGGATAGACATACCCAGGCTCATGGTCACCTGCACGATCAGGGGGGAGATGGCGTTGGGCAGCACATGCTTGAAGATGATCTCAAAGTCGTTGGCGTTGGTGGCAATGGCCGCCTCCACGTATTCCTGATCCCGGCAGGTCATAATGGAGGACCGCAGGATACGGGCGAAGATGGGGATGGAGGACACGCTCAGGGCAATGATGGTGTTGACCGTACTGGGCCCCAGGGCGGACACCAGCACCATGGACAGCAGGATGAACGGGATGGACTGGTAGATGTCCAGGAACCGCATCAGCAGGTTGTCCAGGAAGCCCCCGTAGTACCCGGCAATGGCTCCAATAACCATGCCGATGAGGGCCGCGAAGATCACGGACATGAAACCGATGGTCAGGGACTCCCGGGCGCCGTAGATCAGGCGGCTGAAAATATCCCGCCCCAGCTTATCCGTGCCGCAGGGGTGCTCCCAGCTGGGAGACTGGAAGGTGTTGGCCAGATCCTGCTCCGCGTAGCCGTAGGGGGCCAGCACATCCGCAAACGCCGCCACCAGCAGCAGGAAGATAATCACAAACAGGCCGATCATGGCAAAGCGGTTCCGCTTCAGCCGCTTCATCACCGCCACAAACTGGCTTTCTTTCTTATTTCGCGCTTTTGCTTTTTTCTGTCCGCTCATTTCTTCACCTTTCCTCTCCTATACTGAGAACGGATCCGGGGATCCGCAAAGGCATACACCAGATCCACCAGCAGCATGCAGATGCCGAACCACAGGGCAATCACAAACACGCCGGCCTGGATCACCGCGTAATCCCGGGAGTTGATGGCGTTGATCAGGTAGTTGCCCATACCGGGAATGGAAAAGATGGATTCCACCACCATGGAGCCGGCCAGGGCGCCGGCAATCTTAGAGCCGATAACCGTGATAATGGGGATCATGGCGTTCTGCAGAGCGTGGCCGTACACCACCAGGCTCTCCTTCTGGCCCTTGGCCCGGGCCGTGGTAATGTAATCCTGCCGGATTACCTCCAGCATACTGGAACGGGTCTGCCGGGCAATGCCGGCGGTGCCGCCCAGGGCCACGGACACACAGGGGATAATGTATCCCTGCCAGGTGTCGATGCCCATGGAGGGGAGGATGCCCAGCTGCAGGGCGAACAGGGTGATCATCATCAGGGCAAACCAGAAATTGGGCATGGACACGCAGAACAGGGACGCCAGCATGGTCACATTGTCCTTCAGGGTGTACTGGTGGGTGGCCGCAATGACCCCGGCGGGAATGCCGATGACCACCGAGATCACCAGGCTGACCATGGCAATGGTCAGGGTATAGGGGATCCGGAACAGGATCTGCTCCGTAATGGAATTCCCGGTGGTGTAGGAGGTCCCCAGGTCGCCCTGGAAGGCATTGAGAATGAACCGCCCGTACCGGACCAGGAAGGGATCGTTGAGGCCCAGCTCCTCGTTCAGCGCCGCAATGTTCTCCTCCGTGGCGTCAATGCCCAGCATAATCTTGGCCGGGTCGCCGGGACAGAACTCCAGGATCACCATGATCAGAAGGGAGACGCCCAGCAGAATGGGGATCATCCACAGCAGTCTCTTAATGATATATCGGATCATTCCGTCACTCTCTCCTTTCCCCGCCATCCATCCGGCGGGCATGCAGTACAAATTCTCCCTTGGAGCGGTCCGTCACCACCCCCGGCAGCGCCAGGGCCGGGGTCAGAATCCGGATGGTCAGCCGGTCCCCCGCAAAGCAGAAGGTAAACTTGTCCGACTCAATCCGCCCAAAGCCGCGGCCGTACACCCGCAAAGTGTCCCGGTCCCGCCAGGCGCCGCTGGCCATGTTCCGGGCGCCGTCCTCCCCGTCTATAAAGTTGCCATGGCTGCGGTTCTCGGGGATGATCACATAGCCATCGCTCTCCGGCCATTCACCGCCAAAGCCGCAGGCCAGGCGGTGTTCCCCGTCCTCCTGGCCGGTGACAATCTCCAGTGTTTCGCCATGGTTCTGAAAATCAAAGCGGATGGTCCGGCAGCCCAGGGGATTTTCCTCCAGCTGGTACACGGCTCCGGAGATTTCTTCCGCAAGGCCGCTGCGGTCGCTGCCCATGGGGGCCAGGTTCCACCGCGCCAGCGCCTCGGTCAGCTTCCGGTATGCCTCCGGGTTTTCCTCCAGCGGATAGGAATGGGCTCTCTCATACACCATCTCATGGAACATCTGCTGCAGGTCCACGCCGTGTTTGGTCTTGTTGCAGGCCATGCAGGAAAAGACCATGTTGGCTTCCGTGTACACACAGGACAGGTTGTCGTTCCCTCCGTGGAACACAAAGCCCTCGCAGGGCATTTTCCAGACCTGGAACCCATAGCCGTACCGGCGGAACGCGCTGTGGTGCGTCACCGTAGGTACATGGAATTTACCGAACAGCTCGCACCATTTTTCCTGGATCAGCTGGCGGCCGTTCCAGCGGCCCTTCTTCAAAAACAGGTAGCCGATCTTGGTCAGCCCCTCCTGGGTCACGCAGACCGTGGACGGCTCCTGCTCCCCCTGCTTGTTGACCCGGCACAGCACGTCCATCCCCAGCGGGTCCAGCACCCGGGGCTTCATATACTGGAACACGTTCACCCCGCTCTTCCGCTCCACAATGGCCGCCAGAATGTGGGGAATGCCGTTGTTGTAGCAGAACCAGGTCCCCGGCTCATAGGCCGGCGCCAGAGACAGAAAGGTTTTCACCCAGTCATCGCTGGCAAACAGGTCCGCGCAGGTGTCCTCCGCCTGGCCGGTGTTCATGGTCAGCAGGTGGAAGACGGTCACCTTCTTCATGCGCTCGGAGACGTTTTCCGGCACCTTGTCCGGAAAGATATCCACCAGCTTTTCATCCAGCCGCAGGATCCCGTCCTGCAGGGCCAGCAGCACGCCCACCGCCACAATGCCCTTGGCGGCGGAGTAGATCCGGTGGTAGCGGTCCTTGGAAAGCGGCTTTCCCGCCCCCTCCGCAATAATAAAATCATTCCGGATCAGCTGAAAGCTGTGCAGATCCACCGCCCCGTCGCCATCCTTCTCCCGAACCGCCTCCAGGAATTTCAGGATGTCCGCAGAGGAGATTCCCTGTGCCTCCGGCGTACTGTACTTCAGATTTTCGCTTCCCATTACCATTTTTCCTTCTCCTTCTGTTCCGTTGCGACGCTTTTCGACATCTGCCCCTTTATAACCGCAATTCTGGTGCCAATTTTGAGCAGTGTGAATTTTTTCACCCGTACCGTTTTCCCTTTCCATGAATTGGAACAGGGATTTACGTGATTTTTCAAAAGCAAAATGTATGGAAACACACAAAAAAGAGCACGGTTTTTGTCCGCGCTCTCCAATGAACCAACGTTTCATCCTGTAATAAACGTTTCAATTTGGGATTATCATTCACGCCCTGGCTTACAGCTCCGATACGTCGATGATGGCGCCGGTGCCGGCGGAGCTGACCAGGTGGGCGTACTTGGCCAGGGAAGGGGTCCGGGGCTTCCGCAGCGGCGTCCATCCCTCCTTCCGCCGGGCCAGCTCCTCCTCCGGCACCAGGAGACGCAGGGTCCGGTGGGGGATGTCAATTTCAATCTCATCCCCATCCCGCACAAAGGCAATGGGGCCGCCCGCCGCCGCCTCCGGGGAGACGTGCCCCACGCAGGGGCCGTGGGTAGCGCCGGAAAACCGGCCGTCCGTCACCAGGGCGCAGTCCTCATCCATCCCCCGGCCCATGATCAGGGCGGTGGTGGAGAGCATCTCCCGCATTCCCGGGCCTCCCTTGGGCCCCTCGTACTGGATGACGATCACGGTGCCTTTTTCAATGGTATTCCCGCTGATGGCCGCGTCCGCCTCCTCCATGGACGAAAACACCCGGGCCTTTCCCTTGAAATAGTACATGGACTCTTTTACCCCGGACTGCTTGATCACCGCACCCTCCGGCGCCAGATTGCCCCGGAGCACCGCAATGCCGCCCTCCGGCTTCTGGGGCTGCCCCATGGTTTTCAGCACATCGTCCGGCTTTGCCTCCACCTTCTCCAGCAGTTCTCCCCAGGTTTTCCCGGTAACGGTCAGGGCCTCCGTGTGCAGCCGGCTCTCAATGGTTTTCATCACCGCCGGAATGCCGCCGCTGGCATCCAGGGATACAATGGGGTATTTGCCCGAGGGCTGCAGGTTGCAGACAAAGGGGACCTGCCGGCTGATCCGGTCAAAGTCCTCCAGGCTCAGCTCCACCCCCGCCTCATGGGCAATGGCCATCAGATGGAGCACCAGGTTGGTGGAGGAGCCGGTGGCCATGGCGCCGGCCACGCCGTTGAGCAGCGCCTTCCGGGTGAGGATTTTCCGGGGTGTGATCCCTTTCCGCAGCAGCTCCATGACACAGCGGCCGGAGGCCTTGGCAACCCGCTTGCGCTGGTTGGAGACCGCCGGAGCGGTCCCGGCCCCGGGCAGGGCCATGCCCAGCACTTCCGTGAGCATACACATGGAATTGGCGGTGCCCAGGTGGGCGCAGCTTCCCACTGTGGGCAGGGCCGCCCTCTCCGCCGCCTTCATCTCCTCCACGGTGACGGTGCCAGCCTCCACCCGTCCCGGGTACTCCCGCAGCTCGCTGGAGCAGAACAGGGGATTGCCGCCCACGTTCCCCGGGAGCATGGGCCCGCCCGGCACAATCACCGCCGGTATATCCAGCCGGGCGGCGGCCATCAGCATTCCCGGGATAATCTTGTCGCAGCCGGGCAGCAGCACCATGGCGTCAAACTGATGGGCCTCCACCACCATCTCCACCGAATCCGCAATCAGGTCCCGGCTGGCCAGGGGATAGCACATCCCCCGGTGGCCCTGGCAGAGGCCGTCGCAGATGGCGATGGTCTCCGACTGGCGGGGCACACCGCCTGCTTCCAAGATCCCCTGCTTCACATAGTCCGCCAGCTCCCGCAGATGTACATGGCCCGGCACCATCTCGCTGAAGGAGCCGATCACCGCCACAAAGGGCTTTTTCAAATCCTCCTCGTCCATGCCGGTGGCGTACAAAAGCGCCCGCTGGCCGGAGCGCCCCAGCCCGTTGGTCAGCGTACTGCTCCGGTAGCAGCTGTCCTTCATCTCAAATTCTTTCTCGTAGTCCATTTTTCCCGCCTGCCTTTCTGCTTTCCTGTTTGTGCCGGTCCACGGCCGATTCCTGCCTCTGGCCGGGCAGATCCTCTGCGGTAATCATAACACGTTCCCTTTTGAAAATAAATTTCATTCTTCTATCTGTTTTTTTAATTTTTCTTAACAAACTCTTGCACTCCTCCCCGTCTTGTTTTACAATGGCTGCAATGCTGCGGGCCACCAGGGCGCCCTGCATCTTCCGAAGCGGTTCCGGCTGCCGGCATACCCTGTGTTCCGAAGAGCGGCCCGCGTACCTGCCTTTGCCTGAGGAGGGATCCCATGAATCTCAAGGAAATCGCATACATTGTCAAAATAGCGGATGAGGGGGGCATCACCCGGGCAGCGGAAAAGCTGTATCTGACCCCCTCTGCCCTCAACCAGCAGCTGCTCCATTTGGAGCGGGAGATCGGCACCCCGCTTTTTCACCGTTCCCGGCGGGGCTGGACGCCCACGGAGGCCGGACAAATTTACCTGGAGACGGCCCGGGAGATGCTGCGGATGGAGCGGGATACCCGTCTCCGGCTTCAGGACCTGGCGGATACCAAAAAAGGCACCCTCTCCGTCGGCTTTCCGCCGGAGCGCGGTACCTCCATGTTCACTCATGTCTATCCTCTGTTCCACCCCCGGTACCCGGAGGTCACCGTCCGGGCGGTGGAGGCCAGCGTCCGCCGGCAGCAGAAGCTGGTAGCGGAGGGAGAGCTTGACCTGGGCTTTGTGACCCTCCGGGACAGCCAGCAGACGGAGGATACCTATCTTCCCATCTGTTCCGAAGAGCTGGTGCTGGCCCTCCCCGCCGGCCATCCGGCCTGCCGCCGGGCAGTGCCTGGAACCGGCCCTTATCCGGACCTTTCCCTGGAGGAGGTGCGGCGGGAGCCCTTTGCCCGCATGCACCGGGAGTCCACCATCTATGAATGCGTGGATTCCCTGTTCCGGCAGGCCGGTTTTTTTCCCAATGTGCTCTTTGAAACCGCCCGCACCTGTACTATTCTGGAGATGGTGGCCGCCGGCCTGTGCTGCAGCATTCTTCCCAACTGGGAATCCCTGCCCCGGAGAGAGGGGGTTTCCCTGTTCTGCCTGCCGGAGCATCCTTCCTGGAAGCTGATGGCCCTGGTGCGGAAGGGAGGGTATCTGACCCATCCGGCTCAGGATTTTCTGTCTCTGGCTGCGGCTTACTGGCAAAGCCAGCAGGAAGCAGCCGAAAACCCGCCAGCCTCCGCCTCTCCGGATGCAGTCAGTACTTTTCCACAATCCCGTACTGCTTCATCTTCCGCCACAGGCTGGTCTTGCTGATCCCCAGCAGCTCCGCCGCCCGGATCCGGCTGCCCTTGGCCTGGTTCAGCGCCCGGATCACCGCCTCCTTCTCGTTCAACGGCAACAGCCCCTGGGTCCTCTTTTCCGCGGTCTCCGGTTCTGTTTCCGGACCGTAGTCCCGGAACAGTTCCACCACATCCGGCTCTCTCCCCTTCATCCGCTGCATGGTCACATCCGCCAGCTGCCGCTCCACAAAGGCGGCGGGCAGCTGCGGCTGATCCGCCACAATTACCAGCCGCTCGCAAAAATTTTTCAGCTGCCGCACATTTCCGGTCCAGTTGCAGCGGCAAATTTTCTCCTCCGCCTCGGGGGAAACGGTCACCCGCTTTTTCAGGGACTTGCCAAACTCCTCCAGGAACTGGCGGGTCAGAAGACGGATGTCATCCTCCCGCTCCCGCAGCGGCGGAATGTACAGGGTCAGCACGTTGAGGCGATAGTACAGGTCCTCCCGGAATTTCCCCTGGCGGATCCGCTCCTCCAAGTTCTTGTTGGAGGCGGCAATCACCCGGATATCCACCGGAATCTCCTTGTCATCCCCCACCCTGCGGATCACCCGCTCCTCCAGCACCCGCAGCAGCTGCACCTGGCCCGCCAGATCCATCTCTGAGATCTCATCCAGAAACAGCGTTCCGTGGTCGGCAATCTCCACCAGCCCCTTCTTCCCCTTCCGGGAAGCGCCGGTGAAGGCTCCATCCACATAGCCAAACAGCTCGCTCTCCAGAAGATTCATGGGAATGGCGCCGCAGTTTAAGGCCACAAAGGGCTCATCCTTCCGCAGGCTGGCATTGTGGATACTCTGGGCAAACAGCTCCTTGCCCGTGCCGGTCTCCCCCACGATCAGCACGTTGGAGCTGTACTTGGCAAACTGTCTGGCCAGCCGCTTGGCCTCCGCAATCTCGGCGGACTCCCCCACAATGTTGGCAAAGGAATACCGGGCCTTGTGCCCCTTGGAATAATAGTTCTGCTTCAGGGTAGCCTCCAGGTTCTCAATTTTGTGGAGTTCCGTAAAATGGAATACGGCTCCCATCACCGCCTGCTTTTTGGCCAGGGGGGTAATGTTCATCACAAAGGTCTGCCCGTTGTACTCCAGGACATGGCCGTAATACTGCTTTCCCTTCCGCAGCACGCTATCCACTATATCTTGTGGAAGCACTGGGATCACATCCCAGATTTTCTTCCCTTCCATTCGCTCTTCCCACTGAAACGCCTTCTCCGCCACCTGGTTGTACAGGGAGATTTTTCCCTGGTCTTCCACGATGATCATGGCTTCAAAGGCATAGTTCATCACCGTCTGCATCTCCGCGTAGTTCTTTTTGTAAGCAGAGATGGCCTGGGCCACGGTTTTTCCCAGATCCAGGTCCCGCTGGATGGAGTTGGGTGAGGAAGGCCGCAGGATATAAAAAGCCTCAATATCCACACGCTCCGCTATGTCCCGGAAGTTTTTTCCACAAACCACATAGTCAAATCCCCGGCTTTTCAACTCCAGGAGAAAGCTTTCATCTTTATTTTTATCCAGGGTGGGCACCAGAATGTTGACAATGGACATACGGAAGATGGCGCTGTACAGTGCTTCGTCAATGTGGAGGGGCTGGTGGGTCAAAAGCGCTACCCGGGGCAGGCGGTTTTCCTCCCGCCCGCGCTGCTCCTCCCACCGCTGCCGCACCTTCCAGAGAACCGGGATGGTCTCCTCATTGTAGTAGAGGGACTGGACAATGGGAATGGTACAGTGGAGCTTGTTCAGCCAGGCCAGGGTCCGCCCCTTAGCCATCATCACATCCACATCCCGGTCGTAGGCAATCTCCATGCACATACGCACATATTCCTCCCCGGATTCGGGAAGTGTTTTGGGATATATGGAGACGCCGATGCGCTTGGCGTACTCCATTGCCACAGAAAGCTCTGTCTGGTCGGTGGTCAGGTACATTATTTTGATCATGCTGTTTTCCCCTTATTGACACTTTCATATCCGCTGGCGCGGGCATCACCACCCATGAAAGCCCTTCGGATTGCTCCGTGCTTTCGCACTCCCGCAATCCTACCTGTATTCGCAATCCGGCCTACTTGCTCATACAGTTTAGCGTCGTTAAAGCATAAGCGGGCTAGCCTGCAAGCAGTCTGCCCGCTATGCTTTGCGGCCAGGCTTTCAGAGTAAACAAAGAATGCCCCTGCGTGCAAGGGCATTCTTCCATCGTTTACGAAAAAAAACGGTCCTTTTTCTTTAAAGCAGCGTCCAGTGCCTGGCGCTCTTCCTTTCCCAGCGCAGACTCCGGCTCTCCCTCATGGATCTCTTTCACATAGATGTAGCAGGAATTGCGGCTGTGCATGGCATTGAGCAGGAAACCGGAGTTGGTCATATCCAGCAAGGCCAGGGCAAAGCTGGACTGCCCGCCCATTCCCTCAAAGGCATTGTATTTGACAATGCCGGTCTTCTGGTAAGTATTGGAAAGGCTGCGGCTGACCACCTTCATCACGTCCTTGTTGGCCAGATCCTGGTCCATCAGCTTCTGGGTATTCTCATAGATTTCCGCAATCAGATCCTCCAGGCTCTCTGCGTCCCGGCCCCGCATAAACAGGTCGTACCGGCGGTATACCTTCTCCATCTTAATCAGGCTGATTACCACAACACCGCCCAAAAATACAATCAGCCCTGCCATAATGGCAACCAAAATGACCGGGTCAAATCCCAGTTGATTCAAAATGCTGTCTGACACCTGTCAGTTCCTCCTTTTATAGCTTGCGAAATAGATCCATGAGGCGCTCCAGCTCCTCCACGGAGTAATAGTCCAGCTGAATTCTTCCTCTCCCGTTTTCCCTTCTCTGAATCACGGCCTTGGTACCGGTCAGGGCCCGCAGCTCCTCCTCCAGCTTTTCATAAATAAACTGATCCTTCTCTCTCCAGCTGTCATCCTTCTTTTGCGCCGGCGGTTTCTGCAGCTCCCGCACCAGTTTTTCCGTCTCCCGGACGGAAAGCTTCTTTTCCATCACCTGACGGGCGGCCTCCAGCTGCCGTTCCTCATCCTCCAGAGATAGAATGGCCCGGGCATGCCCTTCGGAAAGCTCCCCGGCAGCCAGCCAGCCCTGGATTTTTTCCGGAAGGCGCAGAAGGCGAAGGCGGTTGGCCACAGCAGCCCGGCTTTTTCCCACTTTCTCCGCCACTTCCTCCTGGGTCAGGTGGAATTCCTGCATCAGCGTCCGGTAGGCCTGGGCCTCCTCCACCGCATTCAGGTCCTCCCGCTGGATATTCTCAATGAGGGCAATCTCCATGGCTTCCTGATCGGTAAATTCCTGGATCAGCACCGGAATTTCCCGCAGGCCTGCCAGCTTTGCCGCGCGCCACCGCCGCTCCCCCGCCACAATCTCATAATGATTATCCCTCTTCTGTACCAAAAGGGGTTGCAGGATCCCATGCTGGCGGATGGACTCTGCCAGTTCCTCCAGCGTTTCCTCATCGAACTTTTTTCTCGGTTGTCCACGGTTTGGCTCCACCTGAGAGATTTTCAACATAGTAGGAGCGGTTTTACCCACAGTTTCCACAGAGTTATCCACATTTTTTACACTGTTTGTGGATAACTTTTCCGTTTTCTGGGGTTTTCCTGTGGATATATTGGGGATTAACGAGTCCAACCCTTTGCCCAAACCGCTCTTTCTGCTCATGCCTGTTCCTCCTCTCCGTTCCCATAGCGAATAACCTCCTCCGCCAGCAGCCGATAGCTCTCTGCGCCGGCAGACTTTGGATCATACTGGGTAATGGGCATCCCATGGCTGGGAGCCTCCGCCAGCCGCACATTCCGGGGGATAATGGTCTTATAGATATTCTGCTGCAGATTGTTTTTCACATTTTCCACCACCTGCAGAGACAGATTGGTCCGGGCATCGTACATGGTGAAGACCACTCCTTCCATCTCCAGCTCCGGATTCAGCCGTTCCTTGACCAGGTTGATGGTATAGATCAGCTGGGACAGCCCCTCCAACGCATAGTATTCGCATTGGATGGGCACCAGAACCGAATTGGCCGTGGTCATAGCATTTACCGTCAGCATATTCAGGGACGGAGGGCAGTCAATGAGGATGAAATCATACTGGTTCCGGACAGATTCCAACTGATCCCGCAGAACAAACTCTTTGCGGTCAATTCCAATTAACTCTATTTCCGCCCCGGAGAGGTTCACATTGGACGGAAGCAAGTCCAAATTCTCCTCCACATTGTGCAGAATTGCCTCCTGCGCCGTACAATCGCCGATCAAAACCTCATAGACGGTCTTTTCCTGCTCATCCTTGGCAATTCCGAACCCACTGGTAGTATTTCCCTGTGGGTCCAAATCAATTACCAGAATTTTTTTTTCCAATTCCGCCAGGCAGGCAGACAGATTGATGGCAGTGGTGGTTTTTCCCACGCCGCCTTTTTGATTGGCAACCGCAATAATCCTCTCCATACACTTCCTCCTGTCCGGCGTACGCCGTATTTTCCTATTCTATATGGATGCTTTCCGATAAATCTTCATCCGACAGTTCTGCCCTGTTGGGAATTCTGTCTGTAAGGCAGGCGATGTTTCACGTGAAACATTTTCACGCCAAGGGAACGCAGAGTAGAACACCAAAGGTGATCTCTGATACCACACAAGGCAGTTTGTACCTCACTAAACCCTTTAAAAGCAAAAAACATTCTGTATCTCAGGGAAAGCATCACATCTCATGAACGCTCTTACGCCTTATAAAGTGTCTTGCGTCTTGTGAAATGTCTTACGCCTCGTAAAACGCCTTGCGCCTTGCGGAACGCCTTGTATCTCACGAAACCCCATCTGCGACATAAGCATTCAAAGCCTTTTTGGCATCTTCACCAGTATAGCATACTTTTTTTTGCTTTTCTATAACAGTTTTCTTAAGATGTTTCACGTGAAACATTTTTTGAGGGGAAGCAATACTATGATACCAGGGTCAAAAGGTCAAAATTCGACACAAGCTTGCTTGCGAGAGTACACAGCACAGAGCAATCCGAAGGGCTTTCATGGTTGGCAATCCCCAGACCAGCGGGCATAAGTATTTCACCATAAAGATTGTTACCGAAAAACCTTCTTAAAATAGATCACATCCGGCATAGGATTGTGGTAATAAGCTTCTGTCTCCACGAACCCCATGGTTTTGTAAAGAGAGATGGCTGCCGTCATAGGCTGAAGAGTGTCCAATACCATCTCTTGAAAGCCATCTTCCCTGGCCAGACGCAGAATTTCTTCCACCAGCCGTCTTCCCACCTGCTTTCCACGGAATTCCGGCTTCACATACAGCCGTTTCATCTCACAGAGGCCTTCTCGGAGCCGGTGATAAGCCACACAGCCTATCACTTTCCCTTCCTCTGAAAGAGCCGCCAGGATTTTCCCCTGTCCATTCTCGTATTTTTCTTCCAGATGTTCCAATTCCTGCTTCAAATTTTGAAAGGTAAGGTCCCGATGGAGGGAATCGGTATATTCTGCAATCAGTTTCCTTATTTTCTCTATATAAGGCTTTCCATTTACAATATTCATAAGGCTATTTCCATTTTTTCTTGCTTCTCTCCGTAGCTTGCACTGCCTGCCGCAGTCAAAACTCCACATGGAAGAGAAAATGTTTCACGTGAAACACTCCGGGGATTACATCTTAATCATACAACTGTTTTCCAAAGTTGTATGCCTCCTGCAGGCGGCCGGTTCTTTCAATCTGTGGCTTTCCGTTGGTGTCGCCGCAGCCGCCGGCCAGCACCATCCCCTTGTCATGAAAGCCAATATAGTTGACCAGCGCAAACCTATAATAGGAAACTGCCTGCTCAAAGGTCCAGAAATAGTCGTCTGCGGAGGTCATCAGCAGTGCACTGTCTTTTACCGGATAAAATTCATACCGGCCCCGGGGCGGATTCGGGTCCTCCTGAGCAATGCAGTAAAACCGTTCAATAAACGCCTTGATTCGGGAGGAAATGGTCCAAAAATAGAGTGGGGAGGCAAAGACCAGGCAGTCTGCTGCCTCAATTTTAGGAACCATCTCGTTAAAATCATCCGGAATTACACAGGGCTTCCCATAACGGCAGGCATTGCAGCCCCGGCAGCCTTGCACCTCCTGCCGCAGCAGGGAAATCACCTCCACGGTATGCCCCGCCTCCCGGGCTCCCTTGGCAAAGGCTTCCACCAACTGCGCCGTGTTTCCCCTGGGGCGTCCTCCGCCCTGGACGATTAGTATTTTTTTCGCCATTTTCTTTCTCTCCTATCTATCCAGAATTATTTTTAAAAACACTATTTTTAATATAGATGATACCAGGGTCCCAAGGTCAAAATCCTCCGCAAGCTTGCTTGCGGGAGGATTTTTGACCTTGGGACCCGCAAAAATATGAATAAGGAGCCATTTTTCGTAGAAAAACAAGCGGATTATGAATATTTTTGCAGATTGCGGGAGCTCCCAGTGCGGAGCAATCGGGTGTCCTAAAGGCCCAACCCCAACATTGCTTTAATGATACTCCAGCATCAGCAAATCCTTCAGCGCCGCCACCTTCTCGTCCATCTCCCCTTTTGGCCACGCAATCACCGTGTAAAAGTGGAAGGGTGGTGTCAACGGCATGCGGAAGAGAAGGGAATCCCCCAGCTGATAAGGCAAAAATCCGGCACATCCACTGTGAGACAGGGCACCTATGGAATCCCCCTCATTCTCAATGATCCGTACATTTCGGGGCATAAACCCCAGATTCGAAAGATATGCGTTCTCATACACCCGGGCCGGAGCCCCTTCCCGGTGCAGGAAAAAGGTCTCCTCCCGCAGGACCTCCGTCCACTTTTCCCCTCTCTGCAGCCTCTCCACCGCTGGATGGGTGTTGGAGATGGCCAAAAACATCTCATTCACATGCAGTATGTGGTATGGAAAGGCGTTTTCCGGCAGCTGGTGGGTGTTAAAGATCGCCAAATCCACGGTTCCCGCCTGCAGAGCCGGCCATGCGGCCTCCTCGTTTCCGGAGATTACCTGCATATTCAGATCCAAAAAGCGGGTTTGCCGCAAAGCATGGACCAGGAAACGCACAGAATCACAGTAGGCCTTCTGACACAGAATTTTCTGCTGGTTTTCCTGCTTTGCCCGCAGCTCTTCCATAGCCTGGCGCATCCACTGCCGGGCAAAGAGCATACTTCTGGCGCTGTTGATCACTACATTTCCCACTTCTGTAGGAACCATTTTCCCCTTTTCCCGCTGAAACAGAGGGGCATGAAACTCCTGCTCCAATAGCTGCATCTGCTTTGTAAGGGCAGGCTGCGATACAAAGCAGGCCTCCGCCGCTTTGGAGATATTGCCGCACTGTTCAATGGATAAAAGATACTGTGCCTGCTGCAAATTCATAGTTCCTCCCCGGCAAGCTGCCTTTGTTCCCATTCCCGTAGCAACGACCTGGTAAATTCATTGGGGCACGGCTCGCCAGCCGCCACCGGCGGCAGGTTCTGGTAGAGCAGCGCACACAGCATACTGTCCGCAGGAGAAAGCTCATACTCCCGCCGGAAAACGGCCGCCGTGTAAATGTAGTATGTATGGGGAAGCCGGAAGTAAAACACATTCTTTTCCGTTCCCGCCTTTCCCAGGAAGGTGAAATAGGCATACTGACCTGTTTTTGCCAATTCATCTACAAACAGAGAGCTTTCCGAGACGTACTCGAATACCGGAGAGAATCCCTGGTCTGTGTAAATCTGTTTGGTTAGCCGTCCCATGGAGGTCTCCGAGGCATGGCGCAGAAACGGCACCCCCTCCAGCCACTGGAACAACCTGGGCTCCGCCGCAGGCAAGGGTTCCGGGTGGCACTCCTGTAGATACGCCGGCAAAAAGCAGGCCGGCACGGCCAGTACCAGCTCATTCCGGTAGAAAAGGGCAATTTTGTATTCCATAGATTCCTTGTATGGAAGGGAGCCGATCACCAGGTCAATCTCTTTTTCACGCAAAAGGGGCATCAGGGTATGGGCTAGTCCCTCCCGGGTTACCAGCTGTAGATCCGGATAAGCCCGCTGCAGCTGCGGAAACACCATAACCAGATGCTGAAGGGAGATGGCGCTGGCTCCCACCCGGATCACCGGCCGCTCGCTCTTCTTCTCCTGGGAAAGGGACCGGTAAAGAGAGTTTTGAATGTGCAGGATCCGGTCTGCATACTCCAGATACACCTTTCCCGCCTCCGTCAGGGTGAACACCGGCGCGTCATGGAGATACAGCGGCAGCCCGGCATCCTCCTCCAGCCTGGCCATACAGCGGCTCAGGGTGGAGGGAGCCGCACCCAGCTTTTTGCTGGCCTGCCGCAGGCTGCGGCATTGGGCAATCTCATGAAACCAGGACAGATACTTGATTTTCATTTTCTGCGGCTCCTTTGTGTTGCGGTTTGGTTATATATTAGATGACAAAGAAATATTTGTCAAGTTTCTCAAATTATATTATATTCTCAGCAGAAACAATTTCTTTTTTATTTGTGAGACATTTCAGGAGGAGGTTTCGTTAAATGAGCAAACATTTCAAACCCAAGGTGCAAGACCGGCGTTATATCCGGGACGTGGACGAGTACTATAAGCCTTATTTCCAGATCAAGGCTGTCTATTTTACCGACGGAAGCAAAACAGCCTTTGTGGAACGGCAGCAGTACCAGATGGACGCGCCAGCCAAGGAACTGAATGAGGTGATGATGGTCTCCGCCCAGGATGTGGCTAAAATTTACGCTCCGGGTATGCAGCTGGAGATTCAGGGAGACACCATTTCCATCCAGTACCAGGGAAAGAAGGCCCTGCTGAAGGTAGGCAGCCGTGAGCTGCAGGCCCAGGATCAGACGCTGGAGATGGCGCAGGCTCCCACGATCCTGGAGGGGCGTGTCTACCTGGATGTGGAGGCAGTGATGGGAAAGGCTTTCGGCAAATATACCATATGGGACAACACCTACCTGGCGCCGGGGGATTATCTGGGGATTGGAGAATCCCCGGAGGATCTTTTCCAGAATCCGAATATTGTAAAGGATATGATCATTGCCGGTCCCAAAAAAACCGGTATTCTGCGCCGGGCCTACTACTTTGAGGAAGGGCAGGCCATTATGCCCTACAACCTGTACGTGCCCACCACCTACAACCCGGAGGAGCCCACCAAGCTGGTGATCTACCTCCACGGCGCCGGGGGCAGCTGCACCGAGGACCGAGATCTGAACCGGGTGCCCCTGGCCATTGAGACAGCCAGTGAAAAGCTGGGAGCCATCACCCTCTTTGCCGAGGGCTACAGCCAGGGCTTTTACGGCGGCGCCAACCCGGATCTGCATCCGGAGCTTATGAACCTCAGCGACAAGGAAAAGCACTACATTAAGCTCTGCGAGCTGGAGGTTCTGGCGGTCTTAAAGCAGGTGAAGGAAGCCTACAACATTGATGAGAGGAACATCTTCCTCTATGGAAACTCCATGGGAGGCGGCGGCACCTTCTGGCTGGCCATGCACTACCCCATCTTCCGGGCCATTGCCCCCTGCGGCGCCATGACCACCAACGACATGAATTCCTTTGACCTGAGCAAAATGAAAGGCCTGCCGGCCCTGTTTGTCTGCGGTACGGAAAATATTGGCTATGACCAGCTGCCTCTGAATGTGGCCTGCCTGCGGGAACATGGAGTGGACGCCGCCCTCCGGACCGTCGCCGGCGGCATCCATGCCAGCGCCTGGGCCTACGCGGTGGGAGATATTTACAATTTCTTTGCCGGGCATGCTGCCCAATAAGCCACAGTCTTTGAAAAAACCGGCTGCGGCGAAAATCTACGCAGCCTGAGGAGAGGAGAAAAGAATGGAAACAAAGAGTAAATCCCCTATTTTAACTACCCTGGCCACGCCGGCTTTCTGGCTGGCCATCATCATCAACATTGTAGCTAACATGGCCGGAAGCTGCCTGGGCCAGCCGGTAAACCTGGAAGCCAACAACCTGGGAATGAGCGCTACCCTCATCGGCTTTGTGGCATCCTGCTACACCATATGCGCACTGCTGATCCGCACCCCCTTCGGCACGGTTCTGGATACCTCCCGAAAGCCTACCATGGTGCTTTTCATTTCCAATATTTTCACTGCCCTTGTTTACCTGGGCTTTGCGGTGTGCAACAGCGTACCGTTCTACATTGTACTCCGCCTGCTCCACGGCTTTACCTTCGGTATGCGCAACATGGCCATGTCTGTGGTGCTGGCCAAGGGCGTGGACAAAAAAGCCTTCGGCACGGCCATGGGCCTGCTGACCCTGATCCCCAAGATCTTCAGCTCCATCACCACCAAGATTACCCTGTGGATCACCGGAACCGCCGGCATTGAGTATGTTGCATACGCCGGTGCCGCACTGGCGGTTCTGGCCGGTGTGCTCTGCCTGTTCCTGAAGATGGACAACAGCGGATCCCAGGGAAGCGGCAAGGCAGGCGGCAAGAAGCATGTGTTCTACTTCCGGGCACTGCCGGTGATTGTGATCTTTGCCATCCTGCAAATCCCCTCCCTGGCCTCCAACAACTTCATTGTGCTGTACGGTGCGGATGCAAATTTGGCAGACGCGGCAGCTACTTACGCCTCCAACCAGAACCTGTGGATGGGCATTGCCGGATTTATCTGCGGCTACCTGGTGGATAAGCTGGACATTAAGGGAGCCAAATGGGTCAGCACAGTGGTACTTGCCATTGCCGCAGGGGCCGGCATTATGGTAGGCCTCTCCCAGAACACCAATATCTGGCTGATTTCCGGTATCCTCTGCGGCATTGGCGCCGGCGGCTCCGGCATCTTCCGCACGGTTACGCTGCGGGAAAGCTCCGCCTCTGTCCGCGCCCTGGCGGTGGGCAGCTTTGCCATGGCCCAGGACCTGGTTTCCATTTTCAGCTCCACGGTAATCGGTGTCCTGGCGGACCGGATCGGCTATTCCATGACCTTTGTTTTCCTGGGGGCCCTGCCGATTATTGGCATTGTGCTGACCCTGTTTGGTTTTGAAAAATTCATTGGTATGCTGCAGGATAAAAACGCGCCTGCCGCAGAAACGCAGAACGAATAAAACGGCCTCCAGCAGGCTGGACATTCCGTGGAAAGGAGTAAGAAATGCCACCCATCCGACAACCGTTAACCCCCTATTTTGTGCCCTCTGTCTTTTCCTTCCGGGCAGGCACCACCCAGGCATCCGCCAACGACTATGTGTTTGACCTTCTTCACCTTTCCTTTGAGGAACAGGGTTCGCTCTTTGTGTCCCTGGAGGATCTGCAGCGGGCCATGGGGCCTCAGATGGAAACCCGCACGGAAAACCACAAGGTATTCTTAAAGCTGGAAAAAGGCGAGCTATCCGCAGAGATGCAGACCCGGAAAGGCCATGCTTATATTCCGGTCTCCCCCATGTTTCAGGAGCAGCTGGGCTATTTCGTTCAGTGGCTGGATACCTATAAGGGAAGAATCTGCGTGATCGCCCAGGAAAAACCGGCCCGGCTTGACAGCTTTGGCCAGGCTTACAATTTCACCCGCACCGTGGGTTTTCTCCGCCGCGCCTTCTATATGGAGGAGGTAAAGCAGCTGGTTCCCTTCAGCCTGTATATTCCCACCGGTTACCAGCCGGAAGACCCTATGAAAATGGCGGTGGTCCTCCACGGCCTGCTGGGCGGGGATGTGCTGGAGAAGGCGGGCCCCAATGGCCTGTTCCGGGCAGCCGAACAGAACGGCTACCTGCTATGCGCCCCAACCTGCTATGCCCGGGGCATGCACGGCAGCCCCTTCCCCATGGCCCGGGATTTTGTCCCGGCGGATGTGGACCCTGCCAACCCCGCCGGCCTGGATGAGGAACAGCAGAAAATTTACCCTCTCTGTGAAAAGGCAGACATGACCGCCGTGGAATGGACCATGAAGCGTTATTCCATAGACAAGGACAACGTATTTCTCTTTGGAAACTCCATGGGCGGGGACGGCACCTTTCACCTGGGCCAGAAATACAATCAACTGTGGCGGGCCATTGCCCCCTGCGGCGGAGGGCCGGATCTCCGGTTCTATCCCATGGAACGGCTGAAAGACCTTCCGGTTCATCTGCTGGTGGGCACCGAGGATCCGGGATACGATATTATCAATGGCCTCTACGAGCAACTGTCCGCCCAGGGGGTGGAAGCTTCCATCTCCCGGGTGGGAGGAGAGCCTCACGGCAACGCCTGGATTGCGGCGATTGATGAGATTTTTGCGTTTTTCAACCAGCATACGGTCTGAATTTTTCTACAAACAGGGAACAGGCGGGGACAAAATTCCCCGCCCGTTCCCTGTTTTTCTTGTGCCCATTCTCTATCTTCAATTCAAAAAAATTGGGAAGAAACCAAAATACAGACCTCCCGCTCAGGGGGTTCCAATCGCAGCAGCTTTTGCAAGGACGCTGGCACATCTTGCGCACAGGGCGGGGTGTTCCGGGCTGGAGCCCACCGTGTGGGATTTCTTCCAGCACCGGGCGCACTTGGCTCCCTCGGCGCCTTCCACCTGGACGGAGAGCGCATCGCCCACGGCAACCTTCACCTGGGAGACAATCAACAGGTCTGCCAAGGCATTGGCATCCATTTCCGCCAGGAATGCGTCCTCTGCGGGGACTGTCAGCATGACCTTTGCCTCCAGGGCCTTGCCGATCTTCTTCTCCGCCCGGGCGGCTTCCAGAGCCACATTCACCGCATCCCGGATGGCAATCAGCCGCTCCCAGCGCCGCATGGCCGCATCATCCAGCGCATAGTCCGCAAAAGGCTGGTTCATCTCGTTAAGCACCACATTCCGGCCATCGTCGCCGCTCCGGTGGGGCATGGCCTGCCAGATCTCATCGCAGGTGAAGCACAGGATAGGGGCCATGATTTTTGTCATCGTGTCCAGGATCAGGAACAAAGCAGTCTGGGCGCTGCGGCGGGAGAGGCCGTTGGTCTCATCGCAGTACAGCCGATCCTTGATAATATCCAGGTAAAAGTTGGACAGCTCCACCACACAGAAATCGTTTACGGCGTGGGTGACAGCATTGAACTCGTAGTTGTCATAGGCCTGGAAGCACTTGGAAACCAGCTCATTCAGCCTGGTTACCGCCCAGCGGTCCAGCTCCTGCATCTCATCCGGGGAGACCAGATGATCCGGGTCAAAGCCGTTCAGGTTGCCCAGGCAGTACCGGGCAGTGTTGCGGAACTTCAGGTAGTTCTGGCTCAGCTGCTTGAAAATGGCATCGGAGCAGCGCATGTCCGCATGGTAGTCCGCGCTGGCAGCCCATAGCCGCAGCAGATCCGCGCCGTACTTGTCAAAAATCTCATAGGGATCCATGCCGTTGCCCAAGGACTTGTGCATGGCCTTGCCCTCGCCGTCCACGGTCCAGCCGTGGGTAATGCACTCCTTGAAAGGTGCCCCCTCGCCCAGGGCGCCCACAGCGGTCAGCAAGCTGGACTGGAACCAGCCGCGATACTGATCCAATCCTTCCATATACACCGTGGCGGGCCAGAAGCCCTGATCCCGCTTCATGGAGGCATAGTGGGTGGAACCAGAGTCAAACCAGCCGTCCAGGGTGTCCTCCTCCTTGGTAAAGCCTGCCTGGGACCCGCAGTGAGGGCAGGCAAAGCCCTCCGGCAGGATTTCCTCCGCCTCCTTGGCAAACCAGGCGTTGGAGCCTTCCTTCTCAAACAGGGCGGAGATGGCGGCGATGGTCTCGTCTGTGCAGATGGGCTTGCCGCATTCCTTACAGTATACCACCGGGATGGGCAGGCCCCACCGGCGCTGGCGGGAGATACACCAGTCTGTGCGCTCCCGGATCATGGACTTCATCCGGTCAATCCCCCAGCCGGGGACCCAGCGCACGTCATCGCAGGCGGCGCAGGCCTCGTCCTTAAAGGACTCCACGGAGCAGAACCACTGGGGGGTGGCCCGGAAGATGATGGGCTTCTTGCAGCGCCAG
>CAJFTW010000005.1 GCA_904420025.1 Candidatus Pseudolachnospira avium
ACCCACTCTGTACCAATGATGATGCACGAACCTGTCTGTCTTGGGCTCGCTCCGGTTTGGGGATAGCTTTAATTCCTGGTTCTGCCCTGGATCCAGATGAAGGCCGCCGGATCTCTGTTCGTCCCATAGAGGATCTGGACATAACCTCCAGCATTACGCTCATTATCA
This sequence comes from Candidatus Pseudolachnospira avium, assembly GCA_904420025.1. GTDB lineage: Bacteria > Bacillota > Clostridia > Lachnospirales > Lachnospiraceae > Pseudolachnospira > Pseudolachnospira avium. The sequence goes on from CAJFTW010000005.1 coordinate 169, forward strand.
ATCCGCATGAAAAGAGCAAAATTGCCCAGGAATTTTTTACGCATTTTGAAGAATTTATGGATTCGTAAATTTCAAACAAATATTGACAATGGCCCGGCAGCGGTATAGGAGTGTCAGGCCATTGTTTTAAAAGTAAAATCAAAAAACTGCCCTGCAACCGTTTCCAGTCACAGGGCAGTTCCCATTCGATTGTGCTGATTATGATTCAATCCTTCTCCGCTTCCCACTCCCTCTTCCACTGCTCAATCTGCTCCGGGGACACCTCCGATATATCGATAATATCTTCCATCTTATCCCCGCGGGCCAGCATGCGGAACACCACACGTTTCTCTTTTGTGCTCTGGCCTCTTTCTATTCCCTTTTCCATCCCTTCCTCCACGCCTTCCTGAAAAATCCGTTCCACCACGTCTTCCATCTCTTTTTGTCCTCCTTCTTCCGCTTTGAGAAAATGTACCCGGTCCGACAGGGCTCCCTGGCTCCGGTCCTCCGGGTCTGCCGTCCGGAAATACCGCAGCATCCGGGCCCGTTCGCTTCCATCATCCACCGCCGCATTGGCGTACAGGATCTTCATCCCATCCTCACAGTGTTCCAGGTTCTGAAAGCACCGATGCACCGGGTAGGCCGCCAGCCCGTATCTCCAGAGGTCCGTTTCACTGACATAAATCAGGTACACATCTGGCAGCTCCTGGTATCGTTTTCCCTTTTCCAGAAACTCGCTGTCGATCATGGCGCCGTAGTAGCGCACACGGCGGGCATGATCCACGGTGTCTGCACGCTGCACCTCCAAACTGTACAGCAGCCCTTCCTCATCCTCTGCCAGCACGTCCAGTTCCGAATCCTTGGACACCAGCCGGGATACGCGGTACTGGGTCCGCACTGTCCGGATGTGCAAATCCGGCACCCCCAGCAGTGTCCGCAGCACATGCTGGCAGGCTGCCGTGTCCCGCAGGGCCACGGACATAAACACGTTGCTGAACAGGTTCAGTCCCTTCATCCATTCCACTCGTTGCTCCCGGGCCGCTATCCGGCCGCTTCCTCCGTTGCTCATGGGCTTCCCTCCTGAAAGAAGTGATTCTTATGAGATTGTCTCAGATGCCGTCTCCGGCTGGATTTGAAAAGATGGCTATAGTTTAGCACATAAATGCAGAAAAAGCAAGAATAAACGATGGTTGTTCATGTAAGAAAAAACCGGCGCAGAGACTTTCGTCTCTGCGCCGGTGCATCCAGCGAGAATTTCAAAATATACTTTCCTGTCCTCCCAAAGACAATCAGATGGGCATAATTCCCAGGATGATCGCCGCCGCAATGGCGATCAGATTGGTCACGCTCTGAATCTTTACTGCTGTATTGCAGTATCCGTCCACGTCAATCTCCAGCAGGGAGCATCCCAGGAAGTTGGGCGGATTCAGCGGCGTAGAGCCAGTGGCTAGGGTCAGGTTAATGATAAACGGAGCAATCATAGCCAGACCGGAGAAACCAAACTGGGCACCAACGGTTACCAGAACCGGGTACAGCATCGTAAACACGCGGTTGGGTACGTAGCGGATGCAGATTACGCACACCGCCAGCAAAATCACATGCATATAGCGGGCCAGGAAGTTGGGGAAGTAGGCGGCAATGGCTTCACCCAGGACCGTAACCATGCCAGTATCCGTGAATACCGCCAGATAAATACTGATACCTACCATGAATAGGAACAGGCCCATAAACTGCTTGCCAGCTTTCTCCACCAGAGGGCCAAAATCTTTGGGGTAGTTGACCAGGATCATGTAGGCGGAGCCGATCATAAACAGCAGGTAAGCCGGAAGCTGGAAGGCCAGCAGGCCAACCATCAGCAGCAGGAATACCAACAGGTTCAGCCAGAACAGTTTCGGCCGGGTCAGCTTCTTGGACTCCTCTTTTGCCTCAGCTGCCTCTGCCTCCTTCTCGCCGTCCACAGTCAGGAACAGGCTGCCATGATCCCTCTTATGCCGCCAGGCCATGTAGATCCACTGGAACAGGATGCCAGGCGCCATGCAAATGGCAGCCTTGGAGGCAGCAGCGGAAAGCTCTGCCGGCTCACAGCCCAGCACCACCGACACATTCAAAACGCCAGGGCTCCAGGGCAGCCACATCATAACGGCCAGTGCGGTCTGCACCAGAATAAAGCAGTATTCTGGTTTCAGCTTCAGCTTTTTGTACAGGGGCAGCAGCACCGGGAACAGCACCAGGTAGGTTACAGAAATCTGCTGCGCCAGAGCACACAGCAGGCCCAGGGCTGTGGTCAGCACCATCAGGATGATGACGTTCATCCGGCTTCCAAAAGGCTTCACCAGAGCACTGACAATGGTCTCAAATGCGCCTGTCTCAATCATCATGTTGAAGTAGATCAGCGCAAACAGCAGCAGGAAACCTGCGGATGCCATGGTATCGTTGAGCTTTGTCATAATGGACGTGCTGATGTCCGTAAGGGAGTAGCCCAGGCACAGAGCCGCAATAATCGGGACAATCATCAGCACCAGGTACATGGGGACCCGTTTCTGGAAAGTGGCCAGAACGATCACCAGTACCATCAGGATGGCAATGATTAGCGTTACGTTCATTTTTTCTACCTCTCGTTCTCTCTCTTTTCTATTTGGGAAAGCAATGCTGCCTTTAATAGTACGGCTTCATATGAAACTCTCTCTGGTAGGCTGCTGCCATCATATCGTGAAGCAGATCCGTATAGGGATGCGGGAACCGGTTGTAGCAGTGGCCCACCCGGGCAGCGCAGTACAGCTCGCACTGCACGCCGTGCTCCAGCAGCCGGTTGGCATAGCGAAGGCCATCGTCCCGCAGGGCATCATACTCTGCCACCACTACCATGTGGGGCTCCAGGCCTGCCAGATCCTGGCAGTTCATGGGGAAAGCATAGTAGGGAGCCATGTAGCCGTTGTAGCCGCCCAGATAGCCGGGCTCCGCAAACAGCTGCGGGGTGGCCTTTCCCACCTTGTAATCGTACCACTGATGGTAGCCGATCGTCTTGGTGAAATCCACCGAAAGCGGCGGGCATACCAGCGCAGTAAACACCGAGCGTGGCCCATTGTGATCCCGGCAGTACAGGGAAAGCCCTTCCGCCAGGTTGGCGCCGGCACTGTTTCCGGTGAGGCCGATCCGCTGCGGATCCCCGCCCAGCTCCTCCGCATGCTCATGGATCCAGCAAAATGCGTGGTAGCAGTCCATCAGCGGAATGGGGTAGCAGATCCCTTTGCCATCCACCAGCCGGTAGTCCACGGTAATGACAATGGCCGGAACCCGTTTGGCCAGCTCTGCACACCGGAAGGTATCCAGCTCCAGATCCCCCTGGCGCCAGCCGCCACCATGCAGGCTCATGATAATCGGAGGTTTTTCTCCCGCATTGGCCGGCGTAAAGATCCGGATGGTCCGCTCCGTCCCATCCTCGTCCACCGGGATCATCCGGTCTTCAATCTTCATTCCCTCCGGAAGCTCAAAGTTATCTGCCAGGCCGTTCAGGGCCGCTTTGGCTGCCTGGATCTCCGGCGTGTTTTCCTTTCTGGCCGCCAGCATTACGGTCTCAAAACCAGGGCAAGGATTACAAATCATATCTTGTCCCCTCCTGTTCTCTTGGTTTTTCACGAATTGACTGTTATAAAAATTCCCGCGCGCATATAACAAATTTTCATAACTGTTCTGGTTCCTGATTATAGCAGACTTCCCGCAGCTTATTGATACCTCTAATTCATGACATTATGATATTTTTGCATAAAGGGACAAGATTTTTTTCCCTGGCCGTTGACTTTTTGATGAGGCTCCGCTATAGTAAAGCAGGACCTGCAAAGGGAAACTGACCCGAAATGTGATCTGGCTTTTGGAGAGCCTCTTTATGGACATTTTTCAGATTCAGTACTTTCTGGAGTTAAAGAAACACGAACATATGTCAGTCACAGCCGATCTGCTCAATATTTCCCAGCCCGCCCTAAGCCGCAGTATTGCGGCCCTGGAGGCAGAGCTGGGCATTCAGCTGTTTGACCGGATCGGCAAACGAATCAAGCTGAACCGCAATGGGGAAGAATTTGCCCGGTACGCAGAAAAGGCTCTGCGTATTTTGAACTATGGGGTTTCCGCCGCAAAAAATGTACACTATGAAATCACGGGCCAAATTACGCTCCTCTGCTATGCCTACGCCCCGCTTTTGAGCAAATGCTTGGCCGGTTATGCCAAGCTGAATCCTTACGTACATTTTACCATCAGTCAATTTATGCTGGGAGAAGCCCTGAAACGGGCAGAAAAACCAGATTTTATTTTCTGTACTTCCAGCAGCGCCCACGCATACGGGCAAGAACAGTTCTGGGTCTCTGAACCTTTGCTGGAGGAGGACTATGTGCTGGCCGTTTCCGACCGTCTTCTGCCGCCGGAGCCGGGAAAAACTTCTGTGTCGCTGGCTGACTTAAAGGAATACCCGTTTGTCACCTTAACCCACAACTCCATTTTTTATCGGGATGCCACCTTTTCCCTCTGTCAGGATGCCGGCTTTTTTGTCAAAAGCCCGTTCCAGGCAGATAATTATGACATTCAGCTGGATCTGATCCGCCAGGGGCTGGGGGCAGCCATTCTGCCTTCCAGTTGTATTCCCTACCTGATGGCTCCGAAATCCGACGTAACCATCTACACGCTGGAAAACTGTTCCCACCGCCATATTCTTTCCCTGCTCCGCCAGCGGCGGGCTTCCATGACAGAAGCGGCGCAAGATTTTTGGGACTATACGCTGGACTTTTTTGAACGCCCAAAGGATGAACGAGAATAACCGCGGAACGAGCCGCGGTTATTCCAAATATGGTATCGCAGAGGCTGTATTCTCCCCCACATGCCATACGCCCCTAATCATCGTACTGAAAATTTCCTTTTCCACTCTTTTTTACGGCATACAGCCGATCATCCGCAATCTTAATCAAATGCTCCGGCGTACAATCCCCGCCGCTAAAGGCAATGCCAATGCTCACCGAAAGCGCTACCTGATCATACTGAGCGCCTGCTTTTTGAAATGTGGAGCAAATTTGCTCTGCCCTTTTCCGTGCCACCTCTTCACTGGTACAGCCGGCCAAGAACAAGATAAACTCATCCCCGCCAATCCGGGCCACTATATCTTTTTCCCGGGAATACTGCCGCATGATCTGTCCCAAAAGCACCAGCACCTGATCGCCGACCGGATGTCCATAGGTATCGTTCAGCTGCTTGAAGTTATCAATGTCCAGCATCAGAAGCGTTCCCTGTTCTTTTTTCTCCATCGCTTTCTCTAGTCCGAGATTAGCTCCCTTCCGATTAAGGAGGCCGGTCAAAGCGTCTTCCATAACCTCCTGCTTCAGCCTTTCCTGCTGTCTCATGCTGTCATTGATATCCAGCATTACGCTGATCATTGCCTTCCGGCCATCCTCCGTGGTAATCTCGTGGCCTTTGTCGTCCACCCACAGGCGGGTGCCATCCTTGCGGATCACCCGGTATTGGACATCGTATCCACCGGTTTGCTGGATGCTCTCATAAATGGTTTGCTCCACCCGGTCCCAATCCTCCGGGGCAATGATTTTCTGCATTTCCTCCCCGGTTGCTTCCACAAGTTCTTCGTACGTGTATCCCAGATACCGCAGCATGGTGTCATTGATCAGATACAGTGGGAACCCTTTTTCCAGATAGCCGCCCATAATCCCTCCCGGGAGCATGGAAAGCATAATCTCCACCAGCTTTTTGCTGGCTGCCGCATCCAGCTTGCCCACTGCCTGACGACCATATTGAATGGGGAAAAATTCTTCCTCCTCCTGCTGATCCGATGGAGTGGACATGTGCAGGTTAATAATTTTCCATTCTCCGTCCAACTTTGCCGCCGTCATAGTCAGGCGGGTCTGCATAGAGAGCTCCATGCCATCCCCATCCGGCATAACGGTCAGTATGCCGCAGTATACGCCGTACAGCCCATCTGTATACCGATTCTCCCGATAGTCCCGAATCTCATAGCGAAATCCGCCTGGGATACTCTGGAATTCATGAACCATCAGATCCCGGAGCTCCTGTTTGTTCAGCGCCACTTCCTGAGCACCGGTTCCCAGGCTAACCACATCCTCCGAAAGAAGCGCCAGAGAAGCCTCCAGATCTCTTCTCACCAGGTAGGCATCAAAAAATTGTACCAGTAAATCTCTTACTACCATACCGCCCCTCCTGCCCATCGGTTATCACAGATGTCATTATATCATACTTTCAGCAATATGTAAAAGAAATAATCATAAAGGAATAAAAAAGAGGCAGCCCAGCAAACACTCAGCCTGAAAAAGCTTGCATTTTGCCGGACTGTCCCCTCTTTTTTGTGTTTTCTTCGCAGTCTTTACTTCACCCGATACGGGGCAAGCACTTCACGGTTAATATCAAAATTCGCTCCCGGTTCTTCCGAAGGAGAAACCGTTCCATCCGCTTTCCTCATCTCCCAAAATACGCGTCCAGCCCATCCGCAATCCCCTGGGCTGCCTGGCGCTGGAACGTGTCGCTGACCAGCAGCCGGTCCTCCGAGGGATTGCTCATATATCCCATTTCGATGATGGTGTTGGGCACCTGGCACCAGTTGGTTCCGGTCATGGTGTCGGTCTCCCAGACGCCGGTGTTCCGGACACCGGTGGACTGGCAGTGGCCCTTCAGCACCGCCTCCGTCAGCCGCAGGCATTCGCTGTAAATATTTCCGCAGTAAGGGTTTCCGGCAGTCTGGCAGATCCCCAAAGCACCCCGCACTGAGCTGCTGTCGCTGCTGTTGCAGTGAATCCGCACCATGGCAGCCGCTCCGTTGTCATTGGCCAGCTGGGCCCGTTGGACATTGCTCAGCTGCACCTCGTTGGTCTCCCGGGTCATCAGCACCCGGTACCCCCGGGACAGCAGCTCGTCCCGCAGCAGCAGCGCCACCTGCAGGTTTACCCGGTATTCCTCCATTCCGGTAGCCGTTCCCTGGGTCCCGCTGGACACCTTGGCCTTCCGCACGGAGGAGCCGGGGCCGTTGGGCTCCGTATCCCGCATCTGACGGCTCTGGTGGCCGGCATCCACCACAATCAGCGGCCCGGTCCCGCCGCCATACAGAATTCCGGTCCCAGCGGTAGGGCCCACCTCCCGGGGCCCACTCTGGCCGGCAATCCCCAGTTTGGCACACCGGGCCTGGAATTCAGAGCTTCCCGCCATGGAAAGCAGCACCTCCTCCCGGCTCCAGCCCTGCCCCAGCAGCCGCTCCCAGCTTGCGCGCTCGGAAGTGCTGCCGGACCTTCCCAGCAATGCCACATAGGCATCCGCCACAAATGCCCCGTCCCCCTTATTCCTCCGGCTGTACTCCTCCGACAGGAAAAAGCCAGTGGCCGCCGCCGGGCCGGATACGGTTCCGGCGGCCAGCTTGCCGGTCCAGTCGTTCAGCTCGGAGCCGGAGGGGGTGCGCCCCAGGCAGCTGGCATAAAAGCCTTTGACAAAGCCGCTGATCTCCGGGTAGAGATCCCGGGCTTCGGAAAGCTCCACCTGCCCCTGGGCAATCCCATACTGCCGACAGATCCGCGCAAACTCCTGTGAGCCAAAGAAGCCCCTGGCCACATACCGGCGGGACACACCCTTTTCCAGCGCATCCATCCAGGTGCCCATTCCGGACGCATCCGGATTTCGGCCCATCAGCGCCTGGTATAGCAGTTCCACATAGGCGGAATCGCTGAGGTTCTTCCGGCGCATCTCTTGGCTGTCCAGGAATCCCCAGGCAACCTCCGCCCCGGTCAGCTCTCCCCGGAGCAGGCAGCCGGTCCAATCCTCCAGCCCCTGCTCATACGGGCCGGGGCGGCGGCCCAGGCAGTTTTCATAGAGGCGGATCACAAAGCCGGTAACCTGCAGGTTCTGGTCCTGCATTTTGTGCGAGAGATACGACCCCCTCTCCACCTGATACCGGTTACAGATCCGCATGTACTCCTCAGAATTGACAAAGCCGGAGAAAACCCATTCCCGGCTGGCCCCCCGCCGGAGATAATCCAGCCAGCCCTGCTGCTCCCTGCCATCCGGCTCCCGACCCAGGACGGTCCGGTACAGCATGGCCACAAAAGCGGCGTCATCCTCCTGCTTCCGCTTGTACTCCTCACTGAAAATAAAACCGTAAGCGGTCTCCGCTCCGGTAGACTGTCCGGATTCCAGGCGGTCCGCCCAGAAGGCGATTTCCTCCGCCCCGGCCCCCCGCTCCAAGCAGGTTTCATAAAGCCGGGACACAAACGCTTCCAGATAAGAGCGCCTTCCGTCCTCCGCGAAAACCATGGTACCCGTCAAAAGAAGCACCGCGGATAATCCTGCACACCACCAACGAATCCATTTTTTCATGTCACAGCCCCTCCTCCATAACCATTTGCCGCCGTCAAACTCCCTTCCAATGGCCAGCTAAGTTCTGCCTGTCTGTATCTGGGTCTATTATACTATGATCGGCCGAAAAATCACAGATAAAAACTTCCATGCCGCACTTGAACGCAAAAACCGGCCCCGGGGAAACCCCGGAACCGGTCCTTGTTTGTCGTATTTGGCTTAAAATGAAATCGAAATTCTCCGCTCCTTAGTTCTTGTGCTGCAGAGCTGCCTGTGCCGCTGCCAGACGGGCAATGGGCACACGGAACGGCGAGCAGGACACATAGTCCAGACCGATTCTGTCAAAGAACTCCACAGAGGACGGATCTCCGCCGTGCTCACCGCAGACACCCAGGTGGATATCCGGACGGGTGGCGCGGCCCTTCTTAGCTCCCATCTCCACCAGCTGGCCTACGCCTTCCTGATCCAGCTTGGCAAAGGGATCGGACTCGTAGATCTTGTTCTTATAGTAGGCATCCAGGAACTTGCCGGCATCGTCGCGGGAGAAGCCGAAGGTCATCTGGGTCAGGTCGTTGGTACCGAAGGAGAAGAACTCCGCCTCCTCGGCAATCTCGTTGGCAGTCAGGGCCGCGCGGGGGATCTCGATCATGGTTCCGATATGATACTCCATGTCAGAGTTCATCTCTTTCTTCACCTGCTCCGCGGTC
>CAJFTW010000006.1 GCA_904420025.1 Candidatus Pseudolachnospira avium
CGACTACGGAGATTTTAACCAACCCCCGGTTCTCTCCGTAGAAGCCGGACCGCAATCAAAAGAGGGGCGGACGGCGCTTTATTGTCCACGGCCCGCCGAAGCAGGCCGCAGACGGCAGCTTATAACCGTCCGCCCCTCTTATCTTATCCTCTCTTACCGCTCAATCTTCTTCAGATGCCAGATATCATCCACATACTCCTGCACGGTCCGGTCGGAGGAGAACTTGCCGGCGTGGGCCACATTCCATATAGCCGCCCGACTCCACCACTCTTGATCCCGGTAGGCCGCCTCCACCCGCTTCTGGGCCTCGGCGTAGGAGCGGAAATCCTTCAGAATAAAGTAGGTGTCCGCCTTGGCGCTGTTCTGGGTGTTCAGCAGCGAATTGTACAGAGGGCGGAACAGCTCCGGATTCTCCGGGGAGTAGAAGCCGTTGATCAGCTGCATCAGCACCTGGCGCAGCTCCGCATCCTGCTGGAAAATTTCCACCGGATTGTAGCTGTCCTCCCGCTCATAGCGGAGCACCTCGTCGGCGGAGAGGCCGAAGATGAAGGCATTTTCCATACCCACCTCCTCCACAATCTCCACGTTGGCCCCGTCCATGGTGCCCAGGGTCAGAGCGCCGTTGAGCATGAACTTCATGTTGCCGGTGCCGCTGGCCTCCTTGCTGGCCGTGGAAATCTGCTCGCTGACATCGCTGGCCGCAAAAATAATCTCCGCGTTGGACACCCGGTAGTCCTCTATGAACACCACCTTGATCCGGCCATTCACCATGGGGTCGTTGTTGATCTTATCCGCCACGGAGTTGATCAGCTTAATGGTCAGCTTTGCCACCTGGTAGCCTGCCGCCGCCTTGGCGCCGAAGATGAAGGTCCGGGGCACCATCTCCATGGAAGGGTTGGCCCGCAGCTGGTTGTACAGGTACATCACATGGAGGATGTTCAGCAGCTGCCGCTTGTACTCGTGAAGCCGCTTCACCTGCACGTCAAAGATAGAGCCGGGGTCCACGTCTATACCGTTGTGCTCCTTGATATACTCGGCCAGCCGCATCTTGTTCTGATATTTGATGGACCGGAACTCCCGGCGGGCCTCCGGATCGTCCGCCAGAGGGGCCAGCTTTTTGATCTCAGCCAGGTTGGTAATCCAGCCGTCCCCAATCTTCCGGGTCACCCAATCCGCCAGCAGCGGATTGCCGTGGAGCAGGAAGCGGCGCTGGGTAATGCCGTTGGTCTTGTTGTTGAACTTCTGGGGCATCATCTCATAGAAATCCTTCAGCTCCCGCTTCTCCAGGATTTCCGTGTGCAGCTGGGCCACGCCGTTGACAGAGAAGCTGCCCACAATGGCCATGTTGGCCATGCGCACCTGGCCGTCATACAGCACCGCCAGGGCTTTCACCTTCTCCGGCTGGTTGGGGTAGCGGCGATGGATTTCATCCACAAACCGGCGGTTGATCTCATCCACAATCTGGTACACCCGGGGCAGCAGCCGGGAGAACAGGTCAATGGGCCACTTCTCCAGGGCCTCCGCCATAATGGTGTGGTTGGTGTAGGCGCAGGTCCGGGTGGTGATGTCCCAGGCCTCGTCCCAGCCCAGGTATTCCTCATCCAGCAGCACCCGCATCAGCTCCGGCACCGTGATGGTGGGATGGGTGTCGTTCATCTGGAAACATACATGATCCGGCAGGGTGTGGATGTCGTACCCGGACTGCTTGTGTTTTTCCACCACCCGCTGTACCGTGGCAGACACAAAGAAGTACTGCTGCTTCAGCCGCAGCTCCTTGCCGGCATAGTGATCGTCACAGGGGTAGAGCACCTTGCAGATGGTCTCCGCCAGGTTTTCCTGCTCGGATGCCCGCTGGTAATCCCCCTGGTTGAAGGCGCCCAGCTCCAGGTCCTCCACCGGCTCCGCGCTCCAGATCCGCAGGGTGTTCACCACGCCGTTGCCGTAGCCGATCACCGGCAGGTCGTAGGGCACCGCCATCACCGACTGGTAGCCCTCCTGCACGTAGTGGGGCTGGCCGTTGGGGCCAGTCTCACAGCGGGTGTAGCCGCCAAACTTGATCTCCTTCTTATACTCCTCCCGGCGCACCTCAAAGGGGTTGGGGAGCCGCAGCCAGTTGTCCGGCACCTCCTTCTGGAAGCCGTTTTCAATCTTCTGCTTGAACATGCCGTACTTGTAGCGGATGCCGCAGCCGTAGGCCGGATAGCCCAGGGTGGCCAGGGAATCCAGGAAGCAGGCCGCCAGCCGTCCCAGGCCGCCGTTGCCCAGGGCCCAGTCCCGCTCCTGGTCCTCCACCAGGTTCAGGTTCACCCCAAACTCCTCCAGCACCTCCTGCACTTCCTTCTGCGCCTGGATGTTGATGATGTTGTTGCCCAGGGCCCGGCCCATGAGAAACTCCATGGACATATAGTAAACCATCTTGCAGCCCTGCTCGTCGGACAGGCGCTTGGTGTCAATCCAGGCGTCGATGATCTGCTCCTTAATGGCATAGCCCACGGCCAGATAAATCTGCTCCGGGGTGGCATCCTCAATTTTCACCTTGGAGTTCAGCTTCACCAGCTCAATGACCCGGCTACGAAAGACATCCTTGTTAAAATTATACTTGTTGTTCATACTACCTCCGTAGAGACTAAGGGGCTATCCCGGATGATGCACTCATCTGAGACAGCCCCCCATACTGTGGTCCCAGTCTTATCCAGTTGTGATGCCCGGATATTCCGGTTTATCCGAGCTTCTCCACGCCGAGGGTTACCTCCTCGCCGTTGACGTTCCATTCTTTACTATACCCGATTTTCGTGTCGAATACAAGGTCTTCCGCCAAAACTTCCGGCAAAATCTCACTTTTATGCTTTTTCAGCAGCTCCTCCAGCTTTTCGTTGCCCTGGACCGAGACCCGGATATGGTCGGTGACCTCGAATCCGGCCTCCTTCCGCATGGCCTGTACCTTGCTGAGCACCTCCCGGACCATGCCCTCCTCCAGCAGCTGCGGCGTCAGGCGGGTGTCCAGCACCACGGTCAGGTCGCCGGAGGACTCGGAGGCATAGCCTTCGGTCTGGGCGGAGTCAATGAGCAGGTCATCCTGGGCCAGCACCGCTTTGGTACCATCGGAGAGATCCAGCTTCAGCTCCCCGGTGGCGTTCAGCGCATCCATGGCCGCGTTGCCGTCCAGCTCCATCAGCTTGGTGCGGATCTCGCCCAGCAGCTTGCCGTACTTGGGCCCCAGGGTCCGCATCTGCGGCTTGAAGGTGTAGGAGGTGAACGCCCGCATGTCATGGGTGAACTTCACCTTCTTCACATTCAGCTCATCCCGGATAATGTCCGTGTAGAAGGTGCTCAGCACAAACGGGGCCTTCACAAACAGGCGGGACAGGGGCTGCCGGTTCTTGATGTTGGCCGCGTTCCGGGCCGCCCGGCCCAGCACCACAATTTTCAGCACCTCGTCCATGTCCGCTTCCAGCTTCTTGTCAATCCAGTCTTCGTTGGCCACCGGGAAGTCGCACAGGTGGACGCTCTCCGGCGCGCTGGGGTCAATGCTGCGCACCAGGTTCTGGTACATATCCTCGGTGATGAAGGGCACCATGGGGGCCGCCAGCTTGGTCACCGTCACCAGGGCTGTGTACAGGGTCATGTAGGCATGGATCTTATCCGGCTCCATACCCTTGGCCCAGAAGCGCTCTCGGCTGCGGCGGACATACCAGTTGCTCATATCGTCCACAAAGCCCTGGAGGGCCCGGGCTGTCTCCGGGATCTGGTAGCTGCCCATGCAGCTGTCCACCGTCCGGATCAGGGAGTTCAGCTTGGACAGCAGCCATTTATCCATAACCCCTAATGTATTATATTCCAGGGTATGCTTGGTTGCGTCAAATTCATCTATATTGGCGTACAGCACAAAGAACGCGTAGGTGTTCCACAGGGTTCCCAGGAACTTCCGCTGCCCCTCGGTCACCGCCTTGCCGTGGAACCGGTTGGGCAGCCAGGGGGCGCTGTTGACGTAGAAGTACCAGCGGATGGCATCGGCGCCATACTGCTCCAGGGCTTCCATGGGATCCACCGCATTGCCCTTGGACTTGCTCATCTTCTGGCCGTTCTCGTCCTGTACGTGGCCCAGCACAATGACGTTCTTGTAGGGCGCCCGGTTGAACACCAGGGTGGACACGGCCAGCAGGGAGTAGAACCAGCCCCGGGTCTGATCCACCGCCTCACTGATGAAATCCGCCGGGAAGTTCTTTTGGAAGGTCTCCTGGTTCTCAAAGGGATAGTGGTACTGGGCAAAGGGCATGGCGCCGGAATCAAACCAGCAGTCAATAACCTCCGGTACCCGGTGCATCTCCTTGCCGCATTGGGGGCAGCGGATGGTCACCGCGTCAATGTAGGGCCGGTGCAGCTCAATGTCCTCCGGGCAGTTTTCCGAAAGGCTCTTCAGCTCCGCAATGCTGCCCACCGAAAGCTGATGGCCGCACGCACACTCCCAGATGTTGAGGGGCGTGCCCCAGTACCGGTTGCGGCTGATGCCCCAGTCCTGGACATTCTCCAGCCAGTCGCCAAAGCGGCCCTTTCCGATGCTGGGCGGAATCCAGTTGATGGTGTTGTTGTTGCGGATCAGTTCCTCCTTCACCACGGTCATCTTGATAAACCAGGAATTCCGGGCATAGTAGAGCAGCGGGGTGTCGCACCGCCAGCAGTGGGGGTAGCTGTGCTCAAACTCCAACACCTTGTAAAGCAGCCCCTTCCGCTCCAGCTCCTTGATGACCTCCTTATCCGCGTCCTTGCAGAACATGCCAGCCCAGGGGGTCTCCTCGGTCATCTGGCCCTTGGGGTCCACCAGCTGCACAAAGGGCAGGCCGTACTTGCGGCCCACATTGGCATCGTCCTCACCAAAGGCCGGGGCAATGTGAACAATCCCGGTACCGTCCGTCAGGGTGACATAGGTGTCACAGGTCACGTAGAAGGCCCGC
>CAJFTW010000007.1 GCA_904420025.1 Candidatus Pseudolachnospira avium
CTGCTTCCTGGCACTGCTGGTCTATCGCGTACTTGAGAAAAAGCTTGGGAAGAAATACACCTGCGAAGAGATCCTGGAAGAGCTGCGGGAGTATCAGTTTGCGGACGTACAGGGACAAGGGTTCATCCCCCTGTATACAAAAACAAAACTGACGGATAAACTGCATGAGATCAGTGGGTTCCGTACCGATTTCGAATTCCTTACAAAGAGCAAAATGAGAGAAATCCAAAAAAGGAGCAAAGGAAAATAAAAAGCCTATATATCAAAACAAAAGGGCACCGCCGGAACACCCTTATCAAATGGGCGTTTCAGCGGTGTTTTGTTTTTCTCAACTGTTAAAGACGGGAGTATACTATAAAACAAGCTGATTTTCAATCATTTTTTAAAGGAAGTATGCGAAAAGGGCGTTTTTTCTTCTCAGTCCTCCTCGCTGAACAGCCGCTCAAACAATTCCTCAAAATTGGTAATGACCTCCGCCCCTCCCCTGGTTCCGGGGACCTGGGCAGCCAGCCGGTCCGGCGCCCGGAAGTTTTTTCCTGAAGCCTCCTGGCTCAGTTCCTCCAAAAAACGTGCGCGGTGGGATACGGCTGGATCTTCTCGATTTCCCTTCATTGTCTTAACTTCTCCTTTCCTAATTTCTGCCGTGTTTTTCACAGCATCCGGTTACACCCGAAGGGTGTTTATGACGGCTTCCTCCTGCAGATGCGCACGGCTCAGGAGATCCACTCCGGCCGCAGCCCGGCCCGCATCAGATCGCCCCGGTGGAGCACACAGAAATCCAGCGCCTCCCCCCGAAGCTTTTTCCCATCCCCGCAGGGGGTATAGTAGTGGCGTTTCCATTCCCTCTGCCCCGCCAGATCCGCGTCGCCGATCAGGAAATACCGCATGTCTGCCCTTTGGCCGATGTCCCAGGTGGCATCCACATGGCAGTGATCCCGTCCGCCGTTTAAATGGACGATATTCCAGGCATGCCAGCCTTCCCTGGAACCGGCCGGTTCTCCCGCTCCTCCCTTCCCGGGCTTCCGGTCCTCTCCCGCACGGCCTGGCCCCCTGTCCAGGATTTTTCCGGAGATCAGGTCACAGGGGATACCGGCCTGGTTCAGGATCCGCTTGTACGCCTCCGCAATCCCCTGGCAGACACACCTTTTCCGGATCAGCGCCCCGTAGGCGCTCTGGAGGAAGCTGCGCTCCAGCGGGCTTCCGTGATCCTCATCGCAATATTCCACCGTACAGGCCAGATAATGGTGGGCAATCTGGCAGCGGACGCTGTCCGGCATGGGGATGGGAAACAGCCGGGCCGCCAGCTGTCGGACAGCCCGGTCCACCTCCTCTTCCATCTGCCGCAGCATCACGGTGCCCAGCCAATACGTAAACCGCACCTCATAGACCGTATAGGGGATATCCGGAAAGCCCCAGGAGGACACGGCATAGCTTTTGGTATTCGGGTAGAACGAGACCGTCTGATTCATAAAGCACTGGAGGATCCAGGTCATGTTGACGCTTTTGGGCAGCACCAGGACGGCTTTTTTTTGGTAGCGCATCACGCAGCGGCGCAGCTCCTCCTCCACCTCCGCTGCCTCCGGCGCCAGAACCTGCCGCCAGGGGTATTCCCGGTTCCGGTATGCAAGCTGCACCCGGCTCTGAAAAGGACCGGTCCATACACGGTACTGTTTCAGGTAGTAGAGCAGACCCGGCCACAGAACCAGCACCTGGCGCAGAATGTCCGAAGGGTCCTCCCGGCCTTTTATCACAATCTCCGGCTGAAACGCGCGCATCTGTTTTCCCAGCTCCTCCAGTTGACTCTGATCCATGGTGTTTCTCCTTTCTGCTGTGTGCCATATTTCTCACGGCATACCGGTATAACCGAAAGATGTTTTCCGGGACGGGGGTTTTGTCCTCCCCGGTCTAATAGCGTGAATACGTGGCCCCCATCCGCTGCAGCCGGCCAATCCGGTCTCCGGCTTCCGGGTGGGAATCACTCAGGGCCTTGAGGAAGGTGGACGGAGGCATGCCCATGGTCAGACAGTCCAGTGCCTCTGCCAGGTCATTCCCATAGCCGATCTCAAAGGTGTAGGCGTCCGCCGCGTACTCGTTGGCCCGGCTGGAGCCCATAAGCAGCCACAGGCAAAGCTTCGTCCATACAAAGATCATGCCGGCGCTGAGGGCGGCAAGAAACACGCCGGCCCATCCCAGGGCCCCATGCCGGCGCAGGCTTCCCGCCGCCGCGCCTACGGAGAGCAGAATCCGCAGGCACTCCAGGGTCAGAATCATGCCGGAAAAAATCAGATTGCCGCCGCCGATCAGGATCTGGATGACCGTGTGCTGCAGGGCCAGATGCCCCATCTCATGGGCCAGCACACCGGCCATCCAATTTTCCGGCAGGTCCAGCAGGCCCTCGGTCACACAGATGGTCCGGGTGCCGATGGCAAAGGCGTTGGGATTGGGATCATAGAGGATCCGCACCCGGATCCGGTCCGGCAGCTGCGGCGTCTTCCTTCTGGCCGCCCGGTAGACCTCCTCCATCACCGGCAGGACTTTTTCCCGCATATCCGCGCGGGCCATCCTTTTGGCTCCGTTCACCGCGCACAGGACAGCCTGCCCCGCCGGAGAAAAGGAAAGCGCCAGGGACAGCCCGTACCAGAACAGCATAGCCAGAAATCCCAGGAACCCGTTTCCCAGGGCCGGGCGCAGGATCAGCTGCAGGATGGCCGTATTGAATAAGAAGAACAGAACCGTTCCCGTATGGGACGTCTTCCACAGGTTCGAAAAGAAAAACCGGATTTTTTCCATCATTTTTACCACTCCAGCTGCTTTCTTGTTTTTCGGTTTGTGTACACATGGCCCCAGATTCCGGCCTTACCTCTTTTTCGGCATCTCCCTGTATGAGGGGATGGCCTCCACATAGGCCTCCCGGCTGTCTGCCGGGGATCGGTGGGTGATCCAGCCGGATTCCTCACCCTTGCTGTCTTTCCGTCCGGCCTTCCGTTTCCCTTCCTCCGCAGGGCCAGGCACCCGGGCCGTAATGGTTTCCGGCTCCTTCCACAGGGAGCGGAAGAACTGCTTTGCCCGTTCCCACAGTGCCGGTGATTCAGCCTTTGCCGCCGCGGTACCTTTCACGTTGGCCTCATCCGCCCGGTCCGCCGTTTCCCGCTTGACTTCCAGAAGAATCTCGCTGCCGCGCTCCTTCCCGCATACAAAACAGCTCATATGGGGACGTTTCTCTCCCAGATTGACCGAACCGCATTCCTTGCAAATCCATTTGACCTCCATGTTTCTTACCTCCTAGGCTGAGAACCCGCAGGCGGACCTGCCGCCCGCAGCTTTTTGAAAACCTGCCGCTCCCCTTCCTCTACCGGCTCACCAGGAACCGCATCAGCTGACACTTGGGCCGGGGCAGGAACTGCACAGTGCCATTGGCCATCTGGAACCGGTAGCCTTTGACGCCTCCTTCCTCTGCCATCCCCAGAAACTCCATCCGGTAGCGGGCCATTGCCTCCTCACTGACCTGGAAAGCCGCCGCATCCTCCGGCCAGAGCATCCGGCCGGAAGGGGTGGGCGGCTCCGGACCAGGGAGCGGCGGCCTGGGCCCAGGATCCGGCAGAGGCTTTACCGGGGGATGGCTCTTGCCTCCCTTCCGGGGATTGGCCAGTCCCATCATCCGCAGCAGGGCCAGGGGGATCTTCCGCACATTGCCCCGCCGGTCCGCCAGCAGATAGATTCCCGGCGCATCTCCCGGACGGATGGAGACAAAGGCCCTCCGCAGCTGCTCCAGATCCCACTCCACCCCATCCTCCGGGCGCGGGTCCAGCCAGCTGTCTTCCTCCGAAGCCAGACCACAGCGGACCAGTTCCTCCGCAGTCTTGGTAAACCGGCGCCCATCCCGCTCCACCACCTCATAGCCACGGACAGGGACGCCGCCTTCCCCGGTCCACTCCCGCCGGCGGAAGGCCACCAGTTTTTTCCGGATGGCTTCCTTCTTTAAGGTCAGGGCATCCTCCGGCCAGACCTCCTCCATAGGCAGCGCCCGGCTGTTGAGCCGGTTCAGCACCTCGGCGGCCGTAGGCCGGCACGCCGGGTCCAGGCACAGCATATCGGAGATCAGCGCCACCAGCGCCGGCTCCCGGATACGGCCGCTGACCACCAGCTGCGGCGGATCCTCTCCCTTATCCCGGGACAGCAGCACCTGCCAGGGATAGATGAACTTTCCCGCGTCCCGCAGTTTCTGCAGGGACGCCGTCAGGTGGTCCGGCCTGGGCTTCTCTCCGGTCAGATATTCGTGGAGGATCAGGCCCATGGTAAAGATATCCGATTTGGTTGTCATCCGTTTGCTGAGCTTGGCCCGGATCTCCGGATCCTCATTGGCCGAGTACAGCGCCAGCTCCGGCGAATAATAGTCTACCGTCCCGGTAATGGAATCCAGCGGCACGTCGTCCTCAAAGAAAGCCCCATCAAAGTCGATGATCTTGGAGACATAGTGTCCGCTGTCATTCCGGACCAGCATGATGTTGGTGAGCTTCAGGTCTCCGTGGACAATCTTCTGCCCGTGGATGGTCTGCAGAGCGCCCATGGCAATCTTCAGGACCAGGATCTTTTCCGCCTCATCCAGCTTTCCGATGACCGCCGCATACTCCTTTTCCGGCAGGGCGCCCTCAACGTATTCGCTGAACTCCGTCCAGTGATGGTCACAGACGGCCTCATCCATGGGACATACGATATTTCCCCCCAGGCCGGAAATGTCCCGCAGGGTCCGGTTCAGCCGGGTCTTCCGGCGGCGGAATTCCTCAAACTGCTCCCGGTTGCGCGCAATGGCCCGGGGGCTCAGCGCGCCGTTATCTACCGGTTCCACCGGATTGTTAAACTGCTTGCAGAAAAATTTTTTTCCGTCTTTGCTCGCGGATCCAATGGTACCGCAGGTACTGCTTTTCATGGTTTCCGGGTCAAACGTGTATCCTTTGCAGAGGATTTTCGCCATTTCAGCCACCGCCTTTCCTTACATCCAGCCATATTTCTCCACATCCGCCCGCTTTTCCTCGCTAACCTCGGACAGATGCGCCTCCAGGTAGCGTCCGAATACCGCCTGCTGTTCCTCCCACAGCTTCCGGCAGCGGTTCAGTTCCCCATTCTGCTCCAGCCGTCCGCGGATCCGCTGCTCCAGTTCCGGATCCGCCTCCCGGAATACGCCCTGCTCCAGCAGCGCCGGCAGATCCTCCACGGCATGTTCCTCCCAGTACTGACCGGCAGCCTGCCGGAGGGCCGCTTCCTCTTCCTCCCGCAGCAGCAGGAGCTGCTCCTGAGCCGCCTGGTAGCGCTCCACCAACCGTTCCATGGCAATCCGCACGGAAGGGATGGTGGTCTCCGGGATCCGATGCGGGGCAAAGGAAGGCTCTCCGCGGCGTACCGGGGCTGACAGCCACCGCGATACCAGCTCCATGGGGGAGACACTGCCGTTTCTGTGGCAATACCCGGCCATGGCTTTCTGGTTTTCCACGCTCCACTGGCGCTGGGCTGTGGTAAGGCTCCGGCTCAGATTTGCCATATCCTGAAGCCAGGCTCCCATTTGGCCGGCCATCTCCCGTATCTGCGCCTCCGTCCTCCGGACCCATTCCAGGGAAGCCTGCTCCGCACCGGTGTCCCAGCCCTGGAGAGGATCCCGCCGTACCGTCTCCACCGAAAGGCAGATGGCGTCACAGGTATTTTTCAGCTGCCATCTGAACCGCTCCAGCACCTCGGACCGCTGGAAGAAGTCCCGCTGGTACGCCGCCCCCCAGTTTGCGGCTTTTTCCTGGGGGCTGCTGCCCCAGCTGCCCATAACCCGGGCCGCCAGGGAACGCCGGGGCGCTTCCGGCGGAACGAAATCCAGGAAGTTTTCCCCTGCCAGCCGGTACAGTTCGTTCTGGATCTCGGCGCATTTGCGGTTCTGCTCTGCCGTTTCTGCCTGGATTCGGCTTTGCTCCCCGCCGTACCGCCCCCGGAAAGCAGGCAGCCCCGCCTGTTTCCGGCAGTGTTCTTGGACCGCCGGCAGGCCATAGGCCTTTTCCAGCAGCGGACGCAGGGCCTCGGCGGAATCCCGCTGCAGCCGCTGCACGGCCTTCTGGTAATCCTCCACCAGAAAAGCCTCCGGCAGATGATCCAGGCCATATTCCCGGTTCAGCTCTTCCAGGCGCTGCCGGGCCGCAGTTTGAAACGCTCCATAGTCCTCATAGCCAAAGGCTGCCATCACTAGGCTGTTGCTGTCGTCTGTCTGGCCCCGGGCGTCAAACATCTCTTGCAGACGCTGCTGTGCTTCCTCCAGGGAGGAAGCCTGGGCCCACTGGTTCATCAGGAAGCCCTCCATATAGAGAGGGGTGGAGTGGAAGCCATTCCGGCCGCCAAAAGCGCCGTAGACCCCGTCTGTCATACAAAGGAATACGCAGGGCTTGGAATAGGTCTTTTTTTCAAAGGAAATCCTGGGGACTTCCTTTCCCAGGCAGAACCGGCTGGTCATGCCCCCCTTTCGCCCCTGATCCTCACTGGCCTGGCGGAATCCGCCGGCGTCCCAGACGTAACTGCGGGAATCCCCGCAGTTTAAAAAGATCACCTCAACGGAATCCTCCTTTTCCCGGAAAAAGGCTGCCGACAGGGTGGTGCCAAAGTAATCAATCTTCTGGATGCTCACCCGGGCGCATTCCGCTTCCAGCAGCCGGATAGCCTGCTGATAGTTGTCAAACAGGGAATCCTTCAGCCGGCGGATGTCCGCCTCCCAGTTTTCCCCGCTTTCCGCCTGCTTCTGGTATTCCTCCAGGACCAGCAGCCAGGCAGCCATCACAAATCCCAGGGCGTGGGAGCCCACATACCCGCTTTTTTTGAGGCGCAGCGTATGGGCGGCAGGATCCTGGTACAGCTGCCGCACTGCCGGGTCTGTCAGGCTGGCAAAATTTTCCTTTACATAGGCGGCAAACTCCGGGCTGCCGTCCAGATGGCTGCTGGCCAGGATCCGGGAAAGCCGGGCCGCCAGCCGGTCTCCGTCAAAGCAGTCCGGGTGGAAACGGAGGACAGCAACTCCTGCGCTGCCGCCCATTCCGTCCGCCACAAACATCCCCGCCTGGTTTCCATACGGAAGGGCGTCCTCCCCGGTCCGGGTAACAATGCCGTCCTGATCTACGGTACGCTCACTGTACATCCGCATCTGAAGCATGAAATCCTTCTCCTTTCGCTCTTAAGAGATTACAGGGGCGGGCTCCACGCCCGCCCCTGCACGGCCGCCTCAGCCCACTGAATTAACCAGCAGGTTGATGGCCAGGTCGATATCCACCTCCTCCAGTCCGTTGCCTGCCTTGGAGAAGGACGGCCAGACGTTGTTCCAGACCTGCATGTCGCTCCAGGGCTGCTCGTTGGGCACAAACAGCACCATCCGGGCGGCCCGCTCTTCCGGCATTCCCTCCATTTCCTGGCTGCATCCGCTCCACATGTCGCCCAGCTGGGCCAGGTCTGCAGGCATGTCCGCCGGGTAGTACTCGCTGGCAGTCCGCCGGGAATCCTGCAGCGGCACGGCGGAGGCATCTGTGAATACCAGGATCACATGCCGCCGTTTGGAGCCGCTCCTGGTCCAGTCGGAGCGCATAGCCAGGGCCATGGCCTCCAGGGCATTTTCCGGCGCATCTCCGCCCCCATTGGCGGCAATGCCGCTGACATAGGCGCGGAACTCTCGGTTCTGCTCCGGCAGGGAGAAGAACCCCGAGTCGTCCATGGCCTTGGCGCCATCGTAGGCGTAGTCCCGGAAAGGGATCACCTTGACCCGCAGCTGGTCCACGTTTTTGCCGTTGGCCTCCATGGCCTTGTGGAACTTGTCGCAGAAGGCCAGCGCATTATCCTTCACCTCATCAATGATGGGGGCCATGCTGCCGGTTCCGTCCAGGCAGATGCTGATGTCCACACAGTAACCCTGGTTCTCCACGGGATCCAGAACGCCCTGTCCGATTTCTTCAAAATTCGCCATTGTTGTTTCCTCCTTCTCATGCTTGGAATAATCTGTATTTTGTTTCTTGCCTTCCGGCTTCTATCTGCATCATAGGGGATTTCCCTCCCTGCCGCATTCTTCAATCGGAAAAAAAGGTTCCTTTTTTACCGTCCCTGCGCCTCGTTCTTCTGCAGAACCCGCAGGTACCGGCGGTACTCCGGGCTGTGAAGGGTATCGTACCGGGGCACGATCACCGGCTTCTGGCCGGAGCGCATAACAAAGACGTTGCCCACCGGCGCATACAGCACATCCGACAGAGGCAGGTCATAGCGGGCGGAAATATTCCGGCAGGTGGTCAGATCCATACCGCCGGGAAAATAGGCGTAGGCGGAGCAGTTGTTGAGAATGGTAGTGGCCCCGTCCTCCCCGTACAGGCTCCGGAGCTGGCTTTCACTCTGGATACAGAGGATGGCGCTGATGCCGGCGGAGCGGAAAATGGAAATCTGCTGGGGAAAATCCTTGATGGGCGCAGAACAGGCAAAGTCGTCAAAGGCCAGCTTAACCGGGCGGGGAAGCCGCTGCCCTGGGCATTCCTCGGAAAATTCCAGCAATTCCTGCACCGCCTGATGGCACATCAGATTGGCAAAAAAGTGCAGGGAAGTGTTGACCGGGCTGGTAATCAGAAGCAGTGCGGCCTTTTCCCGGGCCAGCCAGCGGAAATCCAGCTGTTCCTTCCGCCGCATCAGCTTCCGGGTGGATTCCGGAAAGGTGGCGCTGAGAGCGGCGGACAGAGTGTCCAGCACGCAGGCAGCGGTGCGGTACGGAAGGGAACGCCACTTGGAAAACTCCCGGGAGGCGTAGCTTTTGGGCGCCTGCTTTTTGAACTGGTCAAAATACCGGTCGATGGGGGTGGTAAAACTGTCCCGCCCTTCGATCACGTCGCACTGGTCGATGAGCTCCAGCACATCCGCCATGGAAGCCTCCTCCCGCTTGGTCATCATCACCGACGCCATAAAACCGCCCAGCAGAGCCTCTGCCTTTACGTTCCAGTATTCGTCCCTTGTTTTCCCCACCGCGGACTGGATGATCTGGGAGGCCAGCCCCTTCAGATCGTCATAGCTGCCCACATAGCGCAGCACGTCAAAGCCAACGTCGCTGCCCTCCGGGCGCGCCAAATCGCAGATTTTCACATCGTATCCGCAGGATGCCAGATAGATTCCCTGCTTCCGTGCCTCTCCGGCCTTGGAGTAGCTGCCCAGCAGGCTGCTGTCCGCCAGATGGAGCAGCGTTGGCGTCAGGCTGGAAAGGCTCTTGCCGGAGCCGGTGGCCCCCACCAGCACCTGATTGTCGTTGGGACGGGTATGGCCCGGGTCGTCCTCCACATAGCAGCCCTGGCCCAAGATTACTTTATCCATGGTTTCCGCTCCTTTCCATAATTTGCGCTTTTGGCCCCAAAGCGCGGCGCTTTTCTGCTTGGCGCCGCGCCCTGCGGCCTTCCTGCCGGCCTCCTACCCCAGGGCAGGGACCACCGCGTCACAGAGGCCGAACTTTACGGCCTCCTCCGCATTCATGTAGTTGTCAAAGGATATGGCCTGCTCCACCTGCTTGATGGTACGTCCGGTATCCGCTGCCAGCAGCTCCACAGCCAGCCGTTTGGTCTCCAGAATGGATTCCGCGGTTCGCTGGATGGAAGTGGCGCTGCCGCTCACACCGCCGGAGATCAGCGGCTCATGGATCATCACCTGGGAGTGGGGCAGGATAAAACGCCGCCCCTTTGGACCGCCGGCCAGGAGAATTGCGGCCATGGAAGCCGCCATGCCGGTGCACCAGATGGTCAGCTCCAGTCCGGTGCCCTTGAGGATATCGTAGATCCGCAAACCAGCGTTGACCTGTCCGCCGTTGGAATTCAGGTACAGGTGTACCGGCTTGTGCGGATCCTCCAGTGCCAGATACTGCATCTGCTGCTGAAAGGACGCGGCGGAGGCTTCGTTGATCTCCCCCTCCAGATAGATCTTCCGCTCCATCAGCAGCCGTGTCTCCAGCGTCACCAGAGTGATGCCGCTGGCGCTTTTGATCGGGATATACATGGTTACGCTTCTCCTTCCTCCAGATCTGTCTCCGGCTCTTGCGGCTCATCGGATTCGCCGAAAGGATCCTGCAGCTTGAGATCCGCCAAGCCTTCCTCCTTCTCCTGCTGTTCCTGCATCCGCTTCTCCAGCTCCTTCTCCACCTCCCGGCGGAGATACTCGATCTCTTCCAAAGCTTTCCGGTGTGCCAGCTCAATCGCCTCCTCCGGGGTCTGATTCCCAAAGATCACATTGAGCAGCCCCTGGGAATAGCGCTCGAAAGTGAGCGCCAGGGAAGCAATGCCGTTCCGCACCACTTTCTGGGAAAGCCTCATGCCATCGCAGTCCTCATAGATCCGATAGCGGACCTCCCCATCCCTCCAGTCCATCTCAAAGCAGCCGTTTTTCAAATCGTAATTGGCACGGGTCAGATACTCCGCCGTCCGCTGCATCTGCTGGGGATCTTCAGAGTCCGGCCCCACCGGGGACATCCCATAGATCATATAGTGGTTCTTGCATACTTCAATCACAAAGCCCAGTGACTTTATGGGGGCGTGCATCCCCATGGTGAAAATAAACTGGCCGTCTCTCTCCTCAAAGGGGGAGTTCCATTCTTCATCCATCAGGGCCTTCCGGATCACGTTGGCAATCTTCGGGGAATAGGTTCTGCTCATGGCGTTTTCTCCTTTCGTTCTTTCTGCCACTGCCGCACAGCGCGGCAGGCTGTCTGCCTGTGCCCTTATTCTGCCACAAGGGAAGGTTCCGCCGCAGCCCGCAATCCGAAAAAAGAGTTCCCGGCAAATGGCCGTTCATGCCCTAAAGGACTAGCTTCGCGCCGCAAGCATGACGGCCGCTTGCCAGGCGCACTCGCGCAAAAAAACTGCTGTGCTCTGGCATATCTGCCAGAGCACAGCAGCCTCTTCAACGGCTCTGTTTCCCGCCTGCTTTTTCTTGTGTTTTCTTCCTTCCTCTCCCCTGCGCCTTCCGCTGACGCTCCAAAATCTCCATCTGGCGCCGGATCCGCTCCCGCATGGCGCGGCAGATGGAATGCTCCGGATCCGCCACCCGCAGGTCCGGCCCGTATCCCATCAGCCGGATCACCAGTTCGTTTTCATCGTTTGCCTGATAAAACAGCGTCAGCCGGTATTTTCCAGAAGATTTATCGTACACGCACCGTTTCTCCCAGGGGGAAAGCTCCGTCAGCAGGCGGTCTGCCAGGTTCCGCACATTGAAGAATTCCACCTCCACGGACTTCCGGTTTTCTTCCCAGTAACGTTCCAGTGCTTCCCGGGCCTCCTCCCATTCAAAGTGCTTCTCCTTCAAAGCAAGATCCTGGATACCGCACAGATTCATTGCCAGCACCCCGCCGGTCCGGCAGGACTGGAAATAGCCCTGAAACCGATTATTTTTCCGGGAAAATTCCAAGAGAACCGGGCGGAAACAGCCTGTCACCCAGGTATCTTTCCGGGTGTGGTACCGCAGCCAAACCAGCCGGCGGCAATGAATGGCCTCCAGCAGCCTTCGGGCCACCATGGCCTCCCGCTTCCCCTGCTCTGCAGGGATCTGCCGTTGGTCAAAATACCGGATGCGTTTCAAAGGCAGCGGCCGGTCCGTTTTGAAAAAATCCTGCACCACCTCCCGCTCCGCCTCTCCCAGGAAACAGCCTATTCTCACATCCTCAGCCAAGCTCCGCAGCCACCGCCGTTCCAGCCTGGTCAAGGGCATCACATCTCGGTACAGAGGGGCCTCCCCCTGGCTTCCGTATTTCAGCCGGATCCCTGGCCTGGAAACAGAAAAAACCGAACCGCCGCCGCTGCTCCCTGCCACCTCTTCGGGAACCGCAAAGCCATGATCCAGAAGAAGTTTCCGGATCTGTCCGTAAATCTGCTCTTCCGTCCGGGAACCAAGCATATGGAAAACACTGCCCAGGGCATCCCGGATGATCCGGTTCAGCTTCGCATCCTCCAGGCAATCTTCCGGCTCTGCGCACAGCCGGGTAAAAACCCGGGCCATCACATGGAAATAGGCGCTGAATACCTCGTGGAACAGGGCTTCATGTTCCCGGGCCGGCTGTGCCGCCTGGCGCAGGGCATCCCGGTACAGCACCGGCACACCGGGAGAAAACCAGGAGCCGGCATGTTCCTGCCTCCGGCTCAGCAGCGCTCCGTTTTTTAGCACCTCCGCCATGTCCCGTATATCCCGCTCCACAGAAAACCGGCGGGTTTCCATGCCCTCGCAGGACAGCAGCCGGGAGTAGAAACTCCTCAGCCAGGGACGCAGTTCACTGGTATCCGTCACCTGCGTAGAAAATTCCAATACACTTTCCTCCGGACGTTTCTCCGGAAAAACAGCCCTGGCGGCAGGCACACCGGAATCATCTGCCCCGTTATCCGCCTCCGGGGCCTCAATTTCCCTGATCCGGCCTACCCGGCGTTCCTGCTTCATCCGCTCCCGTACGTACCGCTCCGTCTTCGGGTTGTACGCAACCTGCAGCCGCACCTGTTCCGCCCCCGGGGCGCCGGGGACAGGCGGTTTCCCTTCCCCTCTGGGAATGGCATTGCCCGGCTGTCTCTGGGTAGTGGAAAGCCCCCAGGTATAGGACAGGGCCCTCACCGCATAGTCAATATCCCCGTGGAGCAGTTCCGGGGAGACGTGAAGGATTTCCATCACCTGTTTCTCCTCCAGCAGTTGGATGGAATCCATAAACTTCAGCTGCAGGCTGGAATAGCAGCGTAGGAACGGGTCATAATACATCAGGGATTCCCGGCCGTTTGCCGTTCCCACGCGGATCTCCAAGGGAAAACAGAGAATCTCTGTTTCCTGCTCGGTTACCCCATGGCGGTAACGAATCAGGCACCACTGGCGGCTTTCCAGGGCCGCCAGCAGATCCGCCAGGTTATAGTCGTCAAGGGCATGGAAATCATATTCATGCTGAAATCGGTAAGGGCTGGGTTCGTCCGCCCCCAGCCGGTCCAGCACATATAGGCCCAGCTCCCCCAGAGGAAAATACCGGGCGTAAAAATCCACCGCCTGCCGGAAATGTTCTTCAAAGTCCGGATTGACCGCCTTCCCCTTCTCCAAAAGCCGATCCAAAGTCCCGGCTTCCAGGGACCAGCGGTGGTTGCCTTTTCCCTGGCCTTCCTGCTGCTCACAGTGGAGGATCCCCAGATCCGCCAGTTCCTGCAGGCGCAGATTGGTTTTACGGTTTTCCCCGCTGAAAAGAGGCATATGGTCCGGATAAAAGCACAAAAATTCCGCGGTGGTCAGCGGCCGTCCCTGTTCCAGATCTTCCTCCAGGCGCAGGACAAAATCTTCATCTTTTCCCCAGGGTTCAAAGGGCCGCCGGATCTTCCGACGGCCGGAGTGAACCACCCGATCCTGCTTTTCCAGTTCCATGGCCTCCAATCCCCCCCGCAAAAAGAAGCAGGGCGAAAGCGCTGCCAGCGCATGGAAAAAGTAGGCCGGATCCTTTTCCCGGAAGCCGCAGAACCGATATACCCGCTGGAACACATTCCGCTCCGCAGACCGGGAATCCAGGCCGGCAAACAGGATCTGCCGGGGGCTCTCCGACCATTCCATATAATCCCCCAGGATATTGTTCAGACGCTTCCAGTCGTCCTTCAGCGTATCCAGCTGTTCTGCCTGGTAGCTGTCAAAATTTTTGAAACCGTACTGGAAATAATCCCGGAGGGTATTCTTAAATTTTTCATCAAAGGATCCGGCAAAGATCCATTCCTCGTGTACCGCCATATCTGTATCCTCCCGAACGGAAGCCTCCGGCCCCGGCAAAGCTCCGCCTGGCCGCCTCCCGCTCTGCTCTGCTGTCCGGAAGCGCTCTGCTCAGAACGCCTCCACCAGCTCTGCGCTGAAGAATTCCCGGCTGTCCTGCACCTTGCATTCCAAAATCCGCACCCAAAAGATCCGGCCTACCAGGACCTCTCCCTGCGCCGCCGTATCCAGCCGGAATTTCCGCACCATCCGGGGGGAAATGTTCACCGCATAGCCGCCCTCGCAGGTAATCCCCCGGAGGCCTCCGTTGGTCTTCCGGGCGGTGCACTCCATCTGGCAGACGGTGCCCACCAGCTGGCCTGCCGTCTGCCGGGGGATCTCCCGGGGGACCAGCAACTGGGTCAGCTGCCGTCCCACCGTCACCCGGTCCAGAATTCCCCGGCCAGCTCCGTCCCCCAGCAGCAGCCCACACATCTGATCCAGCTTTTCCCGGTTGGGGGACAGCTCGTCCGCATGGCCCATTAGGTTCCGTATCTCCCGGGCTCTGCAGATGGCCCGGCGCAGCTGCTCCCACCAACCCTTCCAGGATTCCGGTGCCGGCTCCCCCTGGGGCTGCACCGGGTGGGACAGGCACAGGGCCTCCAGCCGCTCCTTCTTGCCGGCGATCAGGTACTCGTAATTGCCCATCAGAGTCTTGCCCGCTGGCTTATTCCGGAAGGCCTCCGCCGAATCCGGCGCATCCACATGGGTCACCGGGTTATAGATGGACAGCTCTGGGTCCCGGTGGAACAGCTCGTAGAGGTTATCCCGCAGCGCCTGCTCCAGTGCCTTCCCGTAAAACACCAGCTGCGGGGAATAGTCCTCCATGCGGACGCCGGGAAGCTCCAGGGCATCCTCCACCACCACGGAAAGCTTCAAATAAAACTGGCACCGCTCACTCTGAGCCTCCAGCATGGCATCGGTGAGGCCAGGGCGGCACCGGTTCCGGGCCTCCTGAAAACGCACATCCAGCGTCTGCAGCTCTGCGGGCGTCACATCCACCAGATCCTGCTCCTCATCCACCTGCACGTCCTGAAGCATCTGCCGCCCGGCCTCATCCCACAGCTCATCCATCTTCTGGGCAAGCGCCGCCTCCGGCAATTCCTCCGGTCCGGAAAGCACCGGTAGGGCCGGGGCGGAAAAGTTCTTCCGCAGCACACCGGAGAGGCGTTCCGCAAACAGCTGCCGGGAATCCCCCGCCAACTCCAGCAGGTCCAGCAGCTGCCCTGGGCTGATCACCTGCCTTTGATCCACATAGATATTGTAGGTATCGCCTCCGGTAGCCGAGGGTTCCTTGCGGGCCTGTTCGATCCGGACCCGCTTTTCCTCCTCCTCCAGATGGCGCATGGTGGAGTCGTGCTGGAGCAGTTCCTTCTCCCTGCTTGCCTGCTCCGCCGCCTGCCGGCGCATTTTTTCAAAGGGGTTCTCCGCCGCCGCCTTCTCTGCCAGCCCCTCCCGGCAGAACCGCTGGAACAGCAGGCAGTTGAACTGCAGCTCATAGTCCGGCCCCTTCCGCCGTTCACCGCTGCGGGTGATATACTCTGCCTGCCGCAGAAGGCCGCGGTTCTTCAGAGCCGCCGCCGCGTTCAGCACGTTCGCCTGCTCCCCGGTAAAATCCCGGGAGGCGCAGGCACTGCTGCTCTCTGCCTGCTCCGCCAGCATGCGGATCACCTGGGCCTGGTCCCCGGTCAGATATTTGCACCAGCTTTTGAACACCGGCAGGCAGGCGTCAAAAATAGCGTCCTTGGCCTCCTGGATTTCCAGCTTTCCCTCGTGCTTCAGCCGGTTATCGTAAATCTGCTCCGCCGCAGCCTCCAGCACCCAGGGGATGCCGCCGCTGAGGGAGTACAGCACCTCCATCAGCTTCTCCGGCATCTGCCACTCTGCCTTCTCCTGCCGGTGCCGCAGCAGCGCCGCCGCAGCCTCCCAGGCCAGGGGGAGCATACGGATGGGCCGGGTAAACTTCTGCATCAGGTAGGATCCCGGCATATTGGGCGGCAGGGAGTCCTGGGACAGGTCGTAGTTGGTGGCCGCAATGCACTGGAGCATCCGATCCTCAATGAGGCTCCGCAGCACCTCATGGTGCTCCATGGTCACCCGGGGGGAAGCGGTAAACCGCTCAAAATGGTTCATCAGCAGCACCACAAAATACCCGTATTTCCGGTGCAGCCGGGTGATCATCTTGCTCAGCCGGCTCTGCCCCGAATCCCCGGTTACGGCCCGCAGCTCCCGGAGCATGGCAGCCTTTTTCTCCGAATCCTCCAGGTACAGCTCCGCCTCCTCCAGGATCCGTTCCGCCAGATAGTGGCAGATGGCGTTGCCGTCCTGCTGGGCGGAGAGATCCGCCTCGCAGGCCAGAATTTTCCGTTCCGCCGCCAGCCGCTCACAGTAGTCAAAGGAAAACATGGTCCGCAGCAGGGAAGTCTTCCCACTCCCCTGAACCCCCAGAATCACCGTATTCACCTTTTGCTCAATACAGGCCTCCAGCTCCTCAAAATACTGCTGACTGCCAAACCATTCCTCCCGGCTCTCCACCGGGAAGCGGCTCATAAATGGATTCAAATCCTGCTCCTCCTCTCAGCAGGGCCTGTTAAAACAGGCCGCTGTAGTCTTCCTCGTCCGGTTTGTCCGGCGCCTTTTTCTCCTCCGGCACGTCTGCCCGTGCCTCCTGGGCCTGCTGCACCGCCTGGAAAATATCCGGCTCATCCGGCACCCGAGGGTACCGGCTGGGCTGCGTCCGGAAGTAACGCCGGTAAATATCCTGCCCAAAGCTGTACAGCTGCTGGTTCACCGGATGCTGCGCCACCACATTCAGGGCCTGGAGGATCTTCATGGTCCTCTGGACCTCCACCAGCTCCTGTCCCAAAAGCTCCCGAATCCGGTCAATATGGATATAGGCATTCCGGTTGGCCGCCAGGCTCTGCATGGCGTCAATGACCCGGAACTCCTCTCCGCTCTCACAGCCCTCGTAGAACTGCTTGCACCACTCGTCGGTGATCACCTGGGGCACCGACTGCTGCACGTCCGCCGGGAAGACCCGGCTGCGGAAATCCCGCTTGGCCCGCTCAATGGCATCCTGGGCCAACAGTTTGGTATGCCATACCAGGCCGCCGGTATAATTCCAGATCCACTGCATGGCCTCCGGCGTCACCTCCAGCTCCGCGAACCCCTTGTAAGGGCGGCGGATCACCTCCTGCATATCCGTCTCCGGCAGCTTGCCCACCTCCATCACCTGCTTGCCAAAGCGCTGGAACAGCTGGTTGATCTTCTCCCCCTTCAGGTTGTAGCGGATCAGCCAGTTAGAGCCACAGATAGCAAAGTGGACGGCCGCCTTGCACTCCACCTGGTTCAGCATTTCGCTGAGGGCCCCAAAGAGCCCGTCCAGGTTCCGATGGCCGTCCCCCTGGCGGTTTTCCTCCACCCGCTGGAACAGCCGGTCAATCTCGTCAATGATCAGGTAAACACCCCGGCCCCCCAGCACCGGCTTCAGCTGCCGATAGAACAGGCTCAGCTTTTCCGGCTCCTGGTCCGCACAGTAGGCGGGGGCGCTCCACTTTGCCTTCAGCTGGATCCAGCGGCTGTCCGCCGCCAGCTCCGGCAGCTGGGTCTCCGCCTCATCCAGCACCCGGTCCACAAACACGTATTGGATATGGTCATACCCGCGCATGTTCTGGCAGTCGGTTTTCACGCAGAGCACCTGGGGGCAGTGGGACTGCAGGTAGGCCGCCAGATAGTTGAGCAGGGAGGACTTGCCGGTGCGGCGGATCCCGTAGATCAGGGCGCTGCGGTAGGCGGCAAAATTCTCTCCCTCCACAAGGGACCGGAGCATGGCCGTCTCCTCCTTCCGGCCCACAAAGTCGGGGCTGTATACCTCCCCGGTTTCCGGATCCACCCGGAAGGCAATACCGTTGGGATCCCGGCAGAGCAGGTCCGCCGGAAAAGCCGGCAGCTCCACCGCCCCCAGTGAAAGCTCCCCCTTGGCCACCACCGAGGCGTACTGCTTGCCGTTGTGGGAGAAGGAGGCATTCAGCAGGTATCCCAGGGTTTCCCGGTTCGCCGCGCAGTCATAGTCCAGCTCAAACACCGCCTGGCTGCCCGGCTCCAGACGGCTCAGGACATACTGCCGGCTGTGGCTGTTGTCACTGTAGCTGGCCTGGATCACCACATGCCGCGCTGCCGCCTGGCCAATATTCTGTACCTGGCCGGAGAGGGTGCCGAAGGGGCGCTGGGTTCCCTGGCTCAGGACCATAAACCGCAGCACCGGCCGCTGGTCCAGCTCATTGATCTCATCGTTGATCAGCTTCTGAACCTTGTTTTTCAGATCCATCCAGCGGTTGGACTCAATGTTCTCCAGCTGCCGGTAGTTGGCGGACAGCTCCTCCCGCAGGTTTTCCGGGTTTTCCCGGGCCGCAGAGGCATAGCAGTTCCGCAGGTTGTCCAGCACCGTGTAGATCTGGCCCACGCAGGCCATCAGCAGGGCGTCATCCAGGAGGCTGCGCATATAGTGGAACAGGGAACGGTGTTCCCCGTAGCAGGCCAGCAGCTCTCCCAGTGTCCGGAAGGACTGCAGCAGTCCGTAGAGTGCGTTGGGCATGGCCTTCACCGCTTCCTCCCTGCCGTATCCTGTTGTCTGCCGGCGCTTTAGAAGCCCAGCCAGAGCCAGCACCGTCCGGTTGGCCGTCTCCGTGTCCCCGGCGGACAGGGCTGCATAGTAGCAATCGCTGCCCATGAGAAGCAAGGCATTCCACCGCTCTTCCGGCGTACCGCCGGCCAGGCAGCGCCGGTAGATTTTTTTCGACAGCTCCGCCTTGGTCTGAACCGTACCGGCCAAGCTCTGGATTTGCCGATGCTCCGCCAGCAGCTCCTCCGGGCTCTCCGCGCTGTACAGGGGCTCCAGCCCCTCCGCAAAGAATGGCGTCTCCTCCGGCAGCTCCTTTTCCGTGCTGTCCACCGTCTCCTCCGAGACGCTCCACAGCAGCGGATCCTTCTGGCTGGACACCTTGGAATTGGCGTTCCGTGACTCCAGCAGCAGAAGGTGGAAGGGCATCATGCGGGAGTTGATGGCGGAATCCTTCTGGCTCAGAAGGGTGTGGGCCAGGCTCACATACCGGCGGTTCATCTCCTCAGCCGCCTGGTCCCCGCTGAGGCCAAAGCAGGCGGTGATAGCCCCATTGCGGCTGTAGGGGTTGTACGGATATTTTACCACATAGCAGTAGTAGGCTTTGGCCACATCGCTGTACAGGGTGTCCACCGCTTCCAACTTTTCCGCATCCGCCACTGCCGGGTCCAGCCCCCGCATCACCGCCTGGGCCAGCTGGGAATTCTCCTTGCTCAGGTAGGTTGCCAGCCGCAGCACCTCGTCTGCCCGGGGGGAATACACCAGGGTCAGCACCAGGTTGATGCAGCTCCACACATGGAAATGGGAGGCCCCCACTTTCACCATCATGCCCCGTTTTCCGGAAAAGAGGGCCGTCACCCGGTACCGGGCCTCATACTCCTCCCGGATCCGCCGGGGGGAATGGGCGCTCTTTCCGGTGCGGAAATCAATATGTGCCAGTCCAAAGGTCCCATGAAGCCGGTACATGGCCAGATAGAGGCTGCAGGCATGGGAGTCATCCCCCTGGTCAAAGAGCCGGTCCGCCAGTTTGTCCAGCTCCGTCTGGTACCCATTGTGGCAGATCAGGGCGCCGGTAAGCCAGGCCAGGGCATACAGCTGCTCCGAATTCTTCCGGATGGCCGCATCCACATATTTCTCCCGCAGGAAAGGGGAGAGGCTGTAATCCTCAAAGGGATTGTTCAAAATGGTTTCCAGGGAACCAAATTCAATCTGGCTCTCCAGCTGGCTGAAGTAGCCGCCGTTCAGAAAGTCCTCCACAAACTGCAGCTGCTGCTGGCGCTCCCCCTGGGGCCGGGTCCGCTCCGGGAACGCCAGCTCCTTCCGGAGCCAGCCGACCAAGGTCCCCCGCTGATCCGGCTCCGTCTCCAGCAGAAGCCGCAGCACGCTGCGCCCAAAGCCCACATCCTCCACCTGCTCAATCCGGCATTCCAGGGCTGACTGAATGTCCTCCTTCTTCGCCCAGGCATCCCGCAGCAGCTCCAGCCAGTTGCCGGTGATGCAGCTGCGGTATCCCAGGGCCAACCGGGCCAGCTCCTTGGGGCTGCGGTTACGCAGGGCGGAGGCCACATGCTCCCGCACCGCGGACACCGCAATGGGTTCGCTGTAGGGCAGGGAAGCGGCGCCCACCCGCCGGTAAAACTCCCCGGTATCCCGGGAGAAATCATAATCGGCAATCTCCCCGGTACCGCCGCCTGCCAAGAGCAGCGCGTCCAAGGCCGCCAGCATCCGGGCGTACTGGCGCTGGTCCCGCCGGTAGTAGGACTGGGAATTCCGGACCGGCTGCAGCCGCACCAGCCCTCGGAGGCACCGGTGCAAAATGGGCAAAAAGCCGTCAAACTCCGTGCAGCACAGGTCAAACAGCCCGTTGTAGATACCATAATCATCCGGGAACATGCCCAGCACCCGGCAGAGTACATGGGCAGTCTCCCCCGCCTGGCCTTTCTGAATGCCCTCATAGACAATGGCATTGATCTGCTGCAGATTGGGGGTATTGCCGTCCGGCAGGATCAGGTTCAGCATAATAGTGTTTTCCGCATCCTCCGTCCACTTTGCCAGCTCCTCCGGCCCCATGCCGGCCAGGGAATCCACCAGCTCCCGGTAATTCATCCGTCCCAGAACGTTTTTCAGCATGCCCAGCAGGTTCCCCGCCTCTGCATAGCGTTCCTCCAGCAGCAGGTGGACAGCCATTACCACGCCCAGGTTGCAGCATTTTCCCAGAAGCGCTTTTCCAAAACGCTCCATCAGGTACGAAACCGCTTCCGGGAAGCCGGTTTTCACTGAGATCAGGGAAACCGCCCGCAGCGTGGCATGGTACTCCACCTCCGTCTGCTTCACCCGGCTGCAGAGGACATGGGAGAGCCGCAGCAGTTCCTCCTGGCCACCCCAGCGCACAAAATAATCCGGATGGGCGGCCAGCCGCTCCTCCAGGAACATCCGGCAGGCGGCCACCTCCTCCGCCGGAACCGATTCGGCCCAGGACAGCAATACCTGCAGCAGCAGCTCCCACTGCTCATACTTTTCGCAGTATTCCGCGCATTCCAGCCAGGAAAATGCCCCCTGCAGACAGGCCAGAAACAGCAGCTTGGCGTATCCCACTGGATTGTCCTGCAGCGGCAGCTTGGTACACTGGCGCCAAACACCGGCATCCTGGGGATTGGCATAGAGCCGCCGGACCAGGGCGTTGCTCTCACTCTCCGAAAGCATCCGCTTCTCCCCATCCCCCTCTGCCCTCTGGCCCTGGATGTACTCCTCCTCACCGGAGGCCAGGTGGGCGAAGGCAATATACTGCTCCACCTCCTCCACCGAAGCCTGCATCAGATACGCTTTGAACAGCTCAAAGTAGCTGGGCAGGTTGGCCCCCCACAGGGCCTGCAGCTGGGCGGAAAGCACCTGCCCCAGCTCCTCCCCTACCTGGTCTGCCGGCTGGTCCGTCAGCACCCGCAGCAGATAGCGGGCAAAGGCGTCCCTTCCCAGGGCTTTTTCCGTAAAGTACAGGCACAAAAGCCCCTCGGCAGTCTGGTGCTGCCTGCAGTACGGGGCGCACCATTCCTCGGTTCCCGTCAGCAGATCCTCCGGGAACAGCCCCCGGTCAAAAGCCCTCACAAACACCCGGCACAGGAAACCGTGGTACTCGCTGTTTTCCTCCATCTCCGGCAGCCAGGCAATGCGCTGGAAAAACCGGAGCACCGGCTGCGGTTTCTCCAGCCTCTCTGCCAGCTGCGCCAGGCCGGCATATACCGGATATTGGCCCAGAAGCTCCCCGTCCTCCAACAGCGGCAGCAGCTGTTCCACCGCCTGTGCCTCCGCCGGATAGCGGAGAAGCACCCGGCCGATTTCCGCCGTCTCCTCCTCCAGGGAGAAGGCCGGGTTTTCCCGGATCAGGCGGATCTCCAGCAGGGCAATGCGGTTATCCGGCGTCTCTGGTGCACCGCCGCCCAGGCACTGCAGCCGCCGGATCCCCCGGAGCTGTTCCCCTGCCGGCGCGTGTTCCAGCTGCGCTAGGGCTTGTTCCAGGAACTGCTCCGCCAGTCCGGACAGTGCGCCGATGTGCAGACACTGGTACAGGTACAGGGCCAGCTCCTCCTTCTTCTGTTTCAGGGCGTCTTCCTGCACCGTTTCCAGCAGCGCCGGTTCCGCACTGTCTCTGCCGGTAACCAGTGCCCGGAGCGTTTCCTCCGGGAAGGCGTCCAGCCAGCCGTTAAAGCCGGCAAACAGCACCGTCTCCAGGTCCTGCCGGCGGCCGACTTCCACCAAGGAGGCAGTCAGCAGGCTGCCCCACTCCCGGAACCAGGCCAGCGGTTCCTCCTCCCCCAGGTCCGGCAGCAGCGGCAGCGGTGTCCGGGTATCCGGATATAGTTTTAGTTCCGCAATAAACGCCTCCAGCTGCTGGCTCCAGCTGTCCTCTGCCGGCGGGCACTTTTCCAGAAATTCCATGTAGGCCCCCCGCCGGAACAGCATGGCTCTGTACAGCTCCCGGTGCCTCTCCCGCAAAGCCCTGTATTCCTGCATTAGCTGGAACTGCTGCTCCTCCTCCCCGGTCTCCCGGTACAGGTCCCACAGCAGTTCCGCCGCCTGCTCATCCGGCAGCGCAAACCGGGCAAAGGCTTCCGCCGCCCCCCGGTAGGCGCCAAAGAACTGGAAGGCCCGCCGGGCCACACTCACCTGATCCATGCCCCGGGGATAGCTATCCGACCGGTATACCTCTCCAATCCGCCGGGCGTAGGCTTCCGGCACCTCCTGCTCCCGGGAGTATGCTTCCGCCGCATACTCCCGCAGGTTCCGGTCCAGCGTCACCACGCTCTTAATCATAGGATCCTTCAGCAGCTGCCCCAGCTCCAGCACCTGCCCGTAAAACTCCCGGTTCTTTGCCTCATCCGAATCGGCCATATCCTGCAGCGCCGCCTGCACCAGCGGCATGGTATCCAGCATCCACAGGCAATCCTGCAAATGCTCCCGGATATACTCCTGGGTGCCGGCGGGGTCCAGCCGCAGCCGGGCAATCAGGTACAGCTGCCGGCAGCGGGTGTCCTCCGCATACCGGTTGGCGTAAGCCTCATACAGCATGCGGCATTCCTGCCAGCGCCCTTCCTGGGCCAGCACCAGCATCAGCTGAGACCCATGGATCTGGGGATTGCCGGCAATGCCGCTCCACATATAGCGCTCTGCCAGTCCGTGAAGGTTCTTCTGGAATCGGTACAGCCGCAGGCCGGTGTCATAATCCTCCCGGCTCTCACAGTCCGAGGCGTTTTCCGCCGCCGCAGCCTGGGCCAGCCGCTGGATTTCCTCCGCCGTATATCCCATGGCTGCCAGATCCTCCGGAGCTGCCGCCAGCTCCCGGATCCGGGGCAGTTTCCCCTCCACAATAGCCTGCTCCATGGGATTGGGGGAAGCCAGCTCCGCCAGCTGCCTCCTCCGCTCTTCCAGTACACGGGCCTCCTCCGGCCCCAGGGCCCCTGCTGGTAGGCACAGAAGCTGGGAAAGGCTTTCCGGCCGGTACAGCAGGTACACGTTCTCCCGGGCATAGCGCCGGGCCTCCTCCGGATCCTCCCGGCACAAGACAGACAGGTAGTACACCTGGTTTTCCAGGTCACCCTTCCGCCCGCCGGAAGCCAGCTGCCAGACCTTCCGGAAAGCCGCCTGGTTGTTCTCCTCCCGGTACAGACGCAGCAAGGCAGTATCACAGTCCTTCTCCCTGGAGGCCAGGCCCAGAATATAGTATTTTTCTGCCAGGCGCCCCTGATTCCCCTCTGCCCGCAGAAGCCGCTCCGCCGCCGCCCGGCAGGTACGCTCCCTCGTCAGGGAAGGATCCGCCGCCAAGGCACGGTTTTCCGGCGTTGCCAGTGGCTCCTCCGGGTGCCGTTCCAGATAGTCCCGGAACGCCTCCAGTTCTCCCAGCACCAGCAGCCGTTCCGGCACACAGTCCGGGAAAACCGCCTGGGCCCAGCCCAGGGCCACCGTCCCGCTCCCCTCCTGCGCCAGATTTTCAGATAACAATTCCTCCGCTGTCACAGAAATTTTGGCTGCCTCCGACTCCTTCGGCTCCTTATGCACCGCCAGGGACTGGCAGTCCTGCAGTAGGGCCTCAATGGAATCCAGCTGCCGCAGGTACGCCCACTCGCCCTCCTCCGATCCCATCAGGAACCGGACCGCAAAGCGGTAGGAAATCTCCGGGAAATGGGCCAGCAGTACTGTCTCAATCTGCCGATCAATCTCATCCGAAAGCTCCGCAGCCTCCATCACCCGCCGCAGCACCCGGTAGGGCCGCAGCGTTTCCTCAAACAAGCGGAAATCCACCTCCTCCCCGGGGGAATCATACTGCCGGTGGATAGCCTCCCGGTCCTTTTGAGGTGTCGCCTGCTCTCCCACCGGCAAGCGGTCCTGGACAAACATCTGCCGCGTCTGCTCCGCCACGGTGTCAAACTGCTCCACCGCCGCCTGCAGCCGCTGCAAAGCCGCAGTTTTTCCGCCCACCTGCTCCGCCACCTGCTGCAGTGTGGCCTCCGGCGGGTAAGGCTGGTTCCACACATTCTGAAACAGCTCCCGCAGCTGTTCCGCCTGCTCCTCAAAGCCGGCCACCGCGGCGGCTGCCGGCGCCTCCGGCAGCTGCCCCTGGGACAGCCGCTCCAGATAAATGCGCAGCCGGGCCAGCAGCGCCTCCCGCTGCCGGTCCACCTGGCGCACCATCTCCTCCAAAGAGGCAAAATTGATGGTGGGCCTGTAAGAGGAGGCCAGATGAGACCGCAGCCACTGGCCCAGAGGTGTCTCCTCCTCCGGGCAGGCAAAATCCAGCATAAGCCAATCCTGTTTTCCCCCTTCACCACTGCGGGGATTAGGGATCAGCACACAGAAGATGGGGGAACCGCTGCGGTTTTGCAGCCCCGTGTCAAAGGCAATCCGGGCTTCCTCCTCCTCCATGCCATTAATCAGCCCCTCCGTATCCCCCAGGAATACCGCCGTCATCCGGTGGGCCACCGCCGCCTTCACCTGGTTTTCATCCGCCAGCGCCTCGTTGTAGGACCGAAGCTTGCGGGTATTGTTATTCCACCAGTTCATAAAAGCCATCCCGTGCATTTTCTGGATCTCCGCCAGGGCCGCCGGGGAAAGGGGCGCAGGTGCCGGGGCAGGGGCCGGTACCTGCACAGGGGCCGGCGCAGGTGTGCTTTTGGGTGCCGGCCCGTTGGCCCTGTAAAGCCAGCGCTTGTCCTCAGACACTGCAAATTCCGGAAAGGCCTCCGGCAGCCATTCGGACAGCCGTTTGCCCATGGTA
This sequence comes from Candidatus Pseudolachnospira avium, assembly GCA_904420025.1. Taxonomy (GTDB): domain Bacteria; phylum Bacillota; class Clostridia; order Lachnospirales; family Lachnospiraceae; genus Pseudolachnospira; species Pseudolachnospira avium. The sequence continues at coordinate 25,155 of CAJFTW010000007.1, forward strand.
TAGTTTTTATAGTCAATGCCCTTGGGGGACAGGTAATCCTGGGGGATCTGGGCAATCAGCACCTGCCCCTTCTGCTCCAGGATTTCTTCCAGAATCCGGTAAATCTGAGCCAGGGGATCCCGGGAGAGCCGCAGGGTCTCCCGCCCATTGTTGCCCAGCACCGTAAATTCCGGAAATTGCTCCCGGATCCACCGCTTCGGCCCCGAGGATGCGTACAACGTCCGGTCCAACCCCTCCGCGTCAAAAACCCGTGAAAGGGTGTTCAGCTTCAGGAACCCTTCCTCCTGTATCTTTCGGGACAATACTTCCACAATGGCCGCTCTTTCCTGTTCTGTCATGCCAATTTCCTCCCGCTGTTCGGTTTCCGCAACTAGAAAACATTTTACCGTATTCGACAGGGATTTGCAATTCCCGCCGTGGTTTTCCTTGACGTTTTCCTCTGGCAAAATTATACTGTTGAAGGAATGATGTTGCAATACAGCTTACAGAAAACAGGACGGAGGGGCGAACGGACATGAAGGAAAAATCTTCTTCCCAAGAAAAAACCTCCCTTCGGGAGGCAGTTCTGCAGTTTGCGTCCAGCCATCACGGGACACTGCCCGAATACCTTTGGGCAAAACACCCCCGGTACGCGGTGCTCCGCCATGTGGAAAACCGCAAATGGTACGGGGTGATCCTGGATGTTCCCCGCAAGCGGCTGGGGCTTCCCGGGGAGGGACCGGTGGATATACTGAACATCAAATGTGATCCCGTGCTGGGATCTTCCCTCCGGGCGACCCCCGGCTTTCTGCCAGCCTACCACATGCACAAGGAAAGCTGGCTCACCGTTCTGCTGGACGGCACGGTGGAGCTGGAAACCATTCTTGGGCTTCTGGAGATGAGCCATGGCCTAACCGCCGGCAGCCAAACCAAAAGGCCGGCCGAACCCGGCTTGCAAAAAGCCTGGCTCGTACCGGCCAACCCCAAATATTATGATATTGAAACCGCCTTTTCCAGAAAAAAGGAAATCCGTTGGAAGCAAAGCAGCCATATTGCCGTGGGCGATCTGGTCTACGTCTATGTGGCGGCACCCGTCTCCGCCATCCTGTACAAATGCCAGGCGGTGGAGGTGGATATCCCCTACCATTTTGACAATGGGAAGGTGCGCATGAGCCACGTTATGAAGCTGAAACGCCTGGAGCAGTATGCCCCCTCTCTCCTGCCATGGGAGAAGATCAAAAATCTGGGGGTTTCCTCCATCCGCGGGCCCCGGAGCATGCCGGACCAGCTGCTCCGGCAGATGGAAGCGGAGCAGATCCCCTGAAAGGCTTCATATCCGCTGCCACAGCATCCGCCCGCCGTCAAAGAGCACATCCGCCCGCTCCCCGTCCCGGAGCCAGGCCAGGTAGGAACGGATGGTGCTGCCCACCAGCACGTACTGCTGGAAATCCATCAGCAGGCCGTAGTCCTCAAAAAGCTTCCGCAGAATCTCCTCAAAGGTAACCGGCTCCCGGCATATAGCCAGAATCCGCTCCCCAATCTCCTCCACCTTGTCCAGGTTCTTCTGGGCCAGGCCGGCAATGTCCTCGGTGGCCGCGGCGTGGGCCGGCACAAAGAGGGCCGCCTGCATCTCCCGCACCTGCTCCAGGGTCCGCACATACTCCGCCACATCGTACACAAAATTGATCTGATATTTCTCCAGCGTCTCCTCACTGGAAAGGCAGTCGGCCAGATACACCACCTGGTCTGCCGTCCGGAAGCCCACCATGTCCCAGGAATGGCCCGGCAGCGGAAGCAGCTCCAGCCCTTCCGGCAGCACGTCCGCGGTCAGCGGCTCCGCCTGGCTGGGCTGGGCCATCAGAAACTTGTGCCGCAGATCCCGGGGCGGAAAGCCACCGTAGAGGGTCATGGGCTCCAGCACCGGATGGTTGACAAAGTCACATTCCATCCCCGGCGCATAGATTTTGCAGCCGGTCTGCTGCTGCAGGTACCGGTTGCCGCCGATATGGTCCGCATGGGAATGGGTGTCGCAGATCATCCGCAGCTTCCATCCATTCTCATCCAGAATTTTCCGCACCCGGCGCCCCGCGTCCTTGTCGCTGCCGCTGTCGATCAGGCAGACCTCCGTGTCCGTCAGGCGCACCAGGCCGATCTTGGCAGGGCACTGTATATAAAAGCTGTTCTCCCCTGCCTGGCACAATTCGTACATACCGCTCCTCCTAAAAAAGCCGCCCTGCTTTCCCAAAAGCAGGGCGGCGCAGGATCCACTCCTTATTTCACCACAAAGTTGATGATCTTGCCGGGGACAAAGATCTCCTTGACAATCTTGCCGCTGATCCGGGAGGCCACCGCCTCCTCGCCGGCCTTCAGGGCGTCCTCCTTGGACACGTCCGCCGGCAGGCTGATGACGCAGCGGGTCTTGCCGTTGACCTGCACCGGGATCTCCACCTCGTCATCCTTCATCATCTCCTCGTCACACTTGGGCCAGCCGTTCTCCTGGTGGAACACGCTGTCCGTGTGGCCCAGCTGCTCCCACAGCTCCTCGGCAATGTGGGGGGCAAAGGGGGACAGCATGATCAC
>CAJFTW010000008.1 GCA_904420025.1 Candidatus Pseudolachnospira avium
CAGGAAGGAGAGGCTGGAGGCAAAATTCTGCACCGAGGTGGGAATGCCAATCTTTAACAGCATCCGCAGCCGCTCCTTGTGGAACCGGAAGGAGCTGAGCCGGAAGGAAAAGACAAAGTTGTGCTTCTGCAGGTAGAGAATGCAGAGGATCATGCTCACTGCCTGGGAAATCACCGTGGCCAGGGCTGCACCGGTGGCTCCCATCCCCCAGCCCTTTACCATCAGGATATCCAGGAAGATGTTGACAAAACAGGCGATGGTCACAAAGTACAGGGGGCGCCGGCTGTCGCCCATGCCCCGCATGACGGCGCTGAGGGCGTTGTAGCCAAAAATAAAGATGGTGCCGGCCATGGTAATGGACAGGTAACGGTTGGCCTCGTCAAAGGACTCCGCCGGGGTCTGGATCAGCCGCAGGATCGGCTCCCGCAGCCCAATCATAACCACGGAGAGGACCACCGCCGCCACCAGCAGGGCGGAAAACAGGGTGCCGATGGTCTCCTCCAGGGCCTGTTTCTGCTTGGCGCCCAGGTACTGGCCAATGAGCACGGTGGCGCCGGCGGCCAGGCCGATGACCAGGTTGGTGACAATGTTGGTGATCTGCCCGCCAATGTTGACGCCGGACATGCTGATGGTGCCGCTGAACTGGCCCACAATAATCATGTCCGCCACATTGTACAGGGACTGGATCAGATTGGAGAAGATGAAGGGGATGGCAAAGAGGACCAGATTTCTGACCACGTTCCCCTCTGAAAGGTTTTTCTCAAATTTGTCTTCCATAGTGTTTCCTTCTTCCTTCCGTGATAAGGTGCCGGGCGGGAAGCCCTCGGATTGCTCCGTGCTTGCGCACTCCCGCAATCCTACCTGTAGTCGCAATCCGGCCTGTCGGCCTACTTGCTCATACAGGTTAGCGTCGCTAAAGCATAAGGGGGCGAGCCTGCAAGCAGTCTGCCCCTCTTATGCTTTGCGACCGGGCTTTCAGGGTAAATTATACCCCCAACCGCCTGTTTTGGCCATGTTATTTTCCAAGGAAATTATAATTTTTTTAGCGGTTCCTTAACGCCTGGCCGCCTTGTGGGGATTTCCAATGCGGAGATGATTTGTGCTTGCCTTTTCCCAGCGGGTGGTAGTAAAATAAGAGGCGGAAAGGAATGGGAAAATTATGCTATTCACAAGAAAACAACTTCTGCAGCTTCTTCTCCCACTGATGGTGGAGCAGCTGCTGACCGCCACGGTGGGCATTGCGGACAGTATGATGGTCTCGGTGGCCGGGGAGGCCGCTGTCTCCGGCGTCTCCCTGGTGGACTCTTTGAACACGTTGATCCTAAACATCCTCTCGGCGCTGGCCACCGGCGGCGCGGTGGTCTGTGCCCAGTATATTGGGAGAAAGGATCCCAAATCCGCCTGCGTGGCGGCCAATCAGCTGATTTTTACCACCCTGCTCTTTGCCGTGCTGGTGACAGCGCTGATGCTGCTGGGCAATGTACATCTGCTCCGGCTGCTCTTCGGCAGTACAGAGGCGGACGTGATGAGCCAGGCGGTGACCTATTTCTCCATTATTGCCCTGACGTATCCTTTTATGGCGGTGTACAATTCGGCGGCGGCCCTGTTCCGCTCCATGGGCAACTCCCGGATTTCTATGGAGGTATCCCTGGCCATGAACCTGATCAACATTGCCGGCAACGCGGTGCTGATCTTCGGCATGAAGTGGGGCGTGGCCGGGGCGGCCATTGCCACCCTGTTCTCCCGGATTGTTGGATCCCTGTTCATGCTGTACCGGATCCACCTTCCCAAGTTTGAAATCCATGTGGAAAACCTGCGCCGCCCCCGCCTGCAGTTTTCTATGATCCGGCGGATCCTGCGGATTGGCATTCCCGGCGGCATGGAGAATGGGATTTTCCAGCTGGGCAAAATTATTGTACTGAGCCTGGTCTCTACTTACGGGACATCTTCCATTATGGCCAACTCGGTAGCCAACAATCTGTGTGTGTTTATGATTATTCCCGGCACTGCCGTGAGCCTGGCCCTTATTACAGTGGTGGGCCAGTGTGTCGGCGCAGGGGAGGTAAAGCAGGCCAGGACCTACACCCGAAACCTGATTTTAGCGTCCACAGTGATGACCTTCCTGGTGTCTCTGCTGATTGTGCTGCTTCGTCCGCTGCTGCTGGGGGCTTATAATATGTCCGAGGCAGCCTACCAGATGGCTTGGACCCTGCTGCTGTGGCACCTGATTGCGGGTACTCTGTTTTGGCCCCTGTCCTTTAACCTGCCCAACACCCTGCGGGCCGGCAATGATGCGGCCTACACCATGGGAATCTCCATGTTTTCCATGTGGGTATTCCGGGTGGGCGGCTCCTATCTGCTGGGACACTATTTCCAGCTTTACGGGGTCTGGATGGCCATGTTCCTGGACTGGATTGTGCGGATTGTTTTCTTTGTCATTCGCTATCGGGGTGAAAAGTGGCATTCCAAAGCGTTGATTTAACCGTGCAGCTATCGGCTTGTTTTTTGACACTTTCACGATTTGTTTTCTATACATCCTGCGAATAGGCAGTGGAAAGGAGCGATTCCATGGCAATTCAAACAATTGGTTTTATCGGCCTGGGGCTTATTGGCGGCTCCATGGCCAAGGCATTCCGGAGGGTCTCTCCGGAGATGAAGATTATTGCCTACAACCGGAGCCGTGAGAGCCTGGTGGAAGCCCTGGCGGATGGAATTATTAATCAGGCTCAGGACAGCCTGGATGAGAATTTTGCCGCCTGCGATATGATATTTCTCTGTGCGCCGGTGACCGTGAACATCCAGTGCATGAAAATATTGAAGGCGCTGATCCGGCCGGACTGCCTGCTGACGGATGTGGGCAGCGTCAAGTCCACCATCCACGAGGCGGTGGAGGAGCTGGGGCTGGAAGGGCAATTTATCGGCGGGCATCCCATGACCGGCTCCGAGCTGTCCGGCTATGCCAATGCCAGCGACCGCCTGTTGGAGAACGCCTATTATATTCTGACACCCACCCGGAAAAACCGCCCGGAACAGATGGTGGAGTACCAGGCCATGGTCAAGGCCATCGGCGCTATTCCGCTGGTACTGGACTACCGGGACCATGACCGGGCCACCGCCTACATCAGCCATCTGCCCCATCTGGTGGCCTACGCGCTGGTAAACCTGGTGAAAAAGTCGGACAACCGGGCAGGGCTGATGAAGATGCTGGCTGCAGGCGGCTTTAAGGACGTGACACGCATTGCCTCATCCTCTCCGGAAATGTGGCAGCAGATCTGCCGGGAAAACAAGACGGCGCTGCTGGAGGCCCTGGGAGAGTACCAGAAGGCCCTTTCCCGGCTGGGGGAGGCGGTGGATCGGGACAAGGAGCATTTCCTGCTGGAATATTTTGATGAAGCCCGGCAGTACCGCAGCGGCCTCAATGCCCAGTACCGCTCCGGCGTGGATCCCATCTATGAGATTTATCTGGAGATTGCCGATGAACCCGGCGCCATTGCCATTGTGTCCACTATTTTGAGCAGCGGCCGCCTGAGTATTAAGAACCTGGAAATCCGCAATATGCGGGAGGTGCAGTCCGGAGCCCTGCGGGTGGAGTTTTATGACGGGAAAGCGGCCAACCAGGCGGCGGAGCTGCTGCGCCGCTACGGCTACACGGTTTACGAGCGCTAAAAGGAGGAATAAGCGGTATGAGAGAGTTTGTGATTACATCGGACAGCACCACGGATCTCCCGCTGGAATATCTGCGGGAAAACGGCGTTCCCTTTGCTTCCCTCTCCTATGTCCTGGAGGGGAAAACCTACCGGGATAACCAGGGCCTGACCAGCAAAGAGTTTTACGATAAGGTGCGGGCGGGGGCCATGCCCACCACCTCCCAGATCAATGTGGAGGAGGCCCGGACCCTCTTTGAGCCCCTGGTGCAGGAGGGCAAGGATATTCTGCACATTGCCTTTTCCTCCGGCCTGAGCGGCAGCTGCAACAGCTGCCGGCTGGCGGCGGACATGCTGATGGAGGAGTATCCGGAGTGCCGGATTGAGGTGGTGGATTCCCTCTGCGCCTCCCTGGGGGAGGGGCTGCTGCTCCACAAGGCCCTGCAGCAGAGAAAAAAGGGGGATATGGATGTGGCGGAGATGGCTCAGTGGACCCGGGAGCTGGCCCCCTATATCTGCCATAATTTTACCGTGGATGACCTGCATCATCTGCACCGGGGCGGCCGGGTGTCCAAGACTACAGCGGTGCTGGGGACCCTGGCGGGAATCAAGCCGGTGCTCCATGTGGACGACGCGGGCCACCTGGTGGCCATTGACAAGGTGAGGGGGAGAAAGAAATCCCTGATTGCCCTGGTGGACCGGATGGAGCGGCAGGCCCAGGGCTTTGAGAATGATGTGGTGTTCATCAGCCACGGGGACTGCCTGGAGGACGCAGAGTTTGTGAAGGAGCAGGTACAGAGCCGGTTCGGCATAGAGCAGTTCCTGATCAACCCGGTGGGGGCAGTGATCGGCTCCCACTCCGGCCCGGGGACCATGGCACTGTTCTTTGTGGGGGCGCCCCGGTAGAGCGGGGGAAGAAAGGGCTTGACAGTTATAGGGCAAAATGTTAACATTATGTGTACAATTACAAGAAAGGCAAAGATCATCGTGATACAGAATCCCATCACAAGTGATGGGAGGAAAGGAAGGCGGCGTCATGTCGTTTCAGATTGTAAGTGACAGTTCCTGTGACTTGGGGAAAGAAATCACCCGGGAGAAGGGAATCTGTGTAGTGCCCTTTTACGTCAGCTTTGATCAGGAAAACTACCAGAAAGAACAAGAAGAACTAGCGGTACACCAGTTTTATCAGCGAATGGTGGACAATCCCCAGATTTTCCCGCGCACCTCTCTTCCTTCCGTGCAGGATTATGCGGATGTTTTTGAGTCGTATCTGCAGCAGGGGCGGGATATTCTGTGTATCTGCCTGTCCGCCTCCCTCAGCGGTTCCTACAATTCGGCCTGCTCGGCGGCGGAACTGATGGAGGAGAAATATCCGGAACGGAAAATCCGGGTTGTTGACAGTACTCTTGTAACACTGCTCCAGGGCTTGCTGGTCCTGGAAGCAGCCCGTATACGGGATGCCGGGCTGAGCCTGGAGGAAGCGGCTGCCCAGGTGGAGCGGCTGAAGCACAGCGGCCGGATCTTTTTTACCATTGGCGGCATGGAACACCTGGTCCACGGGGGCAGGGTAGGCAAGTTGATTGGCCTGGCGGCATCTACCCTCCATCTGCGCCCTCTGATCCTTTGGAAGGAAGATGAGCTGTCCTCCTTTGGCGTGGGCCGCAGCCGGAGCAGTTCTGTGAAAAAGGTGCTGGAGGCGGTGCGGGGTTATCTGCAGAAATTGGGGAAGCCACTGTGCCGGTACTGTGTGGTGGTGGGCTATGGCTATGACCGGGAGGAGGGCATCCGCTTTCGGGACCGGCTGCTGGAGATCCTGCGGGAGTTGGGTGCGGTTATGGAGGTGGGTGTATTCCAGATTGGTGCCACCATTGGAGTACATACTGGTCCCTATCCGTTGGGAGTGGGGGTACTGGAACGTTTTTCCGCCGAGACGGAGGATCTGCTCGGGAGTGAGTGATGGGCTGTGTGCTTCCCGTTGCAGGTAAATAAACGAAAAACATCATTTGCAAGGTTTTTCCCTATTTATGCGGTACCATGCCCCAAGGGAATGGAAAATCGTTAAGATAGAAGCAGAGGGATCGAAAGGGGGAAAGAACTATGCTGCGGATTGTGTATGATCGTTTGGCAGAGGAAAAAAAAGCGGGAATGAAAATAGCGCATTCCCGGAAAAAGAAGGCAGCTGGGGGCAAAGCCGCCATTGGGAAAAAACTTTGGGAACGGCTGAAGCGCTGGTTCCTTATGGAACCGGAGCCAGAACCGGAGGAGCCGGAGGATCGGTATACCCGGGCTAGAAAGCTGCACCTGCGGGAAAAAACGTGGCGGGAAATGCAGGAAATTCTGGAGGCGGACTATCCTACCGATGAAGCTTTTGCCAAGGCGGTGCTGCAGTATGCGGAGCAGAATCCGGAGGGGTTTGCGCTGCTGTATCCATCCAAAAGGCGGTCCCCTTTTACCTTTTCTGTGGAGTAAGCCTACAGGCATTCCAGGCTGTCCGGGAGAGAAAATCCCGGATGGCCTGTTTTTATGTGGTGTGCCTGGCGGCGCATATTCAAAGAGTGAGTAAATCTTTTTCCCTGTGCAATCTTGACAGCAGGGATTTTCATGGTATAATGCTTTTGTACCAAAATATTTTGAAAGTAAAACTATTTTGAACCGAAACTAATCAGACCACCCGGAAGGCAGGAGACATGAGAGCAAGAATCATAGGGACCGGCAGCTGGCTGCCGGAGCATCGGTTGACCAATGAGGATCTGGCAGGCATGGTGGAAACCAGCGATGCCTGGATCCGGGAGCGCACCGGCATAGAGGAACGGCGGCTGGCAGACCGGGGCACAGCCTGGATGGCGGCCCGGGCGGCGGAGGCAGCCCTGGAGAACGCGGGGCTGGAGGCCGGGGAGCTGGACCTGATCCTGGTGGGGACCATGACGCCGGATGAGTTCTGCCCCGGCACTGCCTGCCGGGTACAGGAAGCTCTGGGAGCCTCCCGGGCGGCCTGCATGGATCTGGGGGCGGCCTGCTCCGGCTTCCTGTACGCTCTGGCCACGGCCCAGGCGTATCTGGCGGCGGGCATGGCCCGGACAGCCCTGGTTATTGGGGCGGAGACCCTCTCCAAGGTGGTGGACTGGTCAGACCGGAGCACCTGCATACTCTTTGGGGACGGCGCCGGCGCTGCCGTGGTCCGGGCGGAGGAACAGGGAGTCCTCAGCGTGGATCTGGGTACGGACGGCAGCCGGGGATCCGCCCTTACCTGCCCTGCCCTGCCGCTGGTAAATCCGGCGGTGGGAGGCGGCGGAAGCGGCCGGGAGGCATCCGGCCTGGCCGGGGACACCAGCGCTTCCAGTGTGCTGCGGATGGATGGCCGGGCCATCTTCCAGTTTGCGGTGCGGACGGTGCCGGAGACGGTGCGCCGGGCCCTGAAAAAGGCCTCCCTGGCGCCGGAGGAAATTTCCCTTTTCCTGTTCCACCAGGCCAACCTCCGCATCCTCCAGGCCACGGCCCGGAGCCTGAAGATCCCCCTGGAGAAGGTTCCCGTGAACATCCAGCGGACCGGCAACACGGCAGCGGCCAGCGTGCCTATTTTGCTGGATGAGGTGAACCGGGCAGGCCGGCTGAAACGGGGAGAGAAACTGGTGCTGGCGGGGTTTGGTGCCGGCCTCACCTGGGGTTCGGTGGTGCTGGAGTGGTAGGGCAGCCCGAAGGATGGCTGTCTGCCGGGCCGGCGGTGGGAAAATGGATTTTAGCGCATGCGCTGGAGTCATAGAAAAAAGAAGACAGAGGAGTAAATGCTATGTTGGAGAAGATGAAAACCATGATCGCGGAGCAGCTGGGTGTGGACGAGGATTCAGTGACTCCGGAGAAGAACCTGAAAGAGGACCTGCACGCCGATTCCCTGGACCTGTTTGAGCTGGTGACCAACCTGGAGGACGAGTACAGCATTGAGATCCCCAGCGAGGATCTGGAGAAGATGGCGACAGTGCAGGATGTCATTGACTACCTGGAGTCCAAGGGAATTACCGAGTAGGAGAGGGGCCTGTATGAGGACGAGAGTGACGGAGATCCTGGGAACCGAGTATCCCATTCTCCAGGGCGGCATGGCTTGGGTGGCGGAGCACCATCTGGCGGCGGCGGTTTCCGAGGCCGGCGGCCTGGGAATTCTGGCGGCAGCCAATTCCACCGGGGAGACGGTGCGCCGGGAGATCCATCTGCTGCGGGAGCGGACGGACCGCCCCTTTGGGGTGAACATCATGCTCCTGAGCCGCTACGCCGGGGAGGTAGCCCAGGTGGCGGCGGAAGAGCGGGTGCCGGTGGTCACCACCGGCGCCGGCAACCCGGAGCCCTACATGAAGCTCTGGAAGGAAGCCGGGGTCAAGGTGATCCCGGTGGTGGCCTCCGTGGCTCTGGCCCGGAGAATGGAGCGCTGTGGCGCGGACGCGGTGGTGGCCGAGGGCTGTGAGGCCGGCGGCCACATTGGGGAGCTGACCACCATGGCCCTGCTGCCCCAGGTGGCGGACGCGGTGAAGATCCCGGTCATCGGCGCCGGGGGCGTGGGGGACGGCCGGGGCATGGCCGCCATGTTCCTGCTGGGCGCCGAGGGCGTCCAGGTGGGCACCCGGTTTGTGACCGCAGACGAGGCGGTGGTCCATGAGAACTATAAAAACCGGATTGTGGAGGCCAAGGACATTGACAGTGTGGTCATCGGCCGCAGCCATGGCCATCCCATCCGGATGCTGCGCAACCCCAACACCCGGGAGTATCTGCGCCGGGAGCAGGAAGGCGCCTCCTTTGAGGAGCTGGAAACCCTGACCCTGGGGGCCCTGCGCCGGGCGGTGCAGGAGGGGGATGTGCGCACCGGCAGCGTGATGGCCGGGCAGATTGCCGGGCTGCTGCACCGCCGCCAGCCCTGCCGGGAGATTATCCGGGAGCTGGTGGAGGAGACGGAGGCACTGCTGAAGAATCCTCCGTGCATCCAGTTTTAAGATGGCAGAAAACGCCCTGGGGCGTGGCGGAACGCCGCGGAAAGCGCGGCAGACAGAGGAGGAGCGGAAAGATGGGAAAGATAGCACTGCTGTTCCCCGGCCAGGGGAGCCAGAAAACCGGCATGGGCCGGGAGGTCTGGGAGAATTCCTCCCTGGCCCGGGAAACCTTTGAGACAGCCAGCCGCCTGCTGGGATTCTCCATGGAGGACCTGTGCTTTACCCCCAATGACCAGCTGGATCTGACGGAGTACACCCAGGCGGCCCTGCTGACGGTCTCTGTGGCTATATGGCGGGAGCTGGCGGCCCGGGGGCTTGCGGCCCAGGGAGCCGCCGGGCTCAGTCTGGGGGAGTACGGCGCCCTGGTGGCCTGCGGGGTCATGGGCTTTGAAGATGCGGTGCGGGTGGTGCGCCAGCGGGGCATTCTCATGCAGGAGGCTGTGCCGGCGGGCCGGGGAGGCATGGCGGCGGTGCTGGGCCTTTCCGGCGAGCAGGTGGAAGCGGTCACCGGCCCTCTGGAGGGGGTGCAGGTGGCCAATTACAACTGCCCGGGCCAGGTGGTCATCTCCGGGCTCCGGGAGGCGGTGGACGCTGCCTCCGCGGCCCTGAAGGAGGCAGGCGCCAAGCGGGTGCTGCCCTTAAATGTCAGCGGTCCCTTCCACTCCTACCTGCTGGAGGAGGCAGGGCAGAAGCTGGGGGCGGTGCTGGAGCCGGTGGCTCTGGCGGAGCCCCGGATGCCCTACGTGACCAATGTGACGGCCGGCTATGTGACCACGGCAGCGCCGGTGAAGGAGCTGCTGCAGCGTCAGGTGAGCAGCAGCGTCCGCTGGCAGCAGAGCATGGAGCAAATGCTGGCAGACGGGTTTGACACGTTTGTGGAGATTGGCCCCGGCCGGACCCTGGCCGGATTCATGCGGAAAATTTCCCGGGAGGCTACGGTCTATTCGGTGGAGAACTGGGAACAGCTGGAACAGCTGCCGCTTTGAGGAGGAAGACATGACAGAACAGCGGATTGCCGTGGTAACCGGCGGCGCAAAGGGAATCGGAAGAGCCATTGTGAAAGCCCTGGCGGCGGAGGGCATGGGTGTGGTCATCCACTGCCGGCACTCGGCGGGCCAGGCAGAGGCGCTGGCGGCGGAGATCCAGGCGGCAGGGGGCACCGCGGCGGTGTACCCCTGTGACGTGGCGGATGCCGCGGCGGTGGAGGCCATGTTTGGCTGGATCATGGAAACGTTTGGCCGGGTGGATGTGCTGGTGAACAACGCCGGCCTCACCCGGGACGGCCTGCTGATGCGCATGGGGGAGGAGGACTGGGACGCGGTGCTGGACGCCAACCTCAAAGGAGCCTTTCTCTGCGGCAAGCAGGCGGCCAAGATTATGATCAAGCAGCGCCGGGGGCGGATCATCCAGATCTCCTCGGTGTCCGGCATTCTGGGAAATGCGGGCCAGGCCAACTACAGTGCCTCCAAGGCGGGGCTCATTGGCCTGACCAAGTCCATGGCCCGGGAGCTGGCCTCCCGGCATATCACCGTCAATGCGGTGGCGCCGGGCTTTATTGACACGGATATGACGGCCGGCCTTTCCCCCAAGGTGCGGGAGGCGGCCCAGGGGCAGATTCCCCTGGGGGCTTTTGGGAAGCCGGAGGATGTGGCGGCGGCGGTGGCCTTTCTGGCCTCTGAGAAAGCCGGCTATATCACCGGCCAGGTGCTGTCTGTGGACGGCGGCATGGCTATGTGAGGAGGCGGAGTATGAGACGAGTGGTTGTGACGGGCCTGGGGGCTGTGACCCCCATCGGCAACAGCGTGGAAGCATTTTGGACGGCGGCTAAAAACGGCCAGGTGGGAATCGGGGAGATCACCCGCTTTGACACCACTGACTATAAGGTGAAGCTGGCGGCAGAGGTGAAGGACTTCCAGCCTGGGGACTTTATGGACCGGAAAGCAGCCCGGCGTATGGAGCCCTTCTGCCAGCTGGCGGTGGCCGCCTCCCGGCAGGCCCTGGAGGACGCAGGGCTGGATATGTCCAAGGAGGACCCCTTCCGGGTGGGCGTCAGCATCGGCTCCGGCATTGGCAGCCTCCAGGCCATTGAGCGGGAGTACCAGCGGCTGCTTTCCGGGGGGCCCCGGAAGGTGAACCCTATGCTGGTGCCGCTGATGATCAGCAACATGGCCGCCGGCAATGTGAGCATCCAGTTTGGCTGCAAGGGCAAGAGCATCAACGTAGTCACTGCCTGTGCCACCGGCACCCATTCCATTGGCGAGGCATTCCGGAGCATCCAGCACGGGGAGGCGGAGGTGATGCTGGCCGGCGGCACGGAGAGTGCGGTGACCCCTCTGGGCATTGCCGGCTTTTCCGCCCTGACGGCCCTTTCCGAGAGCACGGACCCGCTGCGGGCCTCCATTCCCTTTGACCGGGAGCGGAACGGCTTTGTCATGGGCGAGGGCGCCGGCGTGGTGGTGCTGGAGGAGCTGGAGCATGCCCTGGCCCGGGGCGCCCGCATCTACGGGGAGCTGGCAGGCTACGGGGCTACCAGTGACGCGTTCCATATTACCTCCCCGGCGGAGGACGGTTCCGGGGCTGCCAAGGCCATGGAGCTGGCCATGGCGGAGGCGGGGGTTACCCCGGCCCAGGTGGACTATCTTAACGCCCACGGCACCAGCACCCATCACAATGACCTGTTTGAGACCCGGGCGGTGCATCTGGCCTTTGGCGAGGCGGCCAAAAACCTGAAGATCAGCTCCACCAAGTCCATGGTAGGCCATCTGCTGGGCGCTGCCGGCGGCGTAGAGTTCGTTGCCTGCGTCAAGTCCCTGGAGGAAGGTGTGCTGCACCCCACGGCCGGGTACCGGGTTCCGGATCCGGAGTGCGATCTGAATTATCTGCCGCAGGGCTTCCGGGGGGAGGTACAGTGCTGCCTTTCCAATTCCTTGGGCTTTGGCGGCCACAACGCCACCCTGTGCGTGAAGAAATATCGGGACTGAGAAGGGATAGGAATCAATATGGAAATCGGACAGATTGTACAGCTGATGGATGCCATGGCCCATGCGGGGCTGGATGAGCTGGACTACCAGGAGGGGAACCTGCGGCTGGTGCTGCGGCGGAACGTAGGCGGCGCCGGCACCGTGGAGCCTCTGGCAGCCGGAATGGCTGCGTGTACCGCCGGGAATGGAAGCGTTTCCGGCGCTGCTCCGGCGGGGGCAGCCGCCTCCGGGAGCCTGCCTTCGGAGATCTCCGGCCCGGCCAGCGCCCAGAGCCCGGTGGCCCCGGTGGTGGAGAGCACCGAGTCGGAGACGGTGGTGTTTTCCCCTTTGGTGGGTACCTTTTACCGGGCGCCCAGCGAAGACGCAGAGCCCTTTGTGCAGGTGGGAGACCCGGTGCGCAAGGGACAGGTGCTGGGTATTATTGAGACTATGAAGCTGATGAATGAGATTGAGTGTGAAAAAGACGGCGTGGTGACGGCGGTGCTGGCGGAAAACGAGCAGGTGGTGGAGTACGGCCAGCCGCTGTTCCGGATTCAGTAGCACCCGGCAGGTGCAACGGGATACCGGGAAAACACGGCAGTTGTGGAAAGAGGAAACCATGGAACTGGGAGTAAAAGAAATTCAGGAGATTATTCCGCACCGGCATCCGTTTCTCCTGCTGGATCGGCTGGAGGAGCTGGAGCCGGGCAAGCGGGCGGTGGGCATCAAATGCGTGACCTACCGGGAGGACTTTTTTGCCGGGCATTTCCCCCAGGAACCGGTGATGCCTGGGGTGCTGATGGTGGAGGCGCTGGCCCAGGTGGGGGCGGCCGTCATCCTCAGCGTGCCGGAAAATAAGGGAAAGACCGCCTTCTTTGGCGGTCTGGACCATGTGCGGTTCCGCCGGAAGGTGGTGCCGGGAGACACCCTGCGGCTGGAGTGCGAGATCATCCGTACCAAAGGGCCCGTGGGCGTAGGCCGTGGCACCGCCACGGTCAACGGGCAGGTGGCGGTGTCAGGAGAGATGACCTTCATCGTACAATAAAAAGCCCTTGTGGCTTTTTATTGTACGATGAAGGTGGAAGGATGCACACGCCGCGGTAAGGAAGATACCGCCCCAGGGGCGGCCCGCGGCGGCGCGTGGGGAATCTCCCAAGGGAGATTCCATAAGAGATGCACACGCCGCGGTAAGGAGAATGCCGCCCCAAGGGGCGGCCCGCGGCGGCGCGGGGGAATCTCCCAAGGGAGATTCCATAAGAGATGCACACGCCGCGGCAGGGAAGATACCGCCCCAAGGGGCGGCCCGCGGCGGCGCGTGGGGCTTCTCCTGGGGGAGAAGCCATGAGAAATGCTGTGGAGCGGAAGAAGGGAGACGTATGTTTCAGAAAGTTTTGATTGCCAACCGGGGGGAGATTGCGGTGCGGATCATACAGGCCTGCCGGGAGATGGGCATTGCCACGGTGGCGGTGTACTCGGAGGCGGACCGGGAGGCGCTGCACACCCTGCTGGCGGACGAAGCCCTCTGCATTGGCCCGGCTGCGGCGGCGGAGAGCTACCTGAACCGGGAGCGGATTTTGAGCACCGCCGTGGCGGTGGGGGCGGATGCCATCCACCCGGGCTTTGGCTTCCTGTCCGAGAACAGCAAGTTTGCGGAGATGTGCGAGCGGTGCCGGATCCGCTTTATCGGCCCCAGCAGCCGGGTCATTGCCCGGATGGGGGATAAGGCGGCGGCCCGGGAGGCCATGAAGGCAGCGGGGGTGCCGGTGGTCCCCGGATCCGACGGGCCGGTGCATACCCTGGAGGAGGCAGCCGCGGCGGCGGAGGCTATCGGCTACCCGGTGATGATCAAGGCGGCGGCCGGCGGCGGAGGCCGGGGCATGCGGGTGGCCTGGGGGCCGGAGGAACTGGAAAAGCAGTTTTGCACCGCCCAGCGGGAGGCGGAGACCAGCTTTTCCGATGCCACCATGTACCTGGAACGGTATGTGCAGCGGCCCCGGCATATTGAATTCCAGATTCTGGCGGACTCCCAGGGCCATGTGATCCATCTGGGGGAGCGGGACTGCTCTGTGCAGCGCCGCCACCAGAAAATGCTGGAGGAGTCCCCCAGCCCAGCATTATCGGATGCTCTGCGGAAGGCCATGGGGGAGGCGGCGGTGAAGGCCGCCCGGGCTGTGGGGTATGAGAATGCGGGCACCGTGGAATTCCTCCTGACGCCCCAGGGGGAGTTTTTCTTTATGGAGATGAACACCCGGATCCAGGTGGAGCATCCGGTGACGGAGATGGTCACCGGCGTGGACCTAGTAAAGGAGCAGCTGCGGATTGCCGCCGGGGAGCCCCTCTCCCTGGTCCAGGAGGACGTGGTGCTCCGGGGGCACGCCCTGGAGTGCCGGATCAATGCGGAGGATCCGGAGCGGGGATTTTTGCCCTGCCCCGGCGTCATAGAGGACAGCCACCTGCCCGGCGGCAATGGCGTCCGGGTGGATACGGCCCTCTACAACGGCAGCCGCATCCCTCCCCAGTACGATTCCATGATCGCCAAGATCATTGTCCACGGGGCGGACCGGCAGGAGGCCATCCGGAAAATGGAGCGGTGCCTGGAGGAGCTGGTGGTTGAAGGGGTGGAGACCAACCAGGACTATCAGCTGCAGGTGCTGCGGCACCCGGTGTTCCAGGCGGGAGAGCAGGATACCTTCTTCCTATCGGACGATGGCAGCCTGCCGGAGACAGGAGGTCGCGCATGTTAAAGGATTTGTGGAAGAAAGCCCCGGCGGGCAGCCGGAGCCGGAAAAGCCGGAAGGAGGGCGTCCAGGAGACCCGGCTGCTCCAGTCCCTGTGGACTAAATGCGGGATCTGCGGCAGCCCGGTGTACCGGGATGAAGTACGGGCCAACTGGTATATCTGTCCCAAGTGCCACGGGTATTTCCGGCTGAAGGCCCATCAGCGGCTGCGGATGGTGGCGGATCCGGGCACTTTCCAGTCCTGGGACGGGCTGGCGGAAGAGAAAAACCCCCTGGATTTCCCCGGCTATGAGCGGAAGCTTTCGGAAACCCGGGAGAAAACCGGCCTCAGCGAGGCGGTGATCACCGGAAAGATCCGGATTCTGGGGCAGGAAGCGGCGGTGGGGATCTGTGACGCCCGGTTCCTCATGGGCAGCATGGGGCAGGTGGTGGGGGAGCGGATTACCCGGGCCACCGAGCGGGCTACCCGGGAGCGGCTGCCGCTGATCCTGTTCTGCTGCTCCGGCGGCGCCCGGATGCAGGAGGGGATTGTCTCCCTGATGCAGATGGCCAAAACCGCGGCGGCGCTGCGGCGCCACAGTGAGGCGGGGCTTTTGTACATCAGTGTGCTCACGGATCCCACCACCGGCGGTGTCACCGCCAGCTTTGCCATGCTGGGGGACATTATTCTGGCGGAGCCGGGGGCCCTCATTGGCTTTGCCGGTCCACGGGTCATTGAGCAGACCATCCGCCAGAAGCTGCCGGAGGGGTTCCAGCGGTCCGAGTTCCTGCTGCAGCATGGCTTCCTGGACGCGGTGGTGGAGCGGCCCCGGCTCCGGGATACCCTGGGCAAGCTGCTGCTGTTTCACCGGCCCGGGGCTCTGGCGGAGACTAAAGCCCAGGCCCTTCCGGCGCCGGCCAAAATGGCGCCGGCTACCGCCTGGGAGGCGGTGGAGCGGTCCCGACAGTCCACACGCCTGACGGCCATGGACTATATCCGGGGGGTTTTCAACGACTTTGAGGAACTTCACGGGGACCGGTGCTTTGGGGATGACGGGGCTGTGGTGGGCGGCCTGGCATTCCTGGACGGCATGCCGGTGACGGTGATTGGCCAGCAAAAGGGCCGTAACCTGAAGGATAACCTGGCCCGGAACTTTGGCATGCCTTCCCCCGAGGGGTACCGGAAGGCGCTGCGGCTGATGCGCCAGGCGGAGAAGTTCCACCGGCCGGTGATCTGCCTGGTGGACACCCCCGGGGCCTTCTGCGGCCTGGAGGCCGAGGAGCGGGGCCAGGCCCAGGCCATTGCGGAGAACCTGGCGGCCCTGTCGGGCCTGAAGGTCCCAGTGCTGTCCATTGTCATAGGGGAGGGGGGAAGCGGCGGTGCCCTGGCCCTGGCGGTGGCTGACCAGGTGTGGATGCTGGAGAATGCGGTTTACTCGGTGCTGTCCCCGGAGGGCTTTGCCTCCATCTTGTGGAAGGACAGCAGCCGGGCACAGGAGGCCGCGGAGGCCATGAAGCTGCGGGCCTGGGACCTGAAGGAGCTGGGGATTATTGAAAAAGTGCTGCCGGAGGGGATTCCTGCCTGCGAGGGGAACCGGGAGGCCCTCTGCCGTATGCTGCGGCAGGAGATCCGTGTCTTCCTAGGGGAATATCAGAAGCTCTCTCCGGAGGAGCTGACGGAGCGCCGGTACCGGCGGTTCCGGGCCATGTAGGCCGGGAGGAACAGAAATGGACATGGGGAACCCCTTGTGTGTGGGAGAGCGGCAGCTGCGGCTGCCTTTGATTCAGGGCGGTATGGGCGTAGGCATCAGCCTTTCCGGCCTGGCCGGCGCGGTGGCCAAAGAGGGGGGCGTGGGGCTGATTTCCACGGCCCAGATTGGCTGGCGGGAGCCGGACTTTGACCGGGACCCAATCGGCGCCAACCTGCGGGCTCTGGCCGCGGAGCTGCGGAAAGCCCGGGAGCTGGCGGGCGGCGGCATGGTGGGCTTTAATATTATGGTGGCTACCCGCCGGTATGAGGCGTACGTGCGGGCAGCGGCGGAGGCTGGGGCGGACTTGATTGTCTCCGGCGCCGGCCTGCCGGTGGACCTGCCCAAATATGCCGCCGGGTTTCCGGTGAAGCTGGCCCCCATTGTATCCTCCCAGAAAGCGGCTAACCTGATCTGCCGCCTTTGGGACCGGCGCTACCATACCGTCCCGGACCTGGTGGTGGTGGAAGGGCCGGAGGCCGGCGGCCACCTGGGCTTTTCTCGGGAGGAAGCGGAGAGCCTGACCCGGGAAGCATACGGCCAAGAGATCCGCCGGATTCTGGATACGGTGAAGGAGTATGGAAAAAAATATGGAAAGGAGATTCCGGTGGCGGTGGCCGGGGGGATCTTTGACCGGCGGGATGTGGCCTGGGCCCTGGAGGAGCTGGGGGCGGACGCGGTGCAGGTGGCTACCCGGTTTGTGACCACCTGGGAGTGCGATGCGCCCCAGGCCTTTAAGGATGCCTACCTGCAGGCGGGGAAAGAGGATATTGTGATCACCCAGAGCCCCGTGGGGATGCCCGGCCGGGCCATTGCCAACAGCTTCCTGCGCCAGGGAAGCCATCCCCGGCCCCGGCTCTGCCACCAGTGCCTGGAGCACTGCCAGCCGGACCGGATTCCCTACTGCATCACCGACGCCCTGGTCCATGCGGCGGAGGGAGACACAGAGCATGCGCTGATTTTCTGCGGCAGCAATGCCTGGAAGTGCCGGCAGATGGAATCGGTGCACCAGGTAGTGGCGGACCTGTTCCCTCAGGAGGCGGCGCCTGCTTCCCGGGAAGGCGGAAAGCGGTGAAAACGCCCTTGCCCCTGGGGGAAAAACGTGCTATCATCACAAATAGGAAGACATTCCGCAAAAGACGAGGGGTACTGCCGGCCCTGGCAGGAGGGGGGACGTTTCCATGGAAGGCAGCTATCAGGCATTGAATGACATCCTGGTGGTTTTGTTTAACGATATTATGGATATTGAGCAGGAGGCTATTATTACCGGAGAATTCCGAGACATCACCAACAATGATATGCATATCATTGAGGCGGTGGGCGTGGATGAGCCTCAAAACATGTCTTCCATTGCCAAGAAGCTTTCCGTGACCATGGGGACATTGACTATCTCCATGAATAACCTGGTAAAAAAAGGGTATGTGGTCCGGCAGAGAAGCGAGGAGGACCGGCGGGTGGTCTACATCCTGCTGACGGACAAAGGGGTGCGGGCTTACCGTCATCATGAGCAGTTCCACCATGAGATGATTGAGGCGGTGGTGAAGAATCTGGACAGTGAGGAAAAAGACATCCTGATCCAGGCGTTGGTTCGGCTGAAAAATTTTTTTGTGGATTATAAGGCCAGGCACGATGCCTGAGCGGTACCGGCGATGGAGGTTTCCGTTGCCGGTTTTAACTTCTGGATTTGAAACCTGCCTGCGATGCTTTGCGGCTGGGCTTTCAGAGTAGCCCCATGCCCGCTGGCGCGGGCACTACCAACCATGAAAGCCCTCGGCTTGCTCCGTGCTGCGCACTCCCGCAATCCTACCTGTATTCGCAATCCGGCCTTCGGCCTACTTGCTCATACAGGTTAGCGTCGCTAAAGCATAGACGGCCTGGCCTGCAAGCAGCCCATTCCG
>CAJFTW010000009.1 GCA_904420025.1 Candidatus Pseudolachnospira avium
CAGTTGTGGCGGAATTGGCATACGCGCATGATTCAGGTTCATGTCCATATTACTTGGGTGCGGGTTCAAGTCCCGCCAACTGCAGACAAAAGGCCGGACTTATCTCCAGGAAGAGATGAGTCCGGTTTTTCTTTCTAAAGCCTGCAATGCCGGATTCGTGTGTAAGGGATCGGGAAGTTTGTGGAGAAAAACGTGCTTCAGGTCTTGCGCTTCTCCCCCGGGTGCAGTATAGTAGAACTAATACAGCGGAGAAAGGCAGACTGCCGTTGGCGGCAGTGGAAAGAGGAGAACAGATGAAGCTATTGGAAGACCGGATCCGGAAAGATGGTGTGGTAAAACCTGGAAATGTGCTGAAGGTGGACAGCTTTCTGAATCATCAGATGGATGTAGAACTGTTTGATCACATTGGGGAGGAGTTCCATCGCTTATTTGCGGACTGCCCCATCAACAAAATTTTGACTATAGAAGCTTCTGGTATTGGGATTGCCTGCATGGTTGCCCGGCATTTCCATGTGCCTGTGGTGTTTGCCAAGAAGAGCCAGAGTATCAATTTGGACGGAGAGTCTTATGTGACGAAGGTGGAGTCGTTTACGCATAAGCGGGTTTATGATGTGATTGTGTCCAAAAAATATCTGGGACCGGAGGATCATGTCCTGATCATTGATGATTTTCTGGCCAATGGCTGTGCAGTGGCAGGGCTCATTGACCTAATCCAGAGCGCTGGTGCCACTGTGGAAGGCGTGGGGATTGCTGTGGAGAAAGGATTTCAGAGTGGCGGCCAGATTATCCGCAGCAAGGGGATCCGGCTGGAGTCCCTTGCCATTGTGGAAAGCATGGATGCGGAAACCGGCGAGATTGTATTTCGCCAGAACGGAGGAAACGGTTGAAAAGGAAGAGTGGGCGGCAGCGCCCGCTTTTTCTTTGATAAGTAATCCGGGAGATGTGCGTTAAAAATCATACCCCTCAATAGAATCTGCTTAAGAAAATTCCGGAAAGAAATCATGAGGCATTCTTGAAGTTTACCAGGAAACGTGCTATACTACGGAACGGAAAACACACGGAATTTACCGCGCCCAGCGGTTGGTGGATAAGCATCGGGGGAGGAAAATAGCTATGGTAACGGAAAATTACCGAAAGGTGGAGGCCCGTGTGGCGGCTGCCTGTGAGCGGTGTGGCAGAAAAAGAGAGGAAGTTACACTGATTGCGGTCAGCAAGACCAAACCAGTTGAGATGATCCAGGAGCTGATTGCGGCGGGTGTCCGGGATTTTGGAGAGAATAAAGCCCAGGAGATGAAGGAAAAAATCGAACAGATTACGGATCCCCTCCGCTGGCATTTCATTGGCCATCTGCAAACCAACAAGGTGAAGTATGTGGTAGGACGTGCCTGCCTGATCCACTCGGTTTCTTCCCTGCATTTGGCAGAGGCTATTCAGAAAGAAGCCGATAAAAAGAATGTCCAGTGTCCGGTTCTGGTGGAGGTCAACATCGCCAACGAAGTAACCAAATCAGGGATTGGAGAGGCAGATGCGGTGGAGTTGGTGCGCCAGGTGGCAGCGCTTCCCAACCTGAAGGTGCGTGGGCTTATGGCTATTGCGCCGCCGGTGGAGGATCCGGAGGAAAACCGCCCGTATTTCCGGGAGATGCGCCGGCTGGCGGAATCCATTCGGGAGATGGGGCTGCCTGGCGTATCCATGGAGGAGCTGTCTATGGGCATGACAGGCGATTTTGAGGTGGCGATTGAGGAAGGGGCCACCATGGTGCGTGTGGGCACGGCTATTTTTGGCGAACGTTTAAAAGCGGACTGAGCGCTTCGTAAAAAAGAGATTTTGCAGTGGAACTTTTTTGTATTATGTGATACAATTTTTTTATAAAGTCAAAGGAAGGTTTGTCATGGACAAGATTGACAAAAAGTTATTGCGGCTTCTTCAAGAAAATGCAAGATATTCCCTGAAGCAGTTATCGGAAAAAGTGTTTTTATCTTCCCCGGCAGTGGCAGCCCGCATCCAGAAATTGGAAGATGACGGGATTATTTCCGGCTATCATGCGGACATTAGTTTGGACAAGATGGGCTATCACATTACCGCTTTTATCAATCTGGAGATGGCCCCCAAACAGAAGGTGGAGTTTCTTCCTTTTATCGCCAAGGTGCCGAATGTGATTGAGTGCAATACGGTGTCCGGAAATTATTCCATGCTGATGAAGGTAAGCTTTCCGTCTACCTCGGATTTGGATCTGTTTATCGGCCAGCTGCAGAAGTTTGGCCATACAGAAACGCAGATTGTATTCTCTGTGCCAGTGCCCCATCGGGGAATTGTTCTTGCCGGGACGGATGATGAGTGAAAGAGGGCCGCGCCAAACCAGGCGCGGCCCTCTTTTGGAGAGATATTGTGAACAAATACCGAGGGATATTCAGGTTAGCGGATTACGCTTCCCTCTTCACGCTCATAGCGCTCCACCCAAATTCGATCCATCCAGCTCATTTTGATTTTCTTCTTCATTTTTTTATCCTCCTGAAATTGATTAGGTATCTTTTTTATAACAATGCCTCTTGCCTGTTCTGAAGCGCGCCCTCCCGGAAACCGGTCCCGGACGGCAGCTGCCAGCCAAAACGAAGCAGAGCCTGCAGGCACTTCCCTTTCGAGGTCATCGCAAATGGCGAATTGACACAGGATCTAGCGGCCTCCATCTCAAACATATGGGCAATTGCCACATTTTCTTTTTTCATCTCAAGGCCTCCTTTTCTTTCTTCTTTTCTTGACAGTCAGAAGGATACCACGGTTTTCTATATATGTCAACTTTATTTATTCTCTTATAAAATATATTTTCCATATTTTTTGCGGCTGAAACACTATGGATTTTGCCATATAAATATGTGAAAAAACTTGAAATATACTTTTTTTTAATATTATTAAAATTGGCATCTATTATGCTATGCGTCTGGGAGGGAAAGAAAGGGCACTGGTGGAAACCTTGACGTTGTATCCGATAAAGAGTATACTGTTCTTGATTGTAGATAAGCATAGATGAAAACTCCAGCCGGACAGGAGGGATTGCAATGATAGAGGCAACGAGCTGTGGCGGTGTGGTAATTTTTCGCGGAAAGATCCTACTTTTGTATAAGAATGTGCGAAATAAGTACGAGGGCTGGGTGCTTCCCAAAGGCACAGTGGAAGAAGGCGAAGAGCATTCGGAAACTGCACTGCGTGAGGTCATGGAAGAGACTGGCGTGAAAGCGTCAATTATCAAATACATCGGGAAAAGTCAGTACACATTCAGCACCATGCGGGAGGAAATCTGTAAGGATGTCCACTGGTTTCTGATGATGTCAGACAGTTATTATAGTAAGCCGCAGCGGGAGGAATTTTTTGTGGATTCTGGTTATTATAAGTATCACGAGGCATATCACCTGCTGAAATTTTCCAATGAGAAGCAGATTTTAGAGCTGGCGTACAATGAGTACTTGAATTTGAAGAGAAAAAACCTGTGGGGAAGCAAAAAATATTTTTGAACAGTGCACAAAACAGGGAGGAAGAAAGATAGTCCGCCCGTCGGATCGCAGGCAGAAAATCCGGCAGGCGGGCTATGTTATTCTTGGGAAAGCGCGGAGACTTGGACAGGGCAACGGATCTGACGCCGGTGGGCGGCGGCGCTTCCTGCGGCATGCATGAGTCCCAGTCCCGGCTCTACGGGAATATGCTGGGGCGGGAACTCCCGGTGGGAAAACTGCTGGAGCAGGGGAACCTGGCGGAGATCACCGCCTTGCTGGGCGGGAAAATCCATCACTTTGGCGCGGTAAAGCCGGCGCGGCAGCTGTTGGAGGATGTGTGGCCAGCCGTTCTCCGCCGGCGCCTATCTGGCCTATCTGCGGGCCAAGGTGGAGGGGTTCCGGGGGGCTTCCAAGAAAACCCAAACCATGCTATAATGGGTCAGGAAAAAACGAGTTTTGCGGAGGAACGGACAGGCAATGGATGTGTTGAACGGAATGGGTTGGGAATCCATAACAGCGGTGGTGCCCACCTTGATTGTGACGGTGCTGAACGGTTTGTTCGGCTACCGGTTGAGAAAGCTGTGGATTGCGGTGTGGGGCTTTGTGATCGGCCTTTTCCTGGGAATGGGAATTGCCGCGTGGTTTACGAATACCCAGTGGATTATCCTGGTGGCGGGGCTGGCGGCGGCCGTTGTGGGGGCGCTGCTGGCGTACCGGTTGTATATAGTAGGGATTTTTCTGATCTGCGCGCTGGCGGTGGGATCTACCGTTTTGCTGCTGGTGGGGCGTACATTCTGGTGGCAGCTGGCCCTGGCGGCGGTGGCGGCCGTCCTGGGCGGCGTTTTGGGTGTCATGTTCGTGCGGCCGGCGGTGATTGCCACCACCAGCATCAGCGCTGGAACAGCCACAGTCAGCTCCGTTATGGGCCTGCTGGGATACCGGAATGATACGGTGACCTGGGCGCTGATGGCGGTGCTCTCCGCGGTGTTTATTCTGTTCCAGCTGAAAAACGCCAAGGATTGACAGCGGGATGAAGACGAAGGAATAGGGGGGAATGGGATGAAAGGCACAACTCTGTATTTGGAGTGTTACTCCGGCATCAGCGGGGATATGACGGCGGCAGCGCTGCTGGATTTGGGCGCGGATGCCCAGGGGCTGGACCGGCTTCTGGGGCAGCTGCCTCTGGAAGGCTTCCGTGTGGTGCATGGGCGGGTGAACAAACAGGGGATTTCCGCCAGGGATTTTGATGTGGTGATGGAGGAATGCCACCATCAGCCCCACCGCCATCTGACGGATATTCTGGAAATGCTGGACCGGCTTCCGGCGGAGCCGGCGGTGATCCGCCTGGCCAAGGAAATGTTCCGGCGGATTGGGGAGGCGGAGGCCAAGGCCCATGGGATTCCGGCGGAGCAGGTGCATTTCCACGAGGTGGGGGCGGTGGATTCCATTGTAGACATTGTTTCTGCCGCCTACTGCCTGGTTTCCCTGGGGGTGGAGAGGGTGGTTCTCTCCCCTCTGTGCGAGGGAAGCGGCCATGTAAAGTGTGCCCACGGCCTGCTGCCGGTGCCGGTGCCGGCGGTGGAAAACCTGGTCCAGGCTTACGGGCTTCCCCTGCGGATTACCGGGACGGAGGGAGAGATGATCACGCCCACCGGCGCGGCCATCGCTTCCGTTTTATGGAAGGGGCAGGTGGGGCTGCCGCCTTGCCGGATTTTGAAAACCGGCGTGGGGGCGGGCAAGAAAGACTTCCCCCACGCCAATATCCTGCGGGCCAGCCTGGTGGAGCCACTGGCTGGGGAACCGGAAATCTGGGTATTGGAGACCAATGTGGACGATTGCTCCGGGGAGGCCCTTGGTTATGCCCTGGAGAAGCTGGGGGAAGCCGGTGTCCGGGATGCCTACTACACGCCGGTATACATGAAAAAGAACCGGCCAGGGGTTCTGGTGACGGTCCTCTGCGACTGGGAGAAGGTGGCACAGGCGGAGGAGATCCTCTTTACCCACACCACCACCATCGGCATCCGCCGGTATCCGGTGCAGCGCACCTGCCTGGAGCGGGAAATCCAGCAGGTGGAGACCCCCTGGGGAAGTGCCCGGGTAAAGCGCTGCCGCCTGGGGGAGCGTGTCTGGAATTATCCGGAGTATGCGGATGTGCGGCAGCTCTGCGAGGCCAGCGGCAAGGGCTACGGGGAGATGTATCTCCTGATCCAGGAGGCGGCCGGAAAGGGAAATCTGTGATGGCGGGGAGCGTGCCGGCGGAAAAGCGGGAAGCGCTGGCGCAAAAGCTGAAGGAGCTGGCCGGCCGGCCGGTGTGCCTGGCTTTTTCCGGTGGTGTGGACAGTGGCCTTCTGTTAAAGCTGCTGGCGGAGAACCAGGGAGCCAGCCCACTCTATCCGGTGATGCTGAGTACCAGCCTGCAGCCCCGGGGAGACGAGCCGGAGGCCCGGCGGCAGGCGAGGGCCTGCGGTGTGGAGCTGACGGTTCTGGCGGTGGATCTGGAGAGCTGCCGGGAGCTGTGGCAGAACCCACCGGATCGATGCTATCTGTGCAAGCGGACCATGTTTGCCCAGCTGAAGCAGTGGGCGGAGGTGCGGGGGGCCTGCGTGCTGGACGGTACCAATGCCGATGACCGGCTGGTGTACCGCCCGGGGCTGCGGGCCTTGGCAGAGCTGGGGATTGCCAGCCCGCTGGCAGAATGCGGCATTACCAAAGAGGAGGTCCGTGCCCTGGCGGCGGAGAAGGGCCTTCCGGTGGCCTCCCGCCCTTCCTCCCCCTGTATGGCTACCCGGCTTCCCTACGGAGCCTTCCTGGATACCCGGCTTCTGCGGCGGCTGGAGCAGGGGGAGCAGTGGGTGAGGGAGCGGGGGATCCGTCAGGTACGGCTGCGTTACCAGGAACCGGTGCTGCGGATTGAGGTGGCTCCGGAAGAGATGGATATTTTCTGGCAGTACCGGGAGGAGGCAGTGGATCGAATGAGAGGGCTGGGCTTCTCCTATATTGCCCTGGATTTGGAAGGCTTCCGCTCCGGGAGCATGGATGAGGGAATAAGAATTCCAGAAAAGCAGTGATGCGGTTGCGATCAGAAAGGGAGTGAAGCGAATGCGTGTTACCTATATTGGCCACAGCGGATTTTCCGTAGAGCTGGATCATTTTGTGCTTTTGTTTGATTATTATCAAGGGACCTTGCCGGATTTTCCTCGGGGCAAGCAGCTGGTGGTGTTTGCCAGCCATAAGCATCCGGATCATTTTAACCCGAAAATCTTTTCTCTGACGGATATTGACCCAGATGCGGTTTATCTGTTGTCCCGGGATATTCGGATCTCGGCCCGTGGAAAGGAGAGGGGAGAGGTCCATTACCTGGGCCGGCGGGCTATGTATGACTATACGTTCCAGGGCCACCGTATTTCTGTGGTAACCCTGCGCTCCACAGATATAGGAACCGCCTTCTTGGTTCGGGCGGATGGGAAACTGATCTACCACGGAGGGGATCTCAACTGGTGGGCTTGGAAGGGAAGGGCTAAGAGTACGCAGGAAAATATGGCGGCACGTTACCGCAATGAGATCCATTATCTGGAAGAGCAGGAACCTCGCCGGCATCATGTAGATGTGGCCTTTGTCCCGTTGGATCCGCGGCTGGAGGAATTTTACTGTTGGGGGATGGATTACTTCCTGTCCCATATAGATGCAGGCTATGTGTTTCCCATGCATCTGTGGGAGCAGTACAGTGTGATTGCCCAGTATAAGGAGCGGAAAGAGTCGCGGGAATGGAGGGAACGGATTATGGAGATCCAGTATCCGGGGCAGGAGTTTGTGCTTCCCTGACCGGGAGGCGGAGGATGCTTGGCAAATGCCCTCTTGGAGGCGAAGAGAGCAAGCGTTTCTTCTTAATATATAGTATGCTAGCACGAGGGAGCCCCGGCGGCCATGCCGCCGGGGCTCCCATTACAGGCAGGGATATAGGTAGGTCCACACGTATTCCAGCAGATGATTTTGGCCGGTATCGTGTCCGTTGAGCACGATAACGGCATTTTTTTCTTTCAGGATGGTGCAGTACTGTCCAAAGCGCCCCACGGCGCAGAGGGAATCGTAGCGGCCTCTCCAGAACAGCAGGCTGTAATGGCTCTGTCCGTCTGCATCGGTGATCCAGGTGCGGTCCACCCGGCGCATCCAGTCCCGGGGCAGAATCTGCCGGCCCTTCCATAGGCCATCCTGCAGGTAGAGCTGCCCAAAGCGGGATACCTCCGTGGAGGTCAGCCAGATGCCGCCGGCGCCGAAGGTGTTCCCCAGGGGATCCTTCTCCCACTGGGGAAGCGGGATGTCCAGGGGATCAAACAGCCGGGGCATCAGGTACTCCGCCAGGGACTGGCCGCTTCGGCGCTCCAGCATCAGGCCGGCCAGATAAGGTCCCACGTTGCTGTAGAGGAAGCAGGTGCCAGGCTCCTCCTCAAAGGGGCGGGAGAGGGCAAAGCGGGCGTAATCCTTTTCCTTCATGAATTCCCGCTGTTCCCCCATCAGCCAGGGCGCCTTCTGCCCCAAGGTCATAGTCAGCAAATGGTACAGGGTCAGATGCTCCAGATGGGGGCTCACCACCGGGGGCAGGCAGTCCGGCAGAAGCCGGATCACCGGATCCTCCAGGTGCAGCAGCCCCTCGTCCAGGGCAAAGCCGATGGCGGTCCCGGTGATACTTTTGGTGATGGAATACTGGTTCTGACGCACCTCCGGCACCCAGTCATGGCGGGCCAGCATCCGGCCATCCTGCAGCACAAGGGCATGGTCAGGGCCGAACTCGGAGATGGCCCGGCAGAACTGCTGAAATTTCTCTTCAGTCAGCATGACAGCCCTCCGTCTCAGTCCTTCCTGGAATCCTCGCCGTTTTCCTCCTCCTTGGGCCCGTCCTTGGCCACTGCCTGGGCCACATAGAGGGCGGCGATGATAAACAGGACGTTGATGACCATCAGCGGGACGCCGGAAAGGTGCAGCAGCCCGGTGAGCAGGTAATGCCGGATGACCATGTAGAGCACCACCAGGATGATCAGGGTGACAGACATTTTGGTGCGGTTGTATTTCATAGCAGACTCCGTTCTGTGCCGCGGGAATCTGCGGCACAAATAGTTTCTTTACAAATCTGCTACTATCTTAGCCGCTTTCCCGGGATTTGTCAACGAGAGGGCGAAAGGCCTCTGGCAAGTAATCGGGAGATTACTTGCTCGCCTCCTCCGCAAATTCAGTGGTCACCAGCTCTTCGTAGGGGGCCCGGGCGGTCAGTTCCCCGGCTTCGTCCAGAATATCCTGCAGGAGCTGGAAGCTGCTCTCCTCAAAAATCAAATCGTTTTTCCAGGTATCCTGTTCCTGGTACCGGGCCACAATAGTTGCGATGGTGGATTCCTCCGTTTCCGGAAATTGGGGCTGTATGATGGCGGCAATCTCCTCCGGGGTGTGGGTGTTCACATACTCCATCCCCCGCTGGATGGCGTTGGTAAACTTCTGGATGATCTCTCCGTTCCCCTCTATATAGCTGGCCTGGGCGCAGTAGGCGGTATAGGGGACATATCCCGAATCCACACCCAGGGAGGCCACCACATAGCCGGCCCCCTCCAGCTCCAGGGCGGTGGCGTAGGGCTCAAATTCCACGGTAAAGTCCGCGTCTCCGCTGGTGAAGGCCGCTGCGGTGAGGCCGAAGTCAATGCTTTGATCAATCTCCACGTCTGTGGCCGGGTCAATTCCCTGCTGCTTTAGGATATACTCAAAGACCATCTGCGGCATGCCGCCCTTTCGGCCGCCCAGCACCGTGGCGCCTCGCAGGTCATCCCAGGTAAAATCCTCCATGGGCTCCCGGGAGACCAGGAAATTGCCGGCCCTCTGGGTCAGCTGGGCAAAGTTGATAAAGTGGTCGTCAGCCCCCTGGTTGTAAACGTAGATGGATGCTTCACTTCCCATGAAACCAATGTCCGCCTCCCCGGCGATCAGGGCGGTCATCACATTGTCGGCGCCGCCGCCGTTGACCACCGTCAGGTCAATGCCTTCCTCCTGGAAGTAGCCCAGCTCAATGGCGGCATACTGTGGGGCGTAGAAGATGGAGTGGGCCACCTCGTTGAGGGTGACTTTGGCCAGGCCTTCCTCCTCCTGGCTGCAGCTAGCCAAGGTGAGGCAGGCGAGCAGCGCCAGGGACAGCACAAATGGAAAAATTTTTTTCATGGAATCCTCCTGGAAATTCGATACTATAGGATATGAAGGACGGCAGATCTGGTGACCGTTTCCCTTGCATCCGCCGGGAAAATGCCGTACAATACAGACAGCAAGAGGGCGGCAAAAAGGCGGCGGGGCAGCGGGAAGGAGAGGCGGCATGCGGATTCGGAATGGATGGGTGTATGGGCCGGACGGCCGGTTTCAGGTGCAGGATTTGTGCCTGGATCCGGCATCCGGCCGGTTTTCGGCGGAAAGCTGGGATGGGCAGGAGTGGGATGCCTCCGGCTGCTATCTGATCCCGGGACTTACGGATCTGCATTTCCACGGCTGTGCTGGGGCGGATTTCTGCGATGCCACTCCGGAAGCACTGGAACGGCTGGCGTCCTTTGAGGCGGCGTGCGGGGTTACCAATATCTGCCCTGCCTCCATGACGCTTCCGGAGGAGCGGCTGGCGGCGGTGTATCGGAACGCGGCGGCCTGCCGGAAGGGGGCGGAAGCCCGGTGCCAGGCGGGCCGCCGGTGCCAGGCCGGGGCGCAGCTGGTGGGCATTTATATGGAAGGGCCATTTTTTTCACCGCAAAAAGCCGGCTCCCAGAATCCGGCTTGGATGCAAAATCCGGATGCGGCCATGGTGCACCGTCTGCAGGAGGCAGCGGGTGGGCTTCTCCGGCAGGTAGCTGTGGCGCCGGAGCTGCCGGGGAGCTTGGCCTTTATTCAAAAATTAAAGGAGGAATTCCGGATTTCCCTGGGCCACTCCAACGCCACCTACGAGCAGGCCATGGCGGCTTTTGCGGCAGGCGCCACCCAGGTGACCCATCTGTATAATGCCATGAACCCCATGACCCACCGTGCTCCCGGCTTGGTAGGGGCGGCCCTGGACCGGGAGGACGGCTGGGTGGAGCTGATCGGAGACGGTATCCACGTGGCAGCGCCCATGATCCGGAACACCTTTAAAATGTTTGGAAAGGACCGGATCATCCTGATCAGCGACAGTCTGCGGGCGGCGGGAATGCCGGACGGGTTGTATGAGCTGGGCGGCCAGACAATCCAAAAACGGGGGAGCCGAGCGGTACTGGACGGGGCAGACACGCTGGCCGGATCGGTCTCCACCCTGCTGGACTGCCTGCGTTTTGTGGTGCGGGAGGCAGGGATACCTCTGGATGCCGCAGTACAGTGCGCAGCGGTAAACCCAGTGCGCAGCCTGGGACTGGAGGCAGAGCTGGGAAGCCTGACGCCTGGAAAGCGGGCACGGCTGGTGTGCCTAGACGAGCAGCTGAACCTGCGGGCCGTATGGCTGGAGGATGGCTGGGTTCCCCGGGTGGGCGGGGAAGTGGAATTCGGTTGACATTCGAACTTCACAGTGCTAAACTAACAATGGCCGAAAGTATCAGATGTGAATGGTCAAAAGCATCAGGCGTGAACGCAGGGGGAAAGTTTATGAATAAAAAATTAAAGACCGATGCGGTGGACAATCTTTTTCAGGCGGTGCTCCATCTGCGCACCGTGGAGGAGTGCTATGCTTTTTTTGAGGATGTGTGTACCGTCAATGAGCTGCAGTCTTTTGCCCAGCGGTATGAGGTTGCCCGGATGCTGCGGGAGGGCCGTACCTATCTGGAGATTGCGGAGAAAACTGGCGCGTCCACTGCTACCATCAGCCGGGTGAACCGGTCTCTGAATTACGGCAGCGATGGCTATGATATGATTTTTGCTAGGCTGCAGGTTGAGCAGAAAAAGGAGACGTCTCAGGAAAAATAGCATTTCGATCAGCCGGGAACAGGAATGGCAGCCCATGATCCACTGAAAGCGGTGCGGCACAGGCTTAAAGGGCCGTGCCGCACCCGCTTTGGGAAGGGACATTACCGCTGGGTATTGGTGGCAATAAAAGGCTGCAGCGTTTTCGCCACATCGCTGACGGGCATAGTTTGAAGGATGATGTGGCCTGGCCCCCGGACGATGGTGTTGAACAGCCCTTCCCCGCCGAACAGAACGTTCTTAACACCGGGTACCTTCTGAATGTCTAGGGAGCATGTGGCGGACATGGCGGCCAGAAAACCGGTGTCCACTACAATTTCCTGGCCTGCGGCCAGATTATATTCCACAGCGGAGCCATCGATTTCAATGAATGCACGGCCGTTTCCGGAAAGCCGCTGCATAATGAACCCCTCCCCGCCAAAAAAACCGGCTCCGAACCGCTTCTGGAAAAAAACGGACATTTCTATGCCGGCTTCTGAAGCCAGAAAGCCAGTTTTCTGCACTACAAAATCTTGGCCAGGCGCAATGGGAATCTCCCGGATGGAACCGGGAAAGCTGGAGGCAAAGGCAATCATGCCGGGCCCCCCCTGGGCGGTGTATATATTCTGGAAAATAGCCTCACCGGAGAACATCCGTCCAAAAGCCTTCCCAATGCTGGTGCCCCGGGTTTCCATCCGCATGTTGGGAGACATCCAGCACATGGAGCCCCGTTCGGTAATCATCTGCTCACCCGGCTGCAGCTGGCAAATTAAAACCGGTAAATTTCCTCCTCGAATCTCGTATTGCATTTTTCCCTCCTATGAGATGCATTTTCTTTCATTATAAGGCATATACGAAAAAAAAGAAAGGGAAAACAATTGACTTTCTCCCATGCACGTGATAAATTTAACACAGTGCATGGAGATTTCCGTCATCTCCTGTCGGAAGTAGAAAAAGAGACATAAAAGGGTAAACTGGCGGAAAGCATGAGATGACATTTAAGCTGTTTCCTGCTGGATGCTTGAGAGGGAGGTAAGGAATTATGTTTAAAGAAGAGTTTCAGGCGGTGTGCAGCAGTGGGGCGGCAAAGGTGAATCTGATGAAAAGAAATCCGTCCGGCTACCTGATTTCTTCTATGGTGGCCGGAATGTTTATTTCTTTCGGAAGCTTTGTGGCCTTTGTGCTGGGCTCCGTGATTTCCGCCGGGGAAGTAGCCTCTCTGACTAAACCGGTACAGGCTTTTGCTTTTGCGGCTGCCTTAAGCTTGGTAGTGATGGCGGGAGCGGAGTTGTTTACCGGGAATAATTTCGTACTGGGAGCGGCAGCACTGCGTAAAACTGTCTCCTGGGGGGATGCGGCAAAGCTGTGGATATTTTGTTGGATTGGAAATCTGGTGGGGTCTCTGCTGACTACCGCGGTGTTTGCCCTTACCAAGATCCCCACCGGCGCCACCGGGGATTACTTTACCAGTATTGCCCTGGGCAAGGTGACACTGGGGCCGGTAGAGCTGCTGAGCCGGGCGGTGCTCTGCAATATCCTGGTATGTCTGGCGGTCTGGTGCGCCACCAAGATGAAAACAGAGTCCGGCAAGCTGATTATGATTTTCTGGTGTATCTTTGTGTTCATGGTCTGCGGCTTTGAGCACAGCATTGCCAATATGAGCATTGAGGCGGTGGCCCTGTTCAATGGCGGTGTCACCCTGGGCCAGTATGCCTACAGCGTACTGCTGGCCACCGCAGGCAATATGGTGGGAGGCTTCCTCTTTGTGGCGGCGCCTTACTGCTGCATCTCCCGGGAAAAATAGGGAGCGTGCCGGAAAACGTCGGGAAGAAATGGAAAAGCAGGGCTTGTGCCCGGAGGGGATTCATGCTATAATCCAAACAGAATATCGGCTGGGGGTGCCGCAAGGCTGAGAGAATCCGGAGGATTCAACCCTTTGAACTTGATTTGGTTAATACCAACGTAGGGAAGCAAAACGAAGGATAAGGGCCTTTCCTGTGTGGGAAAGGCCCTTTTTTCCGGCCGTTTTCGGGAAAAAACAGGAGGAAGAACAGATGAAAAAAAGCGGAAAATGGCTGGCGCCTTTGCTGGCGGCAGCACTGGTAATGGCCGGCTGCTCCGGAGCCGGAGAGGCGGGGACCGGCCAGGCGGGCAGCCAGGCGTCCGGGGATCTGCAGGAGCTGGATGTGGTGCTGGACTGGTACCCCAATGCGGTCCACACATTCCTGTACATTGCCCAGCAGGAGGGATACTTTGCGGAGGAGGGGCTGAAGGTGAACATCCTCTATCCCACCAACGGGAATGACGCGGTGGCCCTTACGGCGGCAGGCCAGGCGGACATTGGCTTTTACTATCAGGAGGACACTATTATCACCAAAACCAATGAGGATGTGCCGGTCAAATCCATTGGCACGGTGGTCCAGGGGCCCATCAGCGTGTTTGCGGCCCTGGCGGATACGGGCATTGACGGGCCGGAGGACTTCGCCGGCAAGACCATCGGCTACAGCAGTACCCAGTTTGGAGAGAAAGCCATTGAGACGGTGATCCAGGACGCGGGAGTCTCCCTGGATGAGGTGGAGATTATTGACGTGGGATTTGACCTGACCAGCGCCATGACCACCGGCAATGTGGACGCCACCTACGGATGCTTTGTAAATCATGAGATCCCGGCCCTGGAGGAGGAAGGGTTTACCGTCAACTATTTTTCCCCCACCGAGTACGGGGTGCCGGAGTACTACTCCCTGATCCTGGTGGTGGGCGAGCAGAACCTGGCGGAAAAGCAGGATGCCTACGCCGGATTCCTGCGGGCCTGCCGGAAGGGCTTTGCGGATATGAAGGCGGACCCGGAGGCAGCCTTGGAGGTGCTGATGGCCAACCAGAGTGTGGACAACTTCCCACTCTCTGAGTATGTGGAAACCCGCAGCTTTGAGGTGCTGCTGCCGCTGATGGAAAAGGAGGATTCCCCCTTCCTGACCCAGGATCCGGCGGTGTGGCAGGAGAACATTGCCTGGCTGCAGGAAACCGGCATCACGGAGGGCGCCCTGACGCCGGAGGACTTTATTGTGAACCTGTTGGAGGAGTAAAAACGATGGGCGGAACACGGGAAACGGAAAACCGGCGGGAGGCGGCCATCTGCCAGAGCGTCCGCCAGGGCGCGGAAGCTATTTTGGAAAAGCAGATGCAGCTGCTGGAGGAATTCTCCGGTATAGACTGCGGCACCGGCTGCCTTCCGGGCAACCGGCAGGTGGCGGAGCGTGTCTCCGGCTGGCTGCGGGAGCTGGGGGCTGCGGTGGAGTGGGAGGAGGAGCCGGAGCTGGGCATCCATGTGGTGGGGCGGATCCGGCCCCAAAACCCGGCGGGCAAGGTGATTCTGGCCGCCCACCTGGACACGGTGTTCGGGGAGGGCATGACAGCGGAGCACCCCTTCCGCCGGGAGGGGGACTGGGCCTGGGGCCTGGGGATCAGCGACTGCAAAAGCGGCGTGGTGATCAGCCTGGGGGCGGTGGAGATCCTGCAACAGGCAGGGCTGCTGCCTCCCTGGGAGGTGGTTTTCCTGTTTAACTGTGACGAGGAGATCGGCTCCCCGTCTGGCAGCCGGCTCATGGAGCGGGAATCCCGGGCTGCGGATCTGGCCCTGGTGCTGGAGGGCGGCCGGGAGCAGGACGGGGTGGTGCGGCTGATCACCGGCCGCCGGGGCGTGATCCTGGGGACCATTGACATCACCGGGGTGGAGGCCCACGCGGGGAAGGACTATCTTTCCGGCCACAGTGCAGTGAAGGAGCTGGCCCACAAAATTTTGGACCTCTATGCCGGCAACGATTATGAAAAACAGATCTACTACAATGTGGCCCCTATCTCTGGTGGGAGGCCCAACGGGGTGGTGGCCGGCAGCGCCCACGCGGAATTTTGCTGCGCCGGCCTTCCCACCAATCAGGATTTTGCCCGGGAGAGGGAAAAGCTCCAGGCCCTGGAACAGGCCTCCCACGATGCAGGCTGCCGGACCGTGATCCGGGAGCACACCCTGTTCCCGGCCATGGAGCAGACGGAGGCCAACCACCGGGCCTTCCGCCAGGTGCAGCGGGGAGCCGCCCTGCTGGGGATTCCGGTGGAGGAGGCGGCGGACGCGGCGGCCACGGACGCCTGCTATTACAGCTCCTACGGAGCCGGCTGCGTGGATGCCCTCTCCGCCATGGGCGTGGGCATCCACACCACGGAGGAGCATGTGCAGATTTCCTCCATCCGCCGGCGGACCGCGCTGCTGGCCGCATCCCTGGCCCTGCTGGAACCGGAGCGCCTATAAGGGGAACGCCTCCGGGTGTAACGGAATGCCGTGGGAAACACGGCAGCTGCGAAAACCCTACATTTCTATATTAGGAGGAGAAGAATGGTAAAAAGTTTTAGCCAGGAACTGCGGGAGAGTGCCCGGGAGATCTGGGCGGGGTATCACACCCATCCCTTTGTCCGGGGGCTGGGGGATGGAACGCTGGATCTGGAAAAGTTCCGCTATTTTATGATCCAGGACTATCTGTACCTGTATGAGTACGCCAAGCTGTTTGCCCTGGGAGTGGCCAAGTCCCGGAGCCGGGAGCGGATGCAGATGTTTGCCGGCATGGCCTACTCCACCCTCAACGGGGAGATGGGCATCCACCGGTCCTACATGAAAAGGCTGGGAATCACGGAGGAGGAGCTGGACGCCACCCCGGCGGCTCTGGCCAACGTATCCTACACCAACTATATGCTGGCCGTAGGCTATGCGGGGGATGACCTGGACATTCTGGTGGCGGTGCTGGCCTGCGCCTGGAGCTACCAGGAGATTGCCCAGGAGCTGGTGCGGCAGAATCCGGAGGCGCCCAGCCATCCGCTGTACGGCGAGTGGGTCCAGGGGTACATTTCGGAGGCCTACGGAAAGACCGTGGAGGAGAACATTGCCGGCGTGGACGCCCTGGCGGAGGGAATCTCCCCGGAGCGGAAGGCGTATCTGACGGAGGTGTTCCGCAACTGCAGCCGGTATGAGGCCGGCTTCTGGGACATGGCCTATGAGCAGCTGGTATAAGGAAGAGCTGGCCCGGCTGGCGGAGCCGGCCTACCGGGATTTTTCCGCCCGGCTGATTCCGGGGCTGCCGCCGGAAAAGATGCTGGGGGTGCGGCTGCCGGCCCTGCGGAAGCTGGCCAAGGAGCTGGTGCGGGAGAGCGGCATCCAGGCGTTCCGGCAGGTGGGGACGGAGTACTTTGAGGAGAACATGCTACGGGGCATGATCATCGGCTGCGCCCCGGGGGCCTTTTCGGAAAAGCTGCCCTGGATCCGGGAGTTCCTGCCGGAGATTGCCAACTGGTCGGTCTGCGACAGCTTCTGCTCCGGCCTGAAGGCGGCCAGAAAGGAGCCGGAGGCGGCCTGGGAGCTGGTTCAGGAGTGCCTGGCGGATTCCCGCCCTTACTTCCGCCGGTTTGCCCTGATCATGGAAAAGTGCTATTTTCTGGATCCGGCACATCTGTCGGCGGTGCTTCAGAGCATTGAGAGCGTGGGGAATGAGGATTTTTATGTGAAGATGGGGGCTGGCTGGTGCCTGGCAGAGTGCTATGCCTTTTTCCCAAAAGAGACGGATGCCTGCCTCCGGGGAGGCAGGCTGGAAGCGCAGGTACAGAGGATTGCCCTGCGGAAGATC
Source organism: Candidatus Pseudolachnospira avium (assembly GCA_904420025.1). Classification (GTDB taxonomy): domain Bacteria; phylum Bacillota; class Clostridia; order Lachnospirales; family Lachnospiraceae; genus Pseudolachnospira; species Pseudolachnospira avium. Next base: position 17,069 of record CAJFTW010000009.1, read on the forward strand.
CGGGAGTCCCGCAGGGTGGACCAGCGCTGGCAGGCCAACGCCCGGGGGATTTCGGCCATATAGTACTTGATTTTTCCCACCGTACATCGTAGAATAGGAACCAGAACGCCGGCCGCCGGGGCGGCCGGCCAAAATACGTTTTACGGAGAATGAGGAAGTACATGCGATACCGTTTTCAGGTGGAAGATATTGTGGCGGCCAAGGGGAAGCTGCCCAGAGACGAGCGCAGCGACCTGATCCGCTATTTTTCCGAGACTTCGGTGGAGGCGGAGGACGGTCTGAAGGCCGGCCGGGCCCTGGCCCGGAAGGCCGCCGGACGCCTCTCCCGGGACAGCTCGCCGGAGCAGCTGGTGCTTACGCTGCCGGATTATGGAAATTGCCAGCTGATTGTGAGGGTCTATGCGGAAGATTAGCAGTGACATTAAGGCCGGGACCTTTGCCCCGGTATATCTCCTGTACGGGGAGGAAGCGTACCTGCGCCGCACCGGAAAGAACCGGCTGCGCCGGGCCATGGTGGGGGATGACACCATGAATTATACCTACTATGAGGGGAAGGATTTTGACCTGCCGGAGCTGATCGGTATGGCGGAAACCCTGCCCTTTTTTGCAGAGCGGCGGCTGATTGTGGTGGAGGACAGCGGCCTGTTCAAGCGGGAGGCCGGGGAGCTGGCGGACTACTTGGACCGGATGCCGGAGACCACCCACCTGGTTTTTTCCGAGGGGGAGGTAGACAAGCGAAACAAGCTCTACAAGAAGGTGGTGAAGCTGGGCCATGCGGCCGAGTGCAAGCGGCAGGGGGCCGCGGAGCTGAAGCGTTGGTCGGCCCGGGGACTGGCCCAGTTTGGGAAAAAGATCCAGGAATCCACCCTGGAGCTGTTCCTTGCCAAAACCGGGGACGATATGGAAAATATCCATCGGGAGCTGGAAAAGCTGGTGGGCTATGTGGGAGAGCGGGAGGTGGTCACCCAGGAGGATGTGGAGGCTATCACCACTACCCAGCTGTCCAACCGGGTCTTTGATATGATCAACGCCATTGCCGCGGGGGACCGGCGGAAAGCCATGGCCCTGTACGCGGACCTGCTGGTCCTGCGGGAGCCCCCTATGCGGATCCTGTTCCTGCTGGCCCGCCAGTTCCACGGCCTGCTCCAGGTGAAGGAACTGCGGGAGCAGGGGGCGGGGCGGGATGCCATTGCCTCTGCCTGCCGTCTGCAGCCTTTTGTTGTCACCCGCTACATGAGCCAGGCAGCCCGCTTTTCCCAGGAACAGCTGGAGGAAAACATGCGGGAGGCAGTGGAGCTGGAGGACGCGGTGAAGAAGGGGAATATGAAGGACAGCCTGGCGGTGGAGCTGCTGCTGGTGCGGTTCAGTGAGCGAAGCCAATAAAAAAGAGGGGCTACACCGTAAGCCTCTCTTTTTTGCCGCAGTAAATCCGGGCAATGCCGGACCCTTTATTCAGTCTGAAGTCAGTGGTAATAATTTAAGAAATCTTGTTGACAGCCTGGGTTAACCGGGAGATCTTTCTGGAAGAGGTATTCTTGTGGTATACACCCTTGGAAGCAGCCTTGTCGATCTCGGAGATAGCCTTTACCAGGCAGGCCTTAGCGGTCGCCGCATCTCCGGCAGCAATAGCGGCATCCACTTTCTTCACGTAGGTTTTTACACGGGAACGGATCGCCTTATTGCGGTCTGCATTCTTCTGAGCAACCAGAATTCTCTTCTTTGCAGATTTGATGTTAGCCAATTTGTACACCTCCACAAATACATGATTTGACGGTATTTACACTCGAATCGGACACGGACGACGATGTAAACATACTTTTTTATTCTACTGGATGTTTGGCTGCCTGTC
>CAJFTW010000010.1 GCA_904420025.1 Candidatus Pseudolachnospira avium
ACCGGAACGGGCGGTAGCACGGGAGGAACCAGCAGCGACGGTATTGTGACCATGGGTGTTTCCGGAACACCGGATCTGGATCCGGCCAAGGCAACTACCGGTTCCAGCATTATTGCCATGGTAAATATGTACGATACCCTGGTTTATCCCACGGAAGACGGAGTAGAACCCCGGGTTGCGGAGAGCTGGGATATCAGCGAGGACGGCCTGACTTACACCTTCCACATCAAACAGGGAATCCAATTCCATAATGGTGATGAGATGACCGCTTCGGATGTGGCCTTTTCCATGAACCGGCTGCTGACGATTGGAGAGGGATACGCGTACATCTTTGCAGATGCGGTGGAGTCGGCGGAGGCAACGGATGACTACACGGTGGTCTTTCATATGAAGAAGACCTTTGGCCCCTTTGTCAGCGCATTGGTGCGTCTGTTCATCCTCAATGAGGACCAGGTGATGGCCAATGCGGAGACAGAAGGCGCCTACGGTGAGTTCGGCGACTATGGTACCTCTTGGCTGGTGACCAATGACGCTGGATCCGGTGCCTACATGGCAAAAGAGTTGGTGCAGCAGGATTACTTCCTGGCGGAAAAATTTGACAACTGGTTTGTGGGTTGGGATAATGAGTATGCTCCGGAAGGATTCCAGATGATGGCAATCACCGAGGCGGCCACGGTTCGCACCATGATGGCCAATCGGGAGCTGGATATCACGGACCAGTGGCAGAGCACGGAGACGCTGAATGCCCTGGCTCAGATTGACGGCGTTTCGATTGGAGAGTACTCCACTTTCCTGGAATATAACTTGTACTACAATACACAGCTGGCACCTATGGATGATATCAACTTCCGGCGGGCCATCAGCTGCCTGATTGATTACGACACAATCTGCAACACGATTTTCCCGAATTCTGTTAAATCCACTGGTCCGGTTCCGGCGGGTGTTCAGGGCCAGGTAGCCACCACGACCTATGAATACAATCTGGATAAAGCCAAAGAATATCTGGCGGCTTCCAAGTATGCGGACACTTACGGGGACTACACCATTGAGATTCTATGTAATTCGGACGTGGCCGATCTGGAAAAGATTGCTCTGATGATTCAGTCGGCAGCTTCCCAGATTGGGATAAATATTGAAATTTCCCGGGCGCCGTGGGTTTCCATCATTGACCGGATGGGTTCCCAGGATACCACCCCGCATATGCTGGCCATCAACTCGGCGCCGGCTTATGATGAGGCTGGTTCCTATCTGGAGTCTCGGTATCATTCCAAGACCATGGGTACCTGGGAACAGGGCGAATGGTTGAACAATGCAGAGTTGGACAGCATGATTGAAGACTCCCTGGCAACGCTGGATCAGGAAGAGCGTTTTGCTAAGTATGCGGAGATTCAGAATTATGTGGTAGACAATATCTGTGCCACTGGCTATCTGTGCGATCTGACGGAGCGTTTGGCTTATCAGAGTGCATATCTGACCTGGCCGGCTCTGGAGAACGTGGAGGAGGGAGAGATCCCCAGCGCACTGTACGGATATCTCCATTTCTTCGCAGATATGGAACTGCATACGGAAAGTTAAGTAGGAAGCGGAATAAACCGGAAAGCTGACGGGAGAGCGGCGGGAGGAGGGAAATTCCTCGCGCCGCTTTCTTGTCAACGGAGACTTGATGAGAGGAAATTTGTCTTATGGGAAAATTTATTGCAAAACGGCTCCTTTTGGGAGTGCTGGTGCTTCTGGGGACTTCCATTCTCATTTTCATTATTGCGCGAGTGGTTCCGGGAGACGTGGCCTCCATTGCCCTGGGAAGCCGGGCTTCTGAATCCGCCAAGGAGGCGCTGAGGGAGGAACTGTACCTCAATGACCCGCTGCCGGTCCAGTATATCAAATGGCTGGGAGATGCCCTGCACGGGGACTTTGGTGATTCTTTTATCACGAAACGGGCCGTGAGCGCGGACGTACAGCAGTTCCTGCCGGCTACCCTGGAGTTGGTTTTGGTATCCGGCGTCTTTATTGTGATCGGTACATTTGTGTTGGGCCTGCTGGCCGCCCGCTATAAGAATACATGGGTGGATGGGTTGATCCGGATCCTGTCCTATATCGGCATCGCCCTGCCGGCCTTTGTGGTGGGTGTCCTGCTGCTGCTCCTGTTTGGATACAAATTCCAGGTCTTGCCGGTACTGGGGCGGCTCAGCACTGGTGTGGAGGCGCCGCCCACTATTACCGGGCTCTATATTATAGATGGTATTCTCACGGGCCATTTTTCGGTGGCTTGGGATGCCTTCCTGCATGTGCTGCTGCCGGCCCTGGCGCTGGCGGTGGGGCCCATTGTCCAGGACGCCCGCGTACTCCGGTCTTCCTTGGTGGACAACTCCAGCCGTGAGTATATGGCGGTTTCCACTGGCTACGGACTGCCCGGCGGCCTGCTGACCCGCAAGTATTTGCTGAAGCCTTCTGCAACCTCTGCCATCACAGTAATGGGCATGGATTTTTCTTCCCTTTTGGGAAATGCCTTCTTGGTGGAACAGATTTTTAACTGGCCGGGGCTCTCCCGCTATGGGATCAACGCCATGCTGAACAAGGATCTCAACGCCATCTGTGCGGTGGTGCTGATCATTGGCATCACTTATTTCCTGGTGAATCTGCTGGTGGATTTGATTATTGCGGGGCTGGATCCCAGAATGCGGATAGGAGGGAAGTAGGATGAGCCAAAAAGCAAATGCAAGGGTGGAGCGCAAAGGGTTTTTATCCCCCTCCACCAGAGAAAATTTACGGATTTACCGGTATAAATTTACCCGGAACAAACTGTCAGTGCTGGGGCTGATTCTGGTATTGCTGTCACTGTTCTTTGCCTTCTTTGCCCTGAAGATTGTGCCGTATCCGGAGCACATCGGCAGTTTTGTGGACTACGCCAATGCCAACCAGCCGCCCAGCGGCGCCCATTGGTTTGGCACGGATCAAATGGGGCGGGATGTGTTTTCCCGGGTCATCTACTGCTTCCGTGGCGCTCTGCAGATGAGTGTGGTGGTGCTGGCGATCTCTGTGCCGGTGGGAACCTTGCTGGGGCTCATTGCCGGATACTACCACGGCACCTGGATTGACACGGTGATCATGCGGATTACGGATGTGTTCCTGTCTGTGCCGGCCCTGATTCTGGCCCTCTGCATTGCCTCCATCCTGGAGCCCAACATGACCAACTCTATGCTGGCAGTGACCATTATGTGGTGGCCATGGTACGCGCGATTGGTGTATGGGCAGGCGTCCTCCATCTCCGGAGAATACTTTGTGAAAAACGCAGAGCTGGTGGGAGCCTCCCGGATGCATATTTTGCTGCGGGAAATCCTCCCCAACTGCCTTTCGCCTATTCTGACGAAAATGGCCTTGGATGTAGGCTGGGTTATTCTGATGGGGGCATCTTTGAGCTTTGTGGGGCTGGGCGAGCAGCCTCCTACGCCGGCTTTTGGCCAGATGATTTCCGATGGCGCCAATTACATGCCGGATATGTGGTGGCTGACCATCTTCCCCGCTGCCGGAGTGGCCTTTATGATTCTGGGCTTTAACTTCCTGGGCGATGGAATCCGGGATATGTTTGACAAAGGAGGGCATTAAGATTGGCGGACACAGTATTAAAAATCGAAGATCTCTCCATCTGGTATAAGACCTATCGCGGAATGTCCAAGGTGGTAGATCATATTAATATGGAAGTAAAGCGCCGCGAAAAGGTGGGGCTGGTGGGGGAATCCGGCTGCGGTAAAACCACCACCATGAAGACCATTCTCCGGGTAATTGACGAGGATATTATTCATATCCCCAACGGAAAGATTCTGTTCAACGGGCAGGAAGTCCTGAAAATGAACAAGAACCAGCTGCTGCAGCTGCGGAGGCAGGGAGCTTCTATGATTTCCCAGTCCCCTATGTCCGCCCTAAACCCGGTGTTTACCATCGGACAGCAGCTGTTGGATATCATCCGCTATTCCGGCCAGTATCCCAAGGCATCCAAGAAGGAGCAGCTGGAGATTGCGAAGGAAGCTATCACCAGCGTCATGCTCTCGGATCCTGACCGTATTTTAAACAGCTATCCACACCAACTGTCCGGCGGTATGCGCCAGCGGATCTGTATTGCCTCCTCCTTGGTTACTCCTAGGGACCTGCTTATTGCCGATGAGCCCTGTACCGCCCTGGATGTGACCATTCAGGACCAGATCCACCGGATGCTTCGGGAGCTGGTGGAGGAGAAGGGGCGTTCCCTGATTATGATTACCCATTCTTTGGGGGTGGCCCGGGAGCTGGTAGACCGGATTTATATTATGTACGGTGGCAATATCGTGGAAAGCTGCCGTACGGAAGACCTATTTCGCGCTCCTTCCCATCCGTACACGGCGGGGCTGATGGCCTGTGTGCCCCGGTTGTCCGGCGGCGGCCTTTCTGCCGGTATCTATGGCTATGTGCCGGATTATGTGAACCCTCCGGAGGGCTGCCGCTTCTGTCCCCGGTGTAAGGATGCCAAGGAAATCTGCAAAAAGAAACGTCCGCCCCGGGTGGAAATTGAGCCGGAGCACTTTGTGCGCTGCTTCAAGTATGCGGATGCCGCAGACGGGGAACCGGAGGAAGGAGGCGCCGAGTAATGAGTAAGGAAATTTTGACAGTAAAAGACCTGAAACAGTACTTCCCGGTGGGAAAAGACCGGTTTGTGCGGGCTGTGGACGGTGTGAATTTTACCATTCACCAGGGAGAGGTTATGGGCCTGGTGGGTGAGTCTGGCTCTGGCAAGAGTACCATTGCCTATACGGTGATGGGGATGTACCGGCAGACCGACGGGGAGATTATCTTCGACGGGCAGACTATCACAAAGAACGACAAGGGCCGCAACAAACAGTTCCGCCGGGACGCTCAGATTGTGTTTCAGGATCCGGGATCTTCCTTGAATCCGTACCAGGATGTGCGGCAGATCTTAAGTTTGCCTTTGAAGGTACACCATGTGGTGCCAAAAAACGAGATAGAGGATAAAATCCTGGAAATCCTGGACATGGTGGAGCTGCCCCCGGACTTTATGTACAAGTCTCCCAACTCCATTGGCGGAGGAGAGCGCCAGCTGGTGTCCATTGCCCGGGCCTTGTGCAGCCAGCCCAAGTTTATTATCCTGGATGAGCCCACCTCCTCCCTGGATGTGTCCATCCAGGCTAAGATCCTCAATATGTTGATGAAGCTTCACGAGGAGCGGGGGCTGACTTACATGTTCATTACCCATGACATGGGTGTTATGCGGAATGTATCCACCAAGATTGCCATTATGTATCTGGGAAAAATCTGTGAGATTGCTCCTACCAAGACCTTTTATGAGGAGCCGCGGCACCCCTATACCCAGATGCTGCTCTCTGCCATCCCGGTAATTTCGGAGGAGGAAGAGGCGCTGAAGCCGAAACGGATTCGGTGTGAAGGGGAGATCCCCTCACCGGTAAACCTGCCCTCCGGCTGCAGCTTCCACACCCGCTGCCCCTTTAAGACGGAGCTTTGCACCCAGAAGGATCCGGAAATGCGGGAGATTGAGCCAGGGCATTTTGTCCGCTGCCATCTGTGCCAGGGGTAAGAGGCTGTTTGTCCTGCCGGAGACCTGCGTAAGGGACTTGGGATCGTCATTTGGTGGGCCTGCGGGCACACCTTGTAAACACCCTATGGGTATAACTGGATGCCGCAGAAAATACGGCAGTCCAAGGAAAAGGAGGATATGGTATGTACGAGTACGAACTGCAGAATGCCTGTCTGAAGCTATTGCGTGACATGTTTATGCTTCAGCCTGGTGAGTCCATTGCCATCACCTGTGACACGGAGAGCAGCCAAGAGATTGTGGATGCCACGGCACAGGCGGCAGTTATTCTGGGCGCCAAACCGATTGTGTTCAAGATTGCGGCTCCCCGGGATTGCGGCAAAGCCGGAGATGAGGATATGCCTATGGAGGCCCTGGTAGCCGGAATCAAGGCCTGTGACGCTTGGGTGGAGTACAACGCCAAGTATATCTTCTACTCCACGGTCTATGACCGGATTGTGGAGGATCCGGAGAACCGTCCCCGTTACATGAACCAGAATGGCGTGGGGCCGGAGCTCTTGATCCGGAATATTGGACGGGTGGACAACATTCTGCTGAACCGTTTCATTATGGCTATGACCGAGGTAACGGAGAAGGCGAAACACGTGCGGGTTACCTCCCCGCGGGGAATGGATATTGAATTTGACAATGAGCCGGGCCGGGAGTTTGTGGTGGCAGACGGCTTTGTGCGCAAGGGTGAGCTGAAGATGTTCCCGGGCCAGATTTCCTGGTCTCCCCGGTTTGAGAGCATCAACGGCACCATTATTGTGGATGGAACCCAGTCCCCGCCTTTGGGCGCAGTAAAGAGCCCGATCTGTTTCCATGTGGAAAAGGGTGATATTGTGAAGATTGAAGGGGGAACCGACGCGGCAGAGTTTGATGCCTGGCTCAAGTCCTTCAATGATCCGCAGATGCTGAAGGTGGCCCATTTGGCCTACGGATTTGGCCCTAATGCCAAGCTGTCCGGGGATATTGTGGAGGACGAGCGCGTCTGGGGCTGCACGGAGTGGGGCTTTGGCAATGTGGGCGGTATTCTCACCTCGGACATTCCTGGAGGCATTCCCGGCGCTAGCCACTCGGATGGTATATGCCTCAACTGCAGCGTCTGGCTGGATGGTGTGCAGGTACTGGATGAGGGGAAAGTAGTGGGCCCTACGCCGGAAATTGTAGAGATGGCTCGGGCACTGGGCAAATAGGAGGCAGTATATGGATTGGAATGAACTGCGGAGGCGGGTGGATTCCCGCCTCCGGGAGATGGCGGAGGATATGAAGGCCATGAGCCGGATCCCTTCCATTAATCCTCGCATGGGCGGGGAGGGAGAATACCGGCGCATGGAGTGGATCCAAGGCTGGTTGGCATCCTATGGGATTGCCTGTCAGGTGCTGGACGTTCCGGATGACGCGGTAAAAGAAGGGGTGCGGCGGAACCTGCTGGTGAAGTTCCCGGGAACCCGGCAGCCGGAAAAAACCCTGTGGATTATCAGCCATGTGGACACGGTGAACACCGGGGATCTGAGCCTGTGGAATACCAATCCCCTGGAACCGGTGGAAAAGGATGGGCGGATCTATGGCCTGGGCGTGGAGGACAACAGCCAGTCGGTGATTGAGGCGCTCCAGGTGTGCCGGGTTTTGCAGGAGGAAGGCATTCGGGCCACCTGTAATTTGGGATTCCTTTTTGTCAGCGACGAGGAAACAGGAAGCCGCTTTGGCCTCCATGCGCTGTTGGATCGGGGGATCTTTGGGCCGGAGGATGAGGCAATTGTGCCGGACGGCGGCAGCCCGGATGGCGCCTTTGTGGAGATAGCGGAGAAGTCCCAGGTATGGCTGAAGTTTACGGTAAACGGCAAGCAGGCCCATGCCTCCATGCCTCATCTGGGTGTAAACGCCTGCTCCATTGGCGTACATCTGGCGGCGGAGCTGGAAGACACCCTGAAGCTGAAGTTCCACGCCTCGGATCCCCTGTTTAATCCGCCGGCGTCTACAATGGAGCTGACACAGAAGTTTGCCAATGTGGACAGCCCCAATGTATTGCCGGGGAAGGACGAGTTTGTCATGGATCTGCGGATCCTCCCCTGCTATACCGTGGATGAGGTGATGGAGGAAATCGGCAAGATTCTGGATCGCTACCGGGATCCGGAGCGGGGGGTTACGATTTCCTGTGAATTTTTAACCCGGGTGGATGCGCCTCCGGCAACTCCCTCTGACTCTCTGGTGGTACAGCGGCTGGTGTCAGCGATCCGTGAGAGCGGTGTGAATGCCTATTTTGGAGGCATTGGCGGCGGAACTTGCGGCGCGATCCTTCGTGCCAAAGGGATCCCGGCCGTGGTATGGTCAACGTTGGATGATTTGGCTCATCAGCCCAATGAATATGTGATCTTAGAAAATCTGGTGAAGGACACAAAGGTGTATTTGTCGGTTATTGAAAAATACTGTGACTAAAAGTGGCGGCTGACGGCTTTTGTTGTGGAAGGACAAAATGTTTCTGGCAATTTGTCCGCCGGAAATGTTGAATCACTTCGTATGGAAAGATAGAATTAAGGCATAAAACAGAGTGATTGTCAGAAAAGTTGGCGCAAACAGAATCCGGTTGGGTGAATTTCTTGAAAACCAGATAGAGAGAAGGAAATATCAGAATGCTAAAGGTAGTGGATTTACTGAAAATGCCTTCGCTGGTACAGGGATATGTGGCAGCCGGACACGGCGGGATTTTTCACGTCGTGAAGAAACTGGAAATTATGGAGGAGCCTTACCCGGCGGTTCTGGAGTTTCTGGTTCCCTCCGAATTCATGCTGACCAATTTCTGGAGTATGAAGGATAACAAGGAGGGCCGGTTGGAATTGGTGCGGAGCATGATTGAAAAGAAATGCTCCGGGCTGGGGATTATGCCGGGGCCCCACTTGGGGGATCAGATTGATCCGGAGATTATTGAGCTGGCCAATGAGCATCAGTTCCCGGTCCTCTATATCAGCAGTTCCGTCCGATGGGGGAACGTGATCTCCGAATATGGAGTCCTCTCATACTCCCAGATGGCACCTTCTTATGAGACAAGCTTGGAGGAAGTCCTGCAGATTTTTTCGGATTTTCATGCGGATTCCAATGTGGGACGGTTTTGCCGGGAGATTGAGCGGACACTCCAACTCCCTGTGATTATGAGTACCGATACGGTTTACAGTGGGGAGAGGCAGCCAGTCAGTGTGGCGCTGGTCATTGCCAGAATCCAGACAATATGCCAGGATGGACGAAACACGCTGGTCTCTCCCATCTCCCTCCGGCTCAATGATGACTATTTGGCCATTGCGTATTTCGGGAAAAATTCCCTGGTGGTCACCTATGTTCCCAACAATGAGCTGAATCAGCCGTCCCTGCAGGTGTTTCACAAGATTGCTCCGGTGATTGCCAAAGAATTGGACCGGCTGTGCCCGTCATCCTATCATAGGAAAAGCAGTCAGATCATTGCCAGCCTGGGGGAGTCGGAAATGTATCTGGCGTTGGTAAAACGGGATCATGTCCGAGAGATTGCCAAAGAGCTGGATTACCGGTACCTGGTGTATGAGCAAAATACTTATTTTCATTATTGCATTTTACTGATCCCTCGTGAGCTGGGGGAGAACGGACAGATTTACCTGGAATACCAAAAATTGTGTGAAAAGCTGAATCCAGACTTGTTTTTGTTCTCCTCCGTTCCGCTGGATAAAAAAGGCTTGCAAAGGGAACTGGAACCATTGAAGTATATGGTAAATGCCCTATCCTATCTGGATGGCATCTACTCCCTGGATGAGCTGCCGCTGCTCTACATTCTGGCCTATGCGCCGTTTGAATATAAGAATCGCCTGTTTTCCCAGACGGAGCAGATGGCAGGCAGGGAGGACAAAAATTTTCTGGATACCCTGCGCCTCTATACGGTGCTCCGCAATATGGGGCATGTGGCCAACTTGCTGGGGATTCACACAAATTCGGTAAAGTACCGATTGAGCAAGGCTCTGGCCCAGCTGGGATATGAGGAGGACAGCTTGCGGGGGGATGTATACCGCATCCAGCTGCTGCTGCAGCTGGAGCTGATCGCACTGGAGAGCTGACCGCGGCGCCGGATGCCGCGTTTCACAGCATAATCAAGAAGAGGAGGAACTTGGAAGTATGTATGAGTATGAGCTGACGAATGCCTGTCTGAAATTGCTGCGGGATATGTTCATGCTGCAGCCCGGCGAGACTATCGCCATCACCTGTGACACGGAGAGCAGCCAGGAAGTAGTGGATGCCACGGCTCAGGCGGCGGTGATCCTGGGCGCAAAGCCTTTGGTGCTGAAGATCGCGGCCCCTCGTGACTGCGGGAAAGCCGGTGACATTGACATGCCTATGGATGCGCTGGCGGAGGCTATCAAAAATTCGGATGCGTGGGTAGAGTACAACAACAAATGGATCTTCTACTCCACCACCTATGATCGGATTATTGAGGATCCGGAAAACCGCCCTCGTTACATGAATCTTTGCGGCGTTAATCCGGAGCTGATCGTCCGCAACATTGGACGGGTAGATAATGCGCTGCTTAACGAGTTCATTTTGGCTATGGAAGCTTACACCAAGGCTGGCAAGCATTTCCGGGTAACCACCCCTGCCGGCACGGATGTAGAGTTTGACAACGAGCCTGGCCGTGAGTACGCAACGGCAGATGGCTTTGTGCGCAAGGGCGCCATTGCTATGTTCCCGGGCCAGATTTCCTGGGCTCCTCGTTTCGAGAGCATCAACGGTGTAATTGTGGTGGACGGCACCATCACCCCGCCTTTGGGCGCTGTGAAGAACCCCATCAAATTCACCATGGAGAAGGGCTATATTGTGAAGATTGAGGGTGAAGGAACGGATGCTACCGAATATGCGGCTTGGCTGAAATCCTTCAATGACCCCAACATGTACCTGGCTGCCCATATTTCCTACGGCTTTGGCCCCAACGCCAAGCTGTCCGGTGATATTGTAGAGGATGAGCGTGTATGGGGGTCCACTGAGTGGGGCTTCGGCAACGTAGGACCGCAGCTGGTTTCCGACATCCCTGGCGGTATTCCGGCGGCTAGCCATTCGGATGGCATCTGCCTTAACTCCAGCGTATGGCTGGATGGCGTGCAGATCCTGGACAAGGGTGTAGTGGTAGGCCCTACTCCGGAAATCGTTGAGCTGGCTAGAAAGCTGGGAAAATAAAGGGAGGTACCTTTCTGGCAGTTTGCGGCAGAGCGGCCGGAAAACGCAAGATTGCCCGGGGCGGATTTGTCCGCTGCCGGGCAATCGGTATTCTCTGGGAATAAAAACCTTCTTTCCCAAAGAAGAAACCACAAACAAATTGCAAATAAAAGAAAAGACATAAAAAAATATTTCAAAAGATTTTTCGCGTATAAACTATTGACAAAAAAATAGCGAATTGATTATAATACAGACAGCAAACCAAGATCGGTTGAACAATCCAAGAGAGACTGCCCGCACCGGGTGCAGGCGGCGCCGAAGGGGCAAGGGACGGCTCGAAACTCTCAGGCAAAGGAATTGGATTGGGACGAGGCTCTGAGGAACAGGGAGATGTGGATTGAAAAATTCTCATCTCCCTTTTTGAGCGGCAAGCCGCGCAGAATCGGAGGCCTTGAACAGAGGGGAGGTACGTATATGAGTGAGAAAATGTGGGCGTTGGTGAAGAAGCAGCCGGGAAAGGGGCTGTGGATGGAGCAGGTGGATATTCCGGAGCCGGGGCCGGAGGATGTGAAGATCAAGATTCACAAGACTTCTATCTGTGGAACGGATCTGCACATCTATAACTGGGATGCCTGGTCCCAGAAGACCATTGAGACGCCGCGGGTTATCGGCCATGAGTTCGTGGGAGAAATTGTGGAGATGGGCAGTGCGGTCAAGGGATTCCATATAGGGGATCTGGTCTCCGGCGAGGGGCATATTGTCTGCGGGACCTGCCGCAACTGCCGGGCGGGCAACCGGTACCTTTGCCGCAATGCCATTGGCGTGGGGGTGAACCGGGACGGTGCCTTTGCCGAGTACCTGGTGATCCCGGCGGACAACGTGATTGTCTGCGATGGAACCGTATCGGAGGAGCTTTGTTCTTCTTTTGACCCCCTGGGCAACGCGGTGCACACCGCCCTGACCTTTGATGTGGTGGGCGAGGATGTACTGATCACCGGGGCCGGCCCCATTGGGATTATGGCGGCGGTGATCTGTGAGCACATCGGCGCCCGGAAGGTGGTCATTACGGACATCAACCCGTACCGGCTGAACCTGGTGCAGACCATGTGCAACGCGGTGGCGGTGAATACGGCGGAGCGTGACCTGCAGGAGGTGATGCAGGAGCTGGGCATGAAGGAGGGCTTTGACGTGGGCCTGGAAATGTCCGGCAATGCCAGCGCCTTTGCGTCCATGGTGGACACCATGAAGAATGGCGGAAAGATTGCCCTGCTGGGTATCCACAGCAAGCCGCCGCAGATTGACTGGGATAAGGTGGTATTCCACGGCCTGACCATCCAGGGTATTTACGGGCGGAAGATGTTTGAGACCTGGTACAAGATGCTGGCCATGCTGGAGAGCGGCCTGCATGTGGAGAAGATCATCACCCATCGGTTTGATGTGCGGGATTTTGAGAAGGGCTTTGAAGTCATGAATACCGGAAAATCCGGCAAGGTGGTGCTGGATTGGACCCAGCTGCATCAGGAGGGAGTAAAATGAAGACAGCATACAGACAGTTTCAGAATGTGTTGGATCAGCTGAAGCAGGAGGGCCTCTATAAGGAGGAGCAGCAGATCCGGACCCGGCAGGGTAGCAAGATCGAGACGGTGGAGGGCGGTGGCTGCCTGAATTTCTGCGCCAACAACTACCTGGGCCTGGCCGGCAGTGAAGAGCTGGTGGAGGCGGCTAAAGAGGGCCTGGACCGCTGGGGCTACGGCCTTTCCTCTGTGCGTTTCATCTGCGGCACCCAGGAAGTGCATAAGCAGTTGGAAAAGAGCCTGGCTGCGTTTTTTGGTATGGAAGATGCTATCCTATACAGCTCTTGCTTTGACGCCAATGGCGGCATTTTTGAGTGCCTGCTGAAGGATGACTGCGCGGTGATCAGCGATGAGCTGAACCATGCCAGTATCATAGACGGCGTCCGTCTGTGCAAGGCGAAAAAATACCGGTACAAAAACAACAACATGGAGGAGCTGGAAAAATGCCTGCAGGAGGCGCAGGATGCCCGGATCCGTTTGATTGTCACCGATGGCGTATTCTCCATGGATGGAATCCTGGCGGATCTGCAGGGGATCTGCCGGCTGGCGGATCAGTATGACGCCCTGGTGATGGTGGACGACAGCCATGCCGCTGGATTTGTGGGAAAAAATGGTCGGGGCACCCCGGAGGCCTGCGGCGTGGAGGGACGGGTGGATATTCTCACCGGTACCCTGGGCAAGGCCCTAGGCGGCGCCAGCGGCGGCTATGTCTGCGCGGCTCGGCCCATTGTGGATCTGCTGCGCCAGCAGAGCCGGCCGTACCTGTTTTCCAATACCCTAGCTCCCTCCATTGCGGCGGCCTCTCTGAAGGCTCTGGAGATTGCCCAGAAGGATAGCTGGCGGAGGGAAAAGCTGGAGGAGAATACCCGCTATTTCCGGAGCGAGATCCAGAAGATGGGCTTTGAGGTGATTGAGAGCACCCACCCCATTGTGGCTGTGCTGTTCTATGAGGCGGAGAAGGCCAACCGGGCGGCGGATATTATGATGCAGCAGGGGATTTATGTACGGTCCTTTGTTTACCCGGTGGTCCCCAAGGGCAAGGCCCGGATCCGGGTGCAGCTTTCGGCGGCTCATTCCCGGGAGGATCTGGATCGCGCGTTAAATGCGTTCCGGCAGCTGGCCGGTGAAGTGGCCCGCTAACATGGGAGGCTCTATCCGGAGGAAAACGGACACTCGGATGGGAATGCCATATTGTTTGAATCAGGCAATCATTAATTAGGAAAACTAGAAAACAAAGAGCAAGCGAGCCCTGGAATGCTATCTATCTAGCCGGCATTCCAGGGCTTGTTTTTTGACAGTCTGCTGCGAACATAGGTCGGGTTTTGAGAGATTGCGGCAGACTCGCTTGAGAGGCTAGGAGAGTCCCTGCGGGAGAAGAGGGTCAGGCGCCCTCTGTCTCCTCATCCTGCAGGGCATCGTAGCCACGCTCACCGGTGCGGATTTTGATCACATCCTCCACATCGTAGATGAACAGCTTGCCGTCCCCGTAGTGGCCGGTGTAGAGGGTTTCCTGAACCGTCTTGACCAGAGTCTCCACCGGTACTTTGCAGATCACAATGTCAATTTTCACCTTGGGCAGCAGCCGGGAGGCAATGGGGTTGCCCCGGAAGTAGAGGGGGTGGCCCTTCTGGGCGCCGTAGCCAAAGACATTGGTGACGGTGAGGCCGGTGATCCCCAGGGTGTCCAGCGCTTCCTGCAGCTGGGAGAATTTGTTCTGGTTGGTCAGGATGGTCACCTTGGTAATCTTGGCGCCTCTGGTTTCGTGGTGCTCCACCGGGACGGAGTTTTCTACACTGATCGCCGTCTCCCGGGGGACAATTGCAGCGGCAAACGGTACCGCGGCGGGGATCACATCCTCCTCCAGGTCCTCTGTGACCAGGGCAAAATCCGGGTAGGCCATGTTGCCGTGCTCGCCAATGTCCAGGCCCTGGATTTCCTCCTCCCGGGAAACGCGAATGCCGACGGTGTGCTTTAGCACCAGCCACACCAGGCCGGAGGAGACAAAGGAGAAAACGCCGATGGCGACAATTCCCAGAATCTGCACACCCAGAAGGCCGAAGCCGCCGCCGTAGAACAGGCCGTTGGCCGTGGACAGGCTGGTGGCCCCTTCCTGGGCAAAGAGGCCCACGCAGAGGGTGCCGAAGATGCCGCAGCCCAGGTGGACGGAGGTGGCGCCCACCGGGTCGTCCACCTTGATTTTGTCAAAGAACCGGACGGCAAACACCACCAGAATGCCGGCGATGGCACCGATGAGCAGGGACGCGGCAAGGGATACGTAGGCGCAGCTTCCGGTGATGCCCACCAGTCCGGCCAGGCAGCCGTTGACGGTCATGTTCCATAAAGCCCAGCTGCGCCAGCCAGCCGCCGCCCCAGACCCAGTGGCCTACAATAGGATAGATGACCAGGGTCAGCACAAAGGAAAACAGGATGAAGGACACATATTTGACCCGCTCTGCCACAGCGCCGGACACAATGGTGGCGGCAGTGCCGCAGAACACCAGCTGGAAGAAGAACTTGCCCCAGAAGGGGACCGAGGAGGTCAGGGTCTCATCATAGAAGGATAGATCCTGGCTGCCCAGAATGAACAGGTGCTCTGTACCTACAAATGGATTGCTGCCGCCAAACATGAGCCCCCAGCCCAGCAGCAGGAAGCCCAGGGAGGAGACGGCAAAGACAATAAAGTTCTTGGACAGGATGTTTACGGTGTTTTTGAAGCGGGCAAAGCCGGCTTCCACACTGGCAAAGCCTAAATTCATAAAGAAGACGAGAATCGCGGCCAGAAATATCCACAAGGTATCAATCAAAGAATATGCGGACATAGAATACCTCCCTTCCTCAACTCATACCAATGGAAAATAAAAAAAGGACAGAGGCGTCTCCCGGGGAACGCCCTTGTCCTGATGCGGACATTATAGCGGCCGCACATGGGATTGTCAATAGCAAAAACTTATATGTATTCATTTGATTTTTGTGTTTTTGGCGTTCTGCCGGGGATAGAAAGCCACCTTTTGGGAAGCGTATCCGCCCTGCTGGCCTGCGGGCCGGAAAAACGGAGGAGGTACGGCCCAGGAACCCATTTTCAGACGGATAAATTTGTGCTATGATTACAGGAAAGGATGATAGGCCTGCGGCGGCAGTCCGGGAGGTGTACAGATGGACAATTTTTGGATGACCGGAGCCCTGATGGGGGATGTATCCGGTTCCTGGTATGAGTGGCATAACATCAAAGAAAAGCCGGAGACGCTGATTTTGGAGAGAGACCGGTTTACCGACGATTCGGTCCTCACCTACGCGGTGGCGGAGGGGATCCTCCGGGGCTTAGAACAGGTGGACCGGGACCGGTTGGCGGAGGACCTGGAGGCCCAGGCGGCTGTCCGCCGGTCCATTGCCGGACAGGTGCGGGCCTTTGCCCGCCGGTATCCGGATGCCGGCTACGGCGGAAAGTTCCGGCACTGGGCCCAGTCGGACAGCTGGGAGCCTTACGGCAGCTGGGGGAATGGATCCGCTATGCGGGCCTCCTTTGCCGGCTGGGTGGCCAGGAGCCTGGAGGAGGCGGAGCTGCTGGGGCGGCTGTCCGCGGAGGTGACCCACAACCACCCGTCCGGTGTCAAAGGGGCAGAGGCCATTGCCGGCAGCATCTGGCTGCTCCGGCACGGCGGCGGTAAAGAAGCGGTGCGGGGCTATGCCGCCGCCCGCTATTCCATGGATTTTACCCTGGATGCCATCCGCCCCACCTATTCCTTTGACTCCAGCTGTGAGGGTTCCGTGCCGGTGGCGGTGGAAGCGTTCCTGGAGGGGGAAGACTTTGCGGATGTGATCCGCCTGGCTATCTCCGTAGGAGGGGACAGTGACACCCTGGCGGCCATGGCGGCCAGCCTGGCAGAGGCCTGCATGGAGCCTCCCCAGGATCTGCGGCAGCGGGCCCTGGCCAAGCTGGATGATTTCCTGCGGGGAACGGTGGAACGGATTTCCCAGCCCCTGGCACCTCCCTCCTACTGGCTGCGGGATGCCAAGGGGCGAACCGAGGCGGAGTTTTTGGCATCCTATGATCCGGACCGTTACAAAAAGCCCTCGGTGGCTGCGGACATGGTGATCTTTTCTGCCGCCGTAGGGGAATGCCTGCCAGCAGTGGACGCATCGGCAGAGGGGGGGCCAGCGGAAAAACCGGCCAAGCCGGAAACTGCCGGGGGGGCCCGGCTGTATCTGCTTCTGATCCGGCGGAAGGGCCATCCCTTCCTGGGGCGGTGGGCCCTGCCCGGAGGCTTTGTATCGGAGGGGGAGACAGTGGGAGAAGCGGCCTCCCGGGAACTGGAGGAGGAGACCCACGTGCGCCAGGGTTATCTGGAACAGCTGCAGGTGTTCAGCGACTGGGGACGGGATCCCCGTATGTGGGTGATGAGCAGCGCCCATATGGCGCTGCTGGATGGCAGCCGGATAACCGTGCAGGCAGGGGATGATGCAGGGGATGCGCGATGGTTTGCCCTGGACTGGCAGGAAGGGAAAGCGGTGCAGGAGCCGGTGGAAGGCGGCTGGCGCAGCCGCAGGCCGGTAAAATTGCAGCTGGCCAGTGGGGATGTATGCCTGACGGCCCGGCTGGAGCGGCAGGTGACCGTGGCGGGCTCCTCCCGCCAGGAAGAGTGGAAAATCCAGGAGCAGGAGGGGCTGGCCTTTGACCATGCCAAGATTATCGCCGCCGCCCGGCAGCGGCTGCTGCGGCAGAGGGACGCGGAGGGCATTGGTGTTCTGGCGCTGCCGGAACCCTTTGACAAAGAGCAGCTGCGCCGGATGTACGAGGCGATAGAGGGAGGCCCGGTGGAGGAAACCGTTTTGGAGCAGGCGCTGGAACGGTTTGGAGAGCCGGACCCGGAGACGCCGGGGAGATTCCGGAGAAAGATGGAGGCGTTTTTGGAGTAGGGCGAGATTTTTATTGCAAGAGGCGGGGGAATTTCCCCCAAACCTCTTGACGGCAGACACTTCTTGTGCTATAGTAACAGAACACGTCGGAAGATGCAGGTCTTTTTTTTGTGTGTAAAAAGATCTGAAAAATAGAACAGCAAACCTAGCGGAGGTAGAGGAAAATGCGCGTAAAGATCACCTTGGCATGCACCGAGTGCAAGCAGAGAAACTATGACATGATGAAGGAAAAGAAGAACCATCCGGAAAAGATGGAGACCAAGAAGTACTGCAAGTTCTGCAGAACCCATACGCTCCACAGAGAGACAAAGTAAACCAGGAATCAGTTGACAGAAGCGCAGCAGAAAGGTTTGGGCCTATGGGAGAGAATACGAGCGGGGCGGCTGTCAAAGAAAAGAAAAGCCGTTTCAAAACTCTGAAAGCAGAATTTAAGAAAGTGATCTGGCCGGACCGGAAAAAGGCGGTGAAGCAGACCATTGCCGTCATCCTTGCCAGCGTATTCGTGGGCGTATTTATTGCGATCCTGGATACTGTAATTCAATTTGGTCTTGGCTTTATTCTGTAAGGGCAAAGGGTGATTCTATGGCAGAAGCTAACTGGTATGTGGTTCACACTTATTCCGGATATGAGAATAAGGTGAAGGCGGATCTGGAAAAGACCATCGAGAACCGGAAGCTCCATGATGAGATCCTGGAAGTGGCGGTGCCTCTGCAGGATGTGGTGGAGTTGAAAAACGGTGTAAAAAAGACCGTCCAGAAAAAGATGTTCCCCGGGTATGTTCTGATCAACATGGTGATGAATGATGATACCTGGTATGTGGTCCGCAACACCCGCGGTGTAACCGGGTTTGTGGGCCCGGGAAGCAAACCAGTGCCGCTGTCCCCGGAAGAGATGTATCACATGGGGATTGCCGGCGGCGAGCTGGTGATTGACTTTGCCGTGGGCGACACGGTGAAGGTAACCTCCGGTGTCTGGGAAGACACGGTGGGAGTGATTCAGTCGATCAATGAAGGGAAACAAAGCGTTACCATTCTTGTCGATATGTTCGGCCGGGAAACCCCGGTGGAACTGAGCTTCACAGAAGTTCGCAAAATGTAAGGCTGCCTGCACAGCGGGCAGACATCCGCACCAGCGGATGGCGTGTGGGAGGGGTCACCCGCCCCGCCAAACACCACCATCAGCCGGAAGGCTGAAGAAAAAAGGAGGAAAGCCAAATGGCAAAGAAAGTAACGGGTTACATCAAATTACAGATCCCTGCCGGCAAGGCTACCCCGGCACCGCCGGTGGGCCCTGCTCTGGGTCAGCACGGTGTGAACATTGTGCAGTTCACCAAGGAGTTCAACGCCAGAACGGCGGATCAGGGGGACCTGATTATTCCGGTTGTGATTACCGTCTACGCAGACAGAAGCTTCAGCTTCATCACCAAGACTCCGCCGGCTGCGGTTCTTCTGAAGAAGGCCTGCAAAATTCAGTCCGGCTCCGGTGTGCCCAACCGCAACAAGGTGGCCACCATCAAGAGGGCGGAAGTGCAGAAGATTGCGGAGCTGAAGATGCCTGACCTGAATGCCGCTTCCATTGAAGCTGCTACCAGCATGATCGCCGGTACGGCCAGAAGCATGGGCATTGTGGTAGAAGACTGAGAGGAGGGTGCGTAGATGAAAAGAGGAAAGAAATACCTGGAAGCTGCCAAGGCTGTCGATCGTGCCGCTCAGTACGATACGGAGGAGGCCATTGCACTGGTAAAGAAGTGCGCGGCGGCAAAGTTTGATGAGACCGTAGAAGTGCATATTCGTACAGGCTGTGACGGCCGTCACGCGGATCAGCAGATCCGTGGCGCTGTTGTACTGCCCCACGGAACCGGAAAAACTGTCCGGGTCCTGGTATTTGCCAAGGGCGTGAAGGCGGATGAGGCCGCTGCCGCCGGCGCAGACTATGTGGGCGGCGAGGAGCTGATCCCCCGGATTCAGAACGAGGGCTGGCTGGACTTTGACGTAGTTGTGGCTACGCCGGACATGATGGGCGTGGTTGGCCGTCTGGGCCGTGTTCTGGGCCCCAAGGGCTTGATGCCCAACCCCAAGGCCGGCACGGTTACCATGGATGTGACCAAGGCCATCAACGATATCAAAGCTGGTAAGATTGAGTACCGTCTGGACAAGACCAACATCATCCATGTGCCGGTGGGCAAGGTTTCCTTTACCGAAGAGCAGCTGGCGGACAACTTCAATGCCCTGATGAGCGCTATTATCAAAGCTCGTCCCGCGGCGGTAAAAGGCGCGTTCCTGAAGAGCGTGACCATTGCCTCCACCATGGGCCCTGGTGTGCGTCTGAATCCTACCAAGCTGATGAACGCGTAAGAGCTTTGGCTTTTGCGCTTGACAAACGCAGGAAACTGTGATATTTTATTCAAGAATTGCCACTGCCGAAGACAGCAGGTGCCGTAAGGCATAAGGAAGAATTCCGCCTGCCGAGGAAGAGGATGTTCGCGCAAGCGTGTAACCGCCCTTCTGTCTTCGGATGGAAGGGCGTTTTTATTCCACGGAAAGTCCTTTGGATTTCCCATGGAGTTGAAATCTATAAGGAGGTAACCGAAAACATGGCTAAAGTAGAATTGAAACAGCCGATCGTTCAGGAAGTTTCCGCATTGCTGGACGGTGCGCAGTCTGCTGTGCTTGTGGATTACAGAGGCATTACGGTAGATGTGGACACCCAGCTGCGGAAAGAGCTGAGAGAGGCCGGTGTTACTTACAAGGTGTATAAAAACACCCTGATTAAGCTGGCTGTCAAAGGCACCCCGTTCGAAGAGCTGAGCAAGGATCTGGAGGGTCCCACCGCAATTGCGGTTTCCAAAACGGACGCCACGGCTCCGGCCAGAATTGTGGCCAAGTATGCCAAGATGGTGGAGTCTTTCCAGATGAAGTCCGGCGTTGTGGAAGGCGCCTACTATGATGAGAAGGGAATTGCCGCTGTGGCTATGGTTCCCAGCCGCGAAGAGCTGCTGTCCAAGCTGCTTGGAAGCCTGCAGTCGCCCATCGCCAACTTTGCCCGCGTTATTAAGCAGATTGCGGAAAAAGACGCGCCGGCAGAGGCACCTGCGGAAGCGTAAGTTTGAAACAATATTCATTCAAAAATCTAATTGGAGGAAAAGAAAATGGCAAAACTGTCTATTGAAGAGATCATTGCAGCTGTGGAAGAGCTGTCCGTGTTAGAGCTGAACGAGCTGGTAAAGGCCTGCGAGGAGAAGTTTGGCGTGTCCGCTGCTGCGGGCGTAGTAGTGGCTGCTGCCGGCGGCGCTGCCGAGGCTGCTGAGGAGAAGGATTCCTTCGATGTTGAGCTGACTGAGGTTGGCCCCAACAAGGTTAAGGTCATTAAGGTTGTGCGTGAGCTGACTGGCCTGGGCCTGAAGGAAGCCAAGGAAGTGGTTGACGGCGCTCCCAAGGTGTTCAAGAACGAGGTTTCCAAAGAGGAAGCCGAGGCTGCCAAGGAAGCTCTGGAGAAAGAGGGAGCAAAGGTTACCCTCAAATAATC
>CAJFTW010000011.1 GCA_904420025.1 Candidatus Pseudolachnospira avium
ACAAGGCTGCGCCGCATTTCACACAACAATATTTCATTAAGATACAAAAGCCCTCGGGGCACCTTCCTTACGGAGGGTGCCCCAAGGATGTGCCTGTGCCTTTGGGGAAGCGACCCGTCAGCTGGTGGAAAACCTGGCGCTCTCCCCCAACGAAATCGCCATTGTGGATATGGAGGCGGGGATTGAGCACTTCGGCCGTGGAATTGACGACAGCGCAGATGTGATCCTGATGGTCATTGATCCGTCCTTTGAGTCGCTGAAGCTTTCCAGAAAAATCGGGGAACTCAGCGCCAGCATTGGCAAGCCCATCCGCTATGTCCTCAACAAGGTCAACCGGGGGGATGAGGAATTCATGCTGGAGATGGTGGGAAAACCGGCGGCTGTTTTCTATGCGCGGAGTGAGATTGCCATGGCCGGGCTGAAGGGCAACGAATTATCCGGGGATTATCCGGTTATCGGGCAGTTGGCGGCGGAGCTTCTGGAGGCGGAAAGGGCATAGGCAGCTGGAGGGGTAACTGGGTCCAATCTACAATCTATTTCATTCCGTCTCGCCTAAAAATATAGTCCTGTTTTTTTCTGGTGCAGCAGAGGAACACTGTAAAAACAAACCTTTTTACCACGGCTCTCCAGGCCCCGCCGCTTGCCCGTTACGGAATGCTGTCAAACAGCGTCCGATCCAAGGCCGGGTTCAGGCGCTGAATCTCCGGAACCTGTGCCAGCTCCTCCAGAAAAGTTCCGGCAATGGGGGAAAGCGGTTTGCGGGCGGGCACGGAAAGCACAATGTCCCGTTCCCGCGCCTGATCCACGGGAAAGGCCACAAACGCCCCGATATGGGTAAAGGCCCTGGCATCCGAGGAAGGGACAATAGAGACCAGCCGGCTGTCCGCCATCAGGGAAAGCATGACCGTGCGTTCATCCGTTATGCAGGCCACGTTGGGCTGGAAACCGCTGTCACAGCAAATCCGGTATCCCGGCGGCATCTTGCCGGAGTGAGGCGTCACAAAGACAAAGGGCTCCTCTCGGATCATGGACAGGCTGACATCCCCACATGCTGCCAGCGGATGCTGTTTGGACAGCAGGATGCTGTGCCCCTCCCGTTCCAGCACCAGCTTTCCCCGCTTGTCCTTCCCCGCCGGCTCCGCGTAAATAAAAAAATCCAGGATTTCCGGGTCCAGGGTGGCCATCTTCACCGAATTCCGGAAGGTAATACGCACATCGGGATACCGGGAGACAAAGCCAGCGATAAAGGAAGAGAGCATCAGCTCACTCTTCTCCCCGCCAATGGAAATCTCCTGATTCCTTCCTCCTGCCTGGATATTCTTTTTCTGCTGGTTCCGCTCCAGCAGCTCAAACACCGAATTGATGTCCCGAAGAAAATTCTGGCCATTTTCGTTGAGAACAATACTTTTTCCCTTGCGGTCAAAAAGGTCAATCCCCAGCTCCGCCTCCAGATGCTTAATGGACGTGCTCAGGGAGGGCTGTGAGACATGCAGCGCCTCCGCCGCCTTGGTAATGTTCTGATAACGGGCAATCTCCTGAAAATACTTGAGCTGCAGCAGGTTCATACGTTACTCCTCCTTCCTCCCCTCTGCCCTTTTCCCTGGAAAACTGTTTTCATTATAACCGGATTCTTACTTTTCAGCCAGGACAAATTTTCTGTCATTTATATATCATAAGCATTTTCGTATTTCCTAATTCAGAGGAATAACCCTATACTTTTTTTATATTCAATATTACGTTTCACAGGAGCACCCTCCGGGTGTAACTGGATGCCGTGAGAGACACGGCAAGTAGCAGAAAGGAGTTATGTACCATGAATATTCTGATTGAAAAGGACGTGGAGATCCCCATGCGGGACGGTGTGATCCTCCGGGCCGATCTGTATCGGCCCCAGGATGACCAAAAGCATCCTGCCCTGGTGTTCCGCTCTCCATACGAGAAGGAAACGTTGGACCGGCGCTGGGGACAGCTAAGCCCCATTGGCTTTGCCAAAGCCGGTTATTGCGTGGTATACCAGGATGTCCGTGGCTCCGGCACCTCAGACGGGGATGTGAACTTCTTTATGGATCAGGGAGACGACGGCTATGACACCATTGAATGGGCCGCCGCCCAGCCCTGGTGCGACGGCAACGTGGGAACCTTCGGCCATTCCTATTACGCCTATACCCAGCTGACCGCCGCCGCCAAACGGCCGCCTCACCTGAAGTGTATCTGCCCCTTTATGCAGGGCTGCAAACCCAAATATTCCGGCGGCTTTCTGCCCAATGCCCTCCATGCGGATTGGCTGCTTCAGCAGGCCGACCGGTACCTAAAGCGGATTGCGGATCCGGCGAAGCGGGAGGAGGCCCAAAAAAAGCTGGAAGAAAACACCCGAGACATGGGCAAGCAGTTTCTGTATGTGCCGGAAATTGACATGCCCGCCATGCAGCTTTACCCCTGGTTTCCTTATATGGAGGAGTACCGCATTAAGGTGGCCGGCTTTGACGATCCCAAAATCCCGGCGGTGGAAGGACGCCCCATTGACCTGACCCAAGTCACCACCCCGGCCTTAATGTACTGCGGCCTGTACGATACATCTTCCAAAAACGGCCCCATTGAAAACTTTATCACCCTGACCACGGAAAATCCCAACCCGGATGTCCGCAAAGGAACACGTCTGGTCATTGGGCCCTGGAACCACTCCTGCATTTTCAGCAATCAGCAGGGTGAGCTGAGCTTCCCTCGGGCAGAAGGTGATCAGCTGCAGATTCAGGCCCACATCATCCGCTTTCTAGACTATTGGCTGAAAGGGGAAAAGACCGGCGTGGAGGAGGAAGCCCCCATCCGCCTGTACGTCATGGGCAAAAACCAGTGGAGGGATGAGCAGGAATGGCCCCTGGCCCGGACCGTGTATACCGATTTCTATCTCCACAGCCATGGCTCCGCCAACACCCTCCACGGGGACGGCGTGCTCTCCCGGAAACTGCCGGAGGAAGAGGAATCCTCCGATTCCTTTATCTACGATCCGGAAAAGCCGGTTCCCGGCCGCGTGCCCGGAGGATGCGCCGGGGCAATCCAGGATTTCCGCCCCATAGAGGAGCGGGAGGATGTACTGGTCTACTCTACTCCGGTGCTGGAGACCGGAATTGAGGTAACCGGCCCGGTAAAAGCAGAGCTGGCCATCTCCTCCTCCGCGCCGGATACAGATTTCTTCTGCCGCCTCCTGGATGTGTATCCGGATGGGCGATCCCTGAACATTACCGATGGTATTGTCCGGGCCCGGTACAACAACACCTTTGACGCCCATTTGCTGACTCCGGGGGAGATCCGTACCCTGACCGTGGACATGGGAAATACCAGCAATTACTTCGGCCCCGGCCACCAGATCCGCCTGGAGGTAACCAGCAGCTGCTTCCCGATGTACGACCGGAACCACAACACCGGAAACCGCCCCGGCACGGATAAAGACCTGGCGATTGCCACCAACACAGTACACCACAAGCCTTTGGCCGCTTCTCGCCTGATTCTGCCTGTAATTCCAGAAGAAGGCAAAAATACGGCTGAGGAATAAACGGACTCTATAAGTTTCACCGCAATCCAAGGAAACACCCTTCGGGTGTAACGGGATGCCGTGAGAACCACGGCAGCTATGAAAGGAGAGTATAAGATGGATTCATCCTATATCGTTCTGATTATCACGGTTTTAATGATTATCGGCTTTGTCCTCAACAAATGGTCTTACGGGCTAACCACCATGATTTGCTGCGCACTGCTGGCGCTGACCGGCGTTATGCCCATCCAGGATGCCTTTTCCGGCTTCTGCAACAAAACGCTGATCATGATCGCCTGCATTTTTGTCATCAGCTATGCCTTTGGAAAAACCAGTTTTTTGCATTCCATACAGCAAAGAATCCTAGGCATGCACGGCGGTAAATCGGATCTGGCTATTCTGCTGATTTTCTGCCTGCTGATTGCCTTCTTTGCACAGATGATGGTTGCCACCACCACAGTGGCGCTGATGATCATGCTGCTTGGAATCCTCAGCGCAGACAAGGAGCTGTGCGCTTCCCGGGTGCTGCTGCCCACCGCCCTGCTAGCCAGTATATGGACTTCCAAGGTCCCCATTGCCATGGGCGCCACCTCTGCCTCCCGGCTTAATGCATTCTTGGAGGCTTATGGCTACACCTTTGGCCTCACAGACGTATTCAAGGTCAGTATCATCCCGCTGCTCCTCCTGTCGGCCTACTTTGTGATTTTTTATAAGCTGCTGCCCAAGACGGAGATTGACGCCTCCAAAATCACCAACCTGAAGGAGTTCCATGCCATTCCCCGACACCAGGAAATCATCACCTACATTGTGTTCGTCTGCGTCATGGGTTCTTTCTTCTTTGGCAGCCAGCTGGGAGACACCATGTACCTGATCCCGGTGATCGGCGTCATTGTGCTGCAGATCACCCGGACCCTGACCCCCAAGGAGGTTCTCTCCAATCTGAGCACCGACATGGTCTTTATGCTGGCCGGCATCTTTGTCCTCTCCGATGCCCTGACAAACACCAACGCCAGCGTGCTCATTGGAAACGCCATCAACAGCCTGCTGGGCAGCAATCCCTCCGGGGTTACCATTGTGGTTGTCTTTACCGTGGCCAGCGGCATTATCACCAACTTTATGAACAATACCGCTGTGTACAACGTCCTGGTGCCACTGGCAGCAGCCGCCTCCGTGGCCGCCGGCTATGACCCCCGGGCCGCCGCACTGGGCGCCGCCATGGCCAGCTACTTCCCGATTCTGCCCACCGGCGCCGCCAATGTGGCCATGGCCTTTGCCGCCGGAAATTACACCCTGAAGAACACATTGAAATTTACGCTGCCGTTCTTCCTTATTGCCATCGCCAGCACCATCCTCTGCTGCCTGTGGCTGTTCCCGGTGTAAATCTACTAAGAAAAATTCCCCGGGAAGCCGGATTTCCCTTCCGGCCCACCGAAGAATCCCAAAGGGGCCGCCCTGACAAGCGGCCCCTTATCCGGTTCCAACTTCTGTCTGCGGTGCCCACTGGATTTGTCAGGAGCATGGTAATCAAGAACACCCGTCTCCATTCAAGTTTTTCAAGATAACTGCTATACGCAGTTTCGTCAGGCAGCGTATAAAGACGCTGTTAGCTTTCTGAGTCTATTGTTCGCACCTACTCTTGAAAAATTACGATGTCAATGATACACTAACGAATACATGGAGGTGATCCGATGGGCGCGGCGAAATTGACACAAGCAGAAGCGAAAAAATTGTTAGAGATGCTTAAGTGTTCCCTGATTGCTGAAATTGAATTTCCTACCAGCGGTAAATCGGTTGAATTTGATGTCGAAGGAGATACCAAAAAGGATATTTTCTCCGTAAACATTTATAGAGGCAAAATTCAACCTCGGAAATATAATATTGGAGCTCGAATTAAAAAAAACGGAACGATGCTTTTAGAACTACATATTAATGCGACTTCTGTTCACCGCAATCCTGATGGCGAAAAAATATGTGGTAGCCATTGGCATGTTTACCGTGAAGGATTTGGAAGAGATTATGCTTTCTCCGCAGACGATATCAGGGATGATGCATTTGTTGAAAATACTATTGCATTTTTAACTCGTTTCAATGTAATTGAGCAACCAAATATTTTATATCAAAATGAAACACAGTAAAAAGGAGGGGACAATCTTGGACATTCAAAAACTAATGGATGAGTATGCTACATGGCTAAGGAAAGAAATTACTTTTGAAAAAGTCGGAGAGTATTACGAGATTACCACTCCTTATTTAGACAGCGCAAATGATTATCTGCAAATTTATGTAAGGCAAGATGGCGATGAATTTTATTTTAGCGATGACAGCGCAACCATCCACAATTTGAAGATGCGCGGATTTCAGTTTACGCCTGCACGAAAAGAGCATTTACAGAGGATACTGAACCAATATGGTGTAAAATTGAATGGCGATGAATTGATTGCTAAAGCACCTGCCAACAGTTTTGCGCAGAAAAAGCATTTATTTATTCAAGCGATGTTACGTATTGATGATATGTTCACTATTTCTAAGTCAAAAGTAGCATCTCTTTTTCTGGACGATATTCAAGCGTTCTTTGATGCGAAAGAAATCTACTATTCAGATAATGTTCAATTCACAGGAATATCTGGGTTCGCACATAATTATGACTTTTTACTTCAAAGGAGCCGGACAAAACCGGAGAGATTGTGCCAGGCAGTTAATAACCCCAATAAATCAAGCATGGGGAATATCTTGTTTGCGTGGAATGATACAAAGCCAGCCAGAAAAAACGGGAGCCAACTCATTGTTATCCTGAATGATCAGAACAATATTGCAAAAGGTGTTGAAGATGCTTTCCTAAACTATGATGCAAAAGTTATAAAATGGAGTGAGCGGGACAGTGCGAGTAATCTAGCATTGCTTTCCGCGTCTTGATGTTCAATTATCTTTTAGGGCAACACAGGGCACTCTCCTAAACGGATGGTGCCCTGTGAATTTTTCTTTTCCAACATACGTTTCCAGCGTTGCGAATCATGCCAGTCCCCAGCCACAGGCATTTCCATACCGGTGTTCACCGCTGCCTTGCGCTTCTCCGCTTTGCGGCCCGCCTCCTGTGCTCGTCGGCGTATGCCCCTCCTCCCTGCAGGTACCGTTCCCCTCGCTCCCGTTCCCGGTTGATTCTGCAAGCACGGTTGTCACAGTGATACATGGGGCCGGAAAAGGGCTGGCCCTTCTCATCCTTTCCCCAAAATTTCCCCTCACGGCGCTTGGTATTTTCCTGGCAGTCCACACACTGCCGCGAAAGATATGCCATTGATAAGTCCTCCTTTCCATTTGTTTGCCGTCTTTTTACGGCATCCGGATACACCCGGAGGGTGTTTCACAGATGCCGTGTATGTCCAGCGTGTCAATATGCAGAAAAAGCGCTGCCTCTCAGCAGCGCCCTCCTTCCCATAAAATCCCACATTATGATTTTACTACTTTTATGCCAAAGAATCAAGACACAGAGAATCCTTGTGGGATAACCCAGGGTTATAGCTTGAATTGGAAAATTCCCCCTACTGAACCTCCGCCTCCGCTCATATACTGAACCAAACCCCAACCGGAGGTACGGGCTTTCCCCATGCCCCACGCTACGCCATGCGAATCCTTCTTTACCTTTCGGATCTGATCCTGCCGCTGGTCATCTTTTACATTGTAGCCCACGGGCTGTCCCAGGGACGCCCGGTCTACGATGACTTTGTCCAGGGCGCCAAGAAGGGGCTGAAAACTGTGGCAGACATTGCCCCCACGCTGGTGGGGCTCCTGACCGCCGTCAGCGTGCTGCGGGCCTCCGGCCTCCTGGATCTGATCGCCCACTACCTGTCCGGCCTCACAGGCCTGCTGCACATCCCCGGTCCTCTGGTGCCCCTGCTGCTGGTGCGGATGTTTTCCTCCTCCGCTGCCAATGGGCTGGTCACAGACCTGTTTGCCACCTACGGGACCGATTCCCAAATTGGGCTGGCCGCCTCCATCCTTATGGGCTGCACGGAAACCATCTTCTATACCATGAGCGTATACTTTCTGGCAGCCAAGGTCACGAAAACCCGCTACACCCTGGCCGGAGCCCTGCTGGCCACCCTGGTGGGGGCGGCCGCAAGCCTGCTGCTGGCGGCAGGAATGGTTTGACATCTTAACGGGATAATGCTATAAATTAAGTATATAACAAGATGGGCAAAAGAATATTTTGACCCATAGGTTTCCGGCACCCACAGAGGATGTCTTAAAACACGGATACAGGAGGTTGTGAAAGATGATGACACCACGTCAAAACGCTATGGCGGTATTGAACCGCCAGCAACCCGATTACTACGAAGATTTCATGCCCGCACTGCAGTTTGTCATGGATCCGGTATTTCAGCGCGATAGGATCCCCCAGGACGGAAAAATCCACCAGGATGCCTGGGGGACGTGCTACCTCTATCCCCCCACGGCGCCGGGACCGCATCCGGTTGTCAACGACCAAAACGCGGTGATCAAGGACATTGAACACTGGGAGGAGCAGCTGAAGGTCCCTACCCTGGAAGGGCTGGACTGGAGCGAGGCCATCCGGCAGGCAGAGTCCGTCAACCGTGAGGAATATTTCTGCGCCATTTTCTGTTCCGGCGGGCTGTTTGAGCGGTCACACCATCTGATGGGCATGCAGAACGCGCTGATCAACTACATGGAATACCCGGAAGAGATGGCCGGCATCCTGCGGAAGATTGCGGATTACAAAATCGAGTATTTGAAGCTGGCAGCCAAGTACCTGAAGCCAGACATTGTTTTCTTCCATGACGACTGGGGCTCCAAGCAGAACGTATTCCTTCCGCCCCGGATCTGGCGGGAACTGATCAAGCCGCTGCACACAGAGATTATAAAGACAGCCCACGACTGCGGCATTATCTTCATGCACCACGCCGACTGTATCTGCCAGCCCCTGGTGCTGGATATGGTGGAGATGGGCGTTGATATTTGGCAGGGAGCCATTCCCCAGAACGATATTGTAGAGATCCAGCGGATCACCGAGGGCAAGCTTCCCATGGTGGGCGGCGTAGACGGACCGAAAATTGACATTGAGAACATCACCGAGGAAGAAATCCGGGCGGAGGTCCGCCGGGCCTTTGACACCTATTGCCCAGGCGGGCCATTCTTCCCCTCCATTGCCAACGGCTGCTGCTTCCGGAAATGGAATAATGATATTTACCTGGACGAGCTGGCCTCCTACGGCCGCAGATATGCCCAGGAGCATAAAATTTGATGGCAAAAGGCCTAATAATATAGAAGGAGGCGGCCAATGGCCGCCCCCCTATTTTCTTGTCCTTAATCCATTACGCCGCCTTCGGTGAGGGGTTTGGCCCGCTCCTGCAGGATCTTCAGCCAGCCCTGTTCACCGCACTTATGATAGTCCGGCGCATGCTTGCGGCGCTCCGCCAGCACTTCGTCCGAAACTTCCAGCTGCAGTAGGCGTTTGGCCGCGTCAATGGTAATCATATCTCCATCCTCAATGAGGCCGATGGCACCGCCGGTAGCCGCCTCCGGCGTAATGTCCGTAACCATCAGGGCCGCGTTGCAGAGGCCGGAAGCATTGCCATCTGTAATCATGGCCACGTCACCGCTGAGGCCCTTGCCGTCCACCGCGAACAAGGAGTACCGGGGGCCGCCCATACCAGGCGTACCCGTAATACCCAGGCCGCGGATGACAATCACATCGCCCTTGACAATGGTGCCCGCATTCAGGGCGTCAATGACCTGCTGGGCATTGGCGAAGACCTTGGCCGGCCCACGGAAGTAGCCGGTCTTGATGGTGTCGTCAATCTGCAGCTTCATCAGGCCTGCATCTGCCAGATTGCCCTTAAGGATGATCATGCCCGGGCGGGTGTTCAGAGGGCGGTCCATAGGGCGAATAATCTCATCATTCTTCACCACCGCATCCTTCAGGTTCTCCGCCACCGTCTTGCCGTTGGCATTCACCGCGTTGCCGTCCACCACGGTTTCCAGCTGCTTCATCACCGCCAGGGTACCGCCGGCTGCGTCAAAGTCATCAATAAAAATATCTCCGTTGGGGCGGATACCGGCCAGCAGCGGAATATCGTCGGCATACTTGTCAAAGAGGCCGAACACATCCACATCTGACTGGGCCGCATGGGCAATGGCCTGCAGATGCTTCATGGCATTCAGGGAGCCGCTGACCGCCAGCAGGGTCTTCACACAGTTTGCGAAGGCTTCCGGCGTCAGGATATCCCGGGGCTTCAAGTCCTCATCCACCATCTCCACGATCCGGTGGCTGGCAGCCTTCACCGCATCCCACATGGCCGGGCTGTTGGCCAGCACCGGTGTGGTGCCCGGCAGACAGAATCCCAGTGCCTCACAGGCAATGTGCATGGTGTTGGCGGTACCGATTCCCTGGCAGACGCCCGGTCCCTTGATGGCAGCCCGGATCATCTCCTCCATCTCCTCATCCGTCACCTGGCCCACAGACTTGCGGCCGGTCTGGATAAACAGGTCCTCAATGTCAAAGTGCTCGCCCTTGTAGGTGCCGCAGGGCTGGTAGCCGCAGGCGATTACGATGGTGGGCACGTTGATGCGGGCCGCAGCCATCAGCTGGCCCGGCAGGGTCTTGTCACAGGAGGCCAGGCAGATCATGCCGTCCAGGCCCATGCCTTCCACCGCTGATTCCACATCGTAGGAGATCAGATCCCGGCTGCCCAAAATGAATCCATTCTCATGGCCGGTAAAAAGGAAGTCAACCGGTGCCGCGGTACGGATTTCAAAGGGAAGGCCGCCGGCCGCCTCCACCTCCTTGGCTGCCACCCGGGGCAATCCCATTTTATGGAAATTTCAAAATGCAATCCGTATTTTATTTGCCTTCAGAGCCCTTGGCTTCCGCCGGGTCCTGGCTGGGCCACACAGAGGTGACAATGTGCAGCTTCTTGTTTTTGATCAGGTAGCTGCTGGCGATCATAACCACAATGATAAACACAATGGCTATGACGTAGCAGATAGGGCTTATGTTCAGAGCCGCCTTGATGAATACGATGGTGTAAGCCGCCGCGCTGAGCAGGCAGATCACATACATAACCGGCTTGCTCACGTGGAATATATTCCGCTTAAAGGCTTCCGGATACCGGGACGGCAGGCGGAAGGCACAGAACACAACCGTCATGTTGGTGATGTAGGACAGGAACTGGTAAATGTTGGTGATCATAACAATATTCAGTCCCAGCAGGTTGGGGAGCAGCAGGATGGCTGTGTAAATCAGGTACACAATCCAAGGCATTTTCCAACGGTTATGGCGGATCAGCCCCTTGGGGAACCAGCCGTCAATGGTCGCTTGCTCCACACCGTAGCGGATGTTGTTGAAGCCAGGGTTCACGGTGGTGATAATGGCCATCAGCGGGCCACCGATAACAAACAGCACATACAACACCGAGGGCAGCAGGTTGCGGGCTGCGGGCAGAATGGTGGCTGCTCCGGACGCCTCCTCAAAGGGAACCGTGCCGGCGGTCACCATGGCCAGGCCGGAGTACATGAAGATGATGCAAGGCAGCGTCAGCAGCATGGCCTTGGGGATATCCCGGGTAGCGTTTTTGGCGTCTTTGCCGTAATAGAGTGTAGTATAATACGCCTGGCAGCTGGTCACCAGCAGCAGCGTTGCCTGGGCAAATCCACCAACTCCTCCGGTAAACATTTTGTCACCGCCAAAATTGAAGATGGGCTGATCCACATGCACCAGGCCCCAGACTACATATAGAACCATGGTGCCCAGCAGAATGGCCGCCATAACTTTGCTAATTTTCTCAAAAGGCTTCATTCCCAGCAGGTTGATAGCCAGCATAATCAAAATGCAGGCAACCGTATAGGTCTTGGCGGAAAACTGCGGGAACAGCTGGTTGATGTACATGCCCAGTGCCTGGTAGAAGCCGGCGTAAAGTACCGGTGTCAAAACCTGCGCATACTCAATGACGCCGCTGAACCGGGGGCCACAGATGTCCGACGCCAGGGAGTAGTAGGCGCCGCTGACCCGAACCACGCTGGACGTTATCACAATGGGGAGAGTCATCACCAATCCCATGACAACCGCCGCAAAATAGGCCAGCCAAACCGAGTAACCGGTATAGGCCATGGCCGGGCCAATCAGCGTCACCAGGCCGGAGCCCACTACACACCCCAGTGCAATGGAGAACAGGCCCGACAGGGTCAGTGGTCCCGGCTTGGGTTCCGGCGCTTTGGATATAATATCCTTGTAGCGCTCTTCCATCGAGTTAGACTTCATAGCAATACCTCCTCACAAATGTATTTTCAGGGAATTTTCCCTTATAACAGGTTCCTCTCCAGGCGCTTTCGCAATTCCGCCAGGTCAATCTGGTGCACACTCCCATCTCCGGCCAAATCCAGCGCATGGGCTGCCGCCACGCCGGTAGCCGCACAGGGCCCCATCACCCGTACACGGGAAAGAGCCGTAACATCCGCATCAATACACC
The DNA here is from genome assembly GCA_904420025.1 of Candidatus Pseudolachnospira avium. GTDB lineage: Bacteria > Bacillota > Clostridia > Lachnospirales > Lachnospiraceae > Pseudolachnospira > Pseudolachnospira avium. The sequence continues at coordinate 12,010 of CAJFTW010000011.1, forward strand.
GGCCCGCTGCCGCGTAATTGTCTGCCTCCGGGGAAATCATGCTGGAGAGGGGGATATAGTGTACATGATCGTAGGGGAATACCTTCCAGACATATCCGCTGCTCTCGTTGTGCAGCTCAATGGGCCAGGAACAACGGGCCACCCGGTCCGGAAAACAAACTGCATCCTCAATCTCCTGGGCTGTCAGCTGGTGTACCGCCGCCACCGATCGGGTCTGCCGGATACCAGTTTCCCCGTATTTCTGGATGCAGGCGCGGCCAAAAGTCTCCGGGAATTCTTTCTGCAGAAAGGTGACCACCCGGTCTACCATATCTTTTCCCTTCATGGTAATCCGGGATGCCTCCACCGGATCCATGGGCGTAGGGACGTGGGTCATGTTCACATAAGCCATGCCTCCTTCATTGGGCAGGTAGAAGAATACGCCTTTCAGGCGCTCCAGGCCGTACTGCTCCGCCGTCTCAGCTGCCCGCTGGCTGATTTCCTCCTTGGAGGGCGGGTTCTCACAGTTTACTTCCTTCAGCAGGAATACCTGGGAGCCCAGCACATCAATCTCGCTCTTCCGGCAGGGCAGATCCGCTGCCCAGGCCAGCGCCGCATCCCCGCTGGCATCCACAAACCCTTTGGCCTCCACGTGGACCTTTCCATAGCGGTTCACCGCCGTAAGGCTCCGGATCCGCCGCCCCTCCCGCTGCACCTCGCTGACAGTGCAGCCCAGCAGGACCTGGACGCCCATGGACTGCATCTTGTGCTCCGCCCACCGTAGAAAGCAGAGGTCATTGTATGTGGGAACCAATGTCTCTGAGGAATACCGGGGGAACAGGCCTCCTGCCGCCCGCAGCTCCTCCATCATCTCCTCCGCATAAATCCGTGTGAGAGGCCGGCAGCTTTCCATATCTTTCCCATTGGAGAAAAAACCGCAGAACGCGCCGATGTTGGCATTGTAGGCCATACCGCCCAGCTGGGTTTCCGCATCCAGCAGAATCACCCTTCGTCCCAGCTCTGCGGATGCCATGGCCGCATAAAGGCCTGCCATACCACTTCCCACAATGCAGATATCTGCCTCTAAAAACCAGTCTTTTCCCTGTTGGCTTCGGCAAATTGTCTCTTGCTTAGCCTCTGTATCTTTCATCTGCACCCCACCTTTTTATATTTTCTGTATCTACTGTGGATTATAGCAGTGGACAAAAAATTTGTGAAATAGAAAGAAATTGACACGGTTATTCCCAGCAGGAATAGCCGTGTCAGTATTTTAAGTGCATATTCTCTTGGATATTCAGAAATGTTTTGATAAGGCGAGATTGGAAATAACTTTTTGGAATGCTGGCAAGTAAAAATTTTCCCCGTCCTGGTACCAGACCGCATCAATCCCACAGTCCGCCCGGCTTCCCTCCACCGGCACACAGTGCAGGCTTTTCTCCCGGGAAATCCAGAAACTAGGGCCAGCAATGGTAACGCCGTATCCCATGTGAACCTTAGACAAAATATCCTCCCATGTGGTTACATATTGAACCTCTCTGGGCTGAAAACCGTAATTCCGCACAAACTCCGGGCTGGCAGGACGCTGATAGTTGCTGTTATTGGTGGACTGCAGGAAAATCGTTTTCCCTTGAAAGTCCATAGCCTGCAGGCAGTCCAGATCCCTCCGGCCAGAAAAAAGCTTACTGCTAAAATAAATGTGGGTTTTTCCGCGGGACAGTGGATACCTTACCACGGAACGCCCCTTTACCATATCAAAGGTACGGACCAACACCGCATCCACCTGTTTCTGATAAAAATGGTCCAGCAGTTCTTCCAGCGGATACGATTCCACATTGAGATGACAGCTGGGGCATATCTTTCCAAAATCATCAAACACCCCTGGCGCTATGCGGCTGATGTCCAGAAACGGGAGGATTCCCAGCCGGAACTGGGCCTGGGAGGCCGAGGCTGCGGAACGGGCCTGCTCCAGCCCCTGAATCTGCTTGCTCACCGCAGACTGAGAGACAAACAGCTCCCGGCTGGCCTGTGTATAATTCAGCGTTCTTCCCACCGTAACAAAATACCGGATCTGCTGTAACGTCAAGGCGTTCCCTCCTCTGGAAAACGAGGGCAGAGTTCCTCCTCCGCCCTGCCTTTTTTGCCGAATTTTTTTTATTATACAATACCTCCGTCATTTTCGTCAACAAATAGCCGAAAAAAGCACGATTCTCCCGAAAGAGTCCGTGCTTTTTATTCCTTTTGCCTTATAGACTTTATTCTTTACAGCAAATCAGGCGGTCTCCCCTTCCCCCATGGCCACTGCGCCCAACGCACCCGTCAGCCGGCGGATCTCTGTCCGGGTCAGCCCAATGGACCGCAGGTACTCCTCCGCCGTGCCAAACAGCTTCTCAATGTATTTCAGGGCCCGGTCCATATCCTGCCGCTGGGATTCATACAGATAGTCCGGCCGGGGGGTTCCCGCCTCCCGGGCCGCCTGCTTCTGCCGCTCCAAAACCGCCCGCATATTTTCCGCGCTGACCTCATAGTCGGCCAGAATAGCCTCCCGGTCTACGCCGGATGCCGCCAGAGCCAGCATGGCCACGATGCCGGTCCGGTCTTTTCCGGCAGAGCAGTGGAACAGCACACAACCATCCTGGCAGCGCTCCAGCAGCCGCCAGATCCGCACCAGCTTATCTCCCTGATTAATCAACAGATCCGTATAGTAGGCCCCCATGGTGGGCGGATACCCGCCGGCAAAGCCGTTGGTGCAGGTGGCGTTCTGGATTGGCACCCGCTCGTAAAATAATCCCGGTACATTCTGCAGGCGGGAAGGCCCCATCCTGCACTCCGCATCCGTCCGCAGATCCACCGAGCCAATCAGCCCATACTCCTTCAAAAAGGCAATGTCCGTATCCGTCAGGCCCTCCGGGCTGTCTCCCCGGAGCAGCCGGTGCTCCCTCAGCTTCCGGCCGTGACAGTCCCGGTACACGCCCAGGTCCCTCACATTAAACGCGCCCTCCAGTGGAAGAGGACGCGCCGCAATTTGTCTGTTCTGCATTACACAACCTCCTTTTCCTTGTGTAAACTCTCTCATCTCTTATACCTATACGGAGACAGTATAGGCCTTGAGTGTGAAGAAAATGTGGAGTGTTGGTAAAATGAACGTTAATACCGTCTTACTGCAGCTCCCGCAGGGCTGTGAGGTAGCCCATCAGCCGTTCCTTCTGCCGGGGCGCAAAATCCCGGTAGCTCTCCAGCAAAAAGGCTTCCTCCTGATTCATGGCCATTCTGCTTTCCGCAGAATCCTCATGCTGCCCCAGCCCTTCTTCTGCCAGCAGCTCATAAGGCGTCACGTGCAGCACCTGGCAGATTTTCATAATCTTATTGGCGGAGGGGTTGGTTTTTTTCTGTTTCCAGTCGCTGATGGTGCTCTGGGAAATGCCGGTCCTCTCGGAAAACTCTTTCTGGCTCATTCCCATCTTTTCCAGCAGCAAAAAAATTTTTTCACTGATAATCATATCTCTACAATTCCCCCATTCCTTTTGACTGTGTGTGGGCAAACCTACCCTTGAAGCCAGGCTTCCCTGGTCCTGGCATGCCAGCGTTCCGGAAGGATCCTCAGAAGAACTTTGCCGTCTCCTCCAGCGCTTTCCGCTTTGGCATCTGCGGATCCACCGTCCGGTATCCCAGGGCGATCACCGCCGCCACCTGCTGATCCTGGGGGATATCCAGCAGCTCCCGCAGCTTCCCCCCGTCCCGGATCCCCATGATCAGGGTATCCAGCCCCAGATCCCGGGCCTTTAAAATCAGGTAGGCATTGTGCAGGCCCAGGTCGTAGGCTCCCCACTGGTCCCCCAGCTCGTTGGCCGGGTTCCCCTGGTTGTCAAAGCCAGACTGGCCTTTCACAAAGGCGGTGACAATCAGCGCCGCCGCGTTCCGGCTGTTCCGCTGGTTGGATTCCGGCAGGCATGCCTCCCGCACCTGCTGCATTTTCTCCGGGGACAGAATCACATAGCTCCGGGCCGTCTGGGAATTTTTCCAGGTGGGCGCCTGGGCCGCCGCCTGCAGGATCTCCTCCACGGCCTCCCGGCTGACGGTCTTTCCCTCCGCAAAGGAGCGGATGCTTCTTCTCTCTTCCATTATCCGATTCAATTCCATGGATTTGCGCCTCCTTTAGAAGCATTTTACAAAAAATGGAGCCTTTTTGCAAGGCATACCACAATGAAACTTATCAAGTATGTCCGAAACAGCTGAATATGTAAGTAATGGAAACAGATAAGGTTATTGGCCGTATCGAACATTTTTACAGGCATTTAGAAATTATAGCAAGTGGTCATCTGGGCTTATGTTCTGTTGCGTACAGAGAAGATGTCGCGGATCGGATAGATGAGATAAAAACATTTTGCGATACAATTGCCACCCAGCCATAAAAGATTTGTTTTTGAGAATAGTACCCATCCGTAAAGGAGATGCCGTATATGACGAATTTAGATATGCAAAATTTGAATCGGGAAACCCGGAAGCCGGGGAACCGTTCCCCCATGCTTCCGGGTACATCTCCGCAGGCATCCTTTTTGCCTGTCCGCCCTGGTTTTTACTCCGCCAGCAGCGCGCTCTCCAGATCCTGCAGCATCACATCCAGCGCGGTAACGCCGCCCTCCGCGGTATACCACACCGCCGGATGGGCCAGATACACCACATGGCCGTTCTGGTACGCGTCTGTGCCCATGACCAGCTCATTCTCCATAATATCCTGGGCCAGCTGGGCGCCGTCTGTGCCGATGGCCGCGTCCCGGTCCATAACAAAGATATAATCCGGATTCAGTTCCACAATCAGCTCAAAGGAGGACTCATTGCCATGGGTGGAGGTTTCCCCCTCAATGGCGCTTTCGCTCAGGTTGTCAAAGCCAATCTCCCGGCCGATGATGGAGCAGCGTCCGTCATTTCCCAGAATGTTAAAGCTGCCGCTGGTGCACAGGCCCACAATGGCCGTCTGCCCTTCCGCCGCGGCGGCCAGGGCTTCAATCCGGGCGTCAAAATCCGCCATCAGGGCCTCCACCTGCGCTTCCTGTCCAAAAATGGAAGCAATGGTGGTGGCGTTCTTCTCCACACTGGCCACTACGCCCAGCTCCGTATCCGTTGCCAGATACACCACCGGCGCAATCTCGCTGAGCGCGTCATAGGAAGCGCTGAGGCGGCCGCCGATGAAGATAATATCCGGCTCGCAGGCCATTACCGCCTCCATATCCGCCTCTTTGATGGTGCCCAGATTTTCAATGCTCTCATTGGTCACATACTCCTGCAGGTAATCCAGCGAAGTGGAGGCAGAGCCTACCACCCGGTCTCCCAGGCCCAGGTTGTCCAGAATGTCCAGGCTGGGCATGTCCAGAATGGCAATCCGCTGCGGGTCGTAGGGCACCTCCAGCTGAATCTCCTGGCCGCTTCCGTCCAGGGAGGTAATGGTCACCGTCTCCGGAGCCTCTCCGGTCTCCCCCTGGCTCTCCGCCCCGGTTTCCGCTTCCCCGGAAGCGGCGGTGCCCGCTGCCGTGGAGGCCGCGGTGGTCTCGGTGGTTTCACTGCCGCAGGCAGTCATGCTCATGGCCAGGGCAGCCGCCAGGGCCAGCGTCAAAAACTTTTTCATAAACTACTTCCTCCTTGCTTTTAAACAATCTTCCTTTGGAACAGGTTCCTGCTCCCGGTGGCAGGGTGCGCGCGGTCCCTTCCGCCGGGGTGTCTGTGTTTACGGGTTTCAGGCAAAGGTTAACGGGTTCTAGTAATAGATGGACAAGGGTTTCCCCTTGATATGCATAATCTCAAAATCCACATGGTAAATCTGTGACAGCGTCTCTTTGGTCATCACCTCCTCCACTGTTCCGAACTTGGCAATTTTGCCGTCCACAAAGGCGCAGATATAATCGGAATAAAAGGCTGCGTAGTTGATCTCATGCAGCACCAAAATCACCGTCTTGCCCAGCTCATCGCAGAGACGGCGGACAATTTTCATCATATTGGTGGCATGATAAATATCCAGGTTGTTGGTGGGCTCATCCAGAAGGATATACTCCGTGTCCTGGGCAATGACCATGGCAATGTAGGCCCGCTGCCGCTGGCCGCCGGACAGCTCGTCTATAAAGCGGTCTTCCATCTCCTCCAGCTCCATATACCGGATGGCCTGGCTGACAATCTGCCGGTCTTCCTCTGTCAGATGGTTTCCGGAATAGGGAAAACGGCCAAAGGTCACCAGCTCCCGGACTGTCAGCTTCATCTGCACATTGTTGTGCTGAGTCAGAATCGCCAGCCGCTTGGAAAGCTCCTTGCTCTTCCACCGGCTGATGTCCTTCCCCTCAAAATCCACCTGCCCGCCGTCCCGGGCAATAAGCCGGGAAAGGATCCCCATGACCGTGGACTTTCCGGCGCCGTTGGGACCGATCAGGGAAATCACCGATTTCTGCGGTATCTCAAAGGAAACGGCATCCACCACCGCTTTTCCGTCATATTTTTTGGTCAGTTCTCTCGCAAACATATCTAAACCTCCTGGTTTGGTCAGGCTTTTTTGTTGGTCAGAAGCAGGTAGAGGAAATAGAGCCCTCCGCCCACGGTGATAAACACGCTGATGGGCACCGCGTAGGAAAACACATGCTCCACAATGGCCTGGCCGGCCACCATCACCGCCATACCAAAAAGGGCGGAGCCGATGATCAGCTGGCTGTGCCGGTAGGTCTTTAAAAGCTGCCGGGACAGATTGGCAATAATCAGGCCCAGGAAGGAAATGGGACCCACCATGGCGGTGGCCACCGCTATGCAGAGGGTAACGCCCAGCAGCAGCCGCCGGATGGAGCGGTTATAGTCCACGCCCAGATTGGTGGCCTGATCCTTGCCCAGGGTCAGCACATCCAGCAGCGCCAGATCCCGGCGCAGGACAAAAATCACCAGAGCCAGCACCACCAGGGAAAACAGAATAATCTCGCCGTTGATATTGCTGAAGCTGGCCACCAGGGTATTCAGCAGGGTGTCGTACTCATTGGGATCCATCACCCGGGTCAGGGTGGTCTGAATGCTGGAGAAAAAGGAGGTCAGCACCGTCCCCACCAGCAATACATACAGGACATTGTGGTTGGTTTTCCGGAACAGATAGCTGTAAATAATCGTAGCCGTGATTCCCATAATCACCAGATCCACCGCAAAGGACAGGTTGGCGTTGGCCGCCAGCAGGCTTCCGGTTCCCGCAAAGAACACCACCGCCGTATGGATCAGGGTGTACAGAGAATTCATGCCCAGCAGGCAGGGCGTCACAATGGTGTTGTTGATAATGGACTGAAACACAATGGATGCGCCGCCAATGGCAAAGGCCGTGATCAGCATGACAATCAGCTTGGGGGTACGGATTTTCATGGCGTACCGGAACAGCTTTTCATTTTCAAAATTCACCTCCACCAGCATGTACGCGGCGGCGGCGGCCAGCACCAGAGCCGCCAGAATCAGCAGCTTCCGCACATTGGCCCGATAAGCTTTGGTTCTCATATAGTCTCACCTCCCGCCGTAGTGGGCGGCGTGGCGCAGCCGCTTCCCATAGGCTTCAGACGAATGGCCTTCCGGCCGTGGCGCAGCCGGTAGAACAGCAGGCCGATAAACAGCAGGCTTCCCAGAATCCCCACAATCAGCTCTATGGGAAGCTCGTAAGGGAAGATCACCACCCGGCCGATCATATCGCAGACCAGCACAAAGACGGCTCCAAACAGCGCGGTATCCACCAGCGTTCCCCGGATTTTATCCCCCTTGAACATGGCCACCACGTTGGGGACAATCAGGCCTATGTAGGAGATGGAGCCTACCACCACCACCACGCTGGCCGTAATCATCGCCGCTATGGTCAGTCCCATAAACAGCACCAGGTTGTAGGGAACGCCCAGATTTTTGGAAAAATCCTTTCCCATCCCCACAATATTAAAGTGGTTGGCAAACACAAACGCCAGAATCACCAGCGGCACTACCAGATACACCAGCTCATAGCGGCCCCGGAGCACCAGAGAAAAATGTCCCACCAGCCAGGAAGAGAGGGCCTGGGTCATCTCATATTTGTACGCCAGATAGTTGGTTATGCCTCCGATGACATTGCCGAACATAATGCCCACCAGCGGCACCATCACCACGTCCTTAAACTGAATCCGCTGGATGAACCAGACAAAAATCCAGGTTCCCAGCACCGCCGTGGTAAAAGCAAAGAGAGCGCGTCCCCACAGGGTGGAGCCGGGCATAAACAGCAGCGCCAGCAAAATGCCGAACTGTGCAGAGGAAATGGTGGCTCCGGTGGTGGGAGACACAAACTTGTTCATGCACAGCTGCTGCATAATCAGTCCCGCCACACTCATCCCCACGCCAGTGCACAGAATAGCCAGCAGCCGGGGCAGCCGGGAAATCAGCAGCAGCTCCAGGGCTTCCAGGTCCCCGGAAAAGATTGCGGACAGGTTCAGGTCAATGACCCCCACAAACAGGGAGAACACGGACAGAACGGCCAAAAGCACCGCCAGCAGAACCGTAAACAGATGATTGCGAAGCATATTTTTTCCTTTCCTGCCATACCCATGCCGTCCCGGACTTTCCCGCAAAATGCTTTGAAATTCAAACTATTCCGCGAGTAAAAAATAAATGTCCGTGAGGAAAAGCGGGCATATTTTATAAAATCATGTTATTAGTCGTTTCTAACCACGGGCTGAATTATAGCATGAGCAGAGGAAAAATGGCAAGTACTTTTTTGTGCTCAAGATGAGAAACTTTGCTGAATAATTCGTTCTTTGTCAATATTTTACATATTTTCCCTTTCTCTCCCGGCGGATATAACAAAATCCTGTGTTCCGATGGACAGAAAAAGAAGGGATACCGCACATGGTACGGCTCCCTTCTTCTCCCAAAACAGCTCGCCGGATTGCGGGAAAAATACCGGCGGAACTGGCATTACGCTCTGTTTTTCTTATCTTTGCGGATGCAGAATGTTACTCCTGCCGCCGCGCCGCAGATTACAACCATCACCGACCAGAATACCATCTGGCTGGTGTCCCCCGTCTTAGGCGCGTTTCCATTCTGGCCGGCAGGGGCAGTGGTCTCCGGCGTGGTGCCTTCTCCGCTGGAATCCGTCGGATTGGTGGGATCTGTCGGATTGGTCGGCTCCGTCGGATTGGTTTCCTCTTCGCTGGGATCCGCAGGGGCGGTGGGCTCTTCCGCAGGCTCCGTGGGCTCCGTTCCCTCTGTCAGCAGCCTGGCCGTGTACGTCACAAAATTCCCATCGTCGTCCACCGTGTTCATCTGGGC
>CAJFTW010000012.1 GCA_904420025.1 Candidatus Pseudolachnospira avium
CGAGCCAGCCGGACTACGGAGGAAAATGCTTAAATGCCCAAATTCTCCGTAGGCGAGCCAGCCGGACTACGGAGGAAAATGCCTACATGCTCAAAGAAGGCTTTCACCATACGCCGCCGGCAGTCCTACAGCAGATCCCGCATGCTCTCCAGGCTGATGGCCAGGGTGGAGGCGTTGTGCAGCAGGGCGGAGGCGGAGGGCTGAAGGATACCGCCTACGCCCAGCAAGATCAGACCGGTGTTGATGGCCACAATCAGCCGGTAATTCCGCTGAATCCGCTTCATCAGCCGGGTGCTCAGGTGCTTCAGGGTCACCAGCGCTTCCAGGCTGTCCCGGGTGATGGTGATGTCCGCAATCTCCCGGGCAATCTCCGCCCCCTTGCTCACCGCAATGCCCACGTTGGCGGCGGAGAGGGCCGGGGAATCGTTGATGCCGTCCCCCACCATCATCACCACATGGCCGGCCTGCCGCTCCCGCTCCACAAACCGGGCCTTATCCTCCGGCAGCACCTCCGAATCGTAGGCGTCCACGCCCACCCGGGCGGCGATGGCCGCGGCGGTGCGCTCGCTGTCCCCGGTCATCATCACCAGCTTCCGGAAGCCGGCCTTCCGCAGCTCCCGCAGCACCGGGGCAGCCTCCTCCCGCAGCGGATCCTCTATGCAGATCACCGCCTCCAGCACATTGTCCGCCGCCAGGTACAGGTGGGAATACTCCTCCGGCAGCTGTTCAAAAGCATCCCGGTACTCCTCCCGGATCGTGCACTTCTCATCCTCAAACACAAAGTGGTGGCTGCCAATCACCACCTTCCGCCCCTCAATGGAGGAGGAGATGCCATGGGCCACAATGTAGTTGACCTGGGAGTGCATTTCCTCATGCTCCAGCCCCTGGGCCTTGGCCGCCGCCACCACCGCCTTGGCCATGGAGTGGGGGAAGTGCTCCTCCAGGCAGGCCGCCACCCGCAGCATCTCCGCCGGGCTGTGGGGGCCGAAGGTCAATACCTCTTTCACCGTAGGCTGCGCCTTGGTCAGGGTGCCGGTTTTGTCAAAGACAATGGTGTCTGCGTCCGCCGCCGCTTCCAGGTACTTGCCGCCCTTGACGGTAATCTGGTACTCCCGGGCCTCCCGGATAGCAGAGAGGACACTCAGAGGCATAGCAAGCTTTAAGGCGCAGGAAAAATCCACCATCAGCACGGACACCGCCTTGGTCACATTCCGGGTCAGCAGGCCGGTGAGGATGGTCCCCGCAAAGGTGTAGGGCACCAGCCGGTCCGCCAGGTGCTCCGCCCGGCTTTCCATGGCGGATTTCAGCTTTTCCGTCTCCTCAATCATGGAGACAATCTTCTCATACCGGGTGGAGCCGGATACCTCCCGCACCCGGATGGCCAGCTCCCCTTCCTCCAGGGCGGTGCCGGCGTACACATAGCCGCCGGCGGTCTTGCGCACCGGCAAGGATTCGCCGGTGAGGGAGGACTGGTTGACCATTCCCTCCCCCTCCGTCACAGCCCCGTCAAAGGGGATCACGTTGCCCATGCGGACCACCACCGTATCCCCCGGCTGAATCTGGGAGGCGGGGACCAGGATCTCCTGCCCCTCCCGCAGCTGCCAGACCTTCCCCACCTGCAGGGACATGCTCCGGGCCAGATCCCCCACCGACTTCTTGTGGGTCCACTCCTCCAGGATTTCCCCTACGTCCAGCAGGAACATGACGTTGCTGGCGGTGTTGGTGTCCCCCCGCAGGACGGAAGCGCCAATGGCGGTGGCATCCAGCACCGGCACCTCCAGCCGGCGGCCGGCCAGGCAGCGCAGGCCGTGGCGGAGGTATTTGAGAGAATTCATGCCGGTGATCAGCGCCCGCACAGGGGCGGGCAGCAAAAAGCGCTTCCCCAGATGGAGCAGCACCTTTCCCACCAGCTTTTCCTGATATTCCGCGTTGAGCTGCCGCCCGGAGCTCTCCAGCACCTGGGCAGGCACCTCGGTCTTCTCATACCGGAAGGAGCGCAGGGCCTGCAGCAGCGCGCCCCGGTCTCCGGTGTAGCAGACCGCCGCGTCCGCCGTTCGCTCATAGACCTTCACCTGCTGTACCCCCGGCAGATTTTCCAGATAATAAGCCAGAATGTCCGCCTGACGGCAGGACATTCTGGATGTCTCAAAGTGTACACGGATCCGTCCCCGGATCTCGTGCCGGATTGTAAACTTCATGATGATTCCCCCAGGCGGCTCAGTTCTCTTTCTGCTCCGGCGCGCTCTCCGGGCCGGCTGCGCTCTCCTGCTGAGCCGCACTTTCCTTCTCCGCCGGTTCCGTTCCCTCCGCAGGCGCGTCCGCCTCCGGGTTCCGCTGGGCCTCTTCCTGTGCTGCCCGCTCCTCGTTGATCTGCTTGGCCTCCGCCAGAATATCCTCCGTATTTGCCTGCACGGTGCTTACTGTTTTCATCACACTGTCCTTGGCACGGAGCACCGCTGCGGCGCAGTTGGTGTACACCTTCTTGGCATCCTTGCTGGAGAGCAGCTTGATCCCCGCGGTTCCAAAGGCCACGCCCGCCGCAAAAATACCGGTCTTTTTCCAATTAATACACTGCAGACATTTCAACATCTTCTTTTCCTCCTCGTCTCTTGTTCTTTATCCCTCTGTCTGGCTTTCCGGGACCGCCGCATCTTCCAGGCCTATTCCTTCCCGCCGCCAGCGGGCCAGCGATTGTTTAATTCCCTGGTAAACCTCCTCGCTTAGGATGTGCTCCACCCGGCAGGCGTCCTTTTCCGCCGTTTCCTCCGAGACCCCCGCGCACAGGGCAAAAAATTCCGTCAGGGTCTGGTGCCGGTCGTACACCCGCCGGGCAATGGCCGCGCCTTTTTCCGTCAGCTCCAGGGACCCGTGGGCCTTCACCACCACGCAGCCTTCCTTTTTCAGGTTCCCCAGCCCGTAGCTGATGCTGGCCTTGCTGTAGCCCAGCTCCCGGGCCAGGTCCACTGCCCGCACAATCCGCTTGGTCTCCTTCAGCCTCCAGATTGTCTCCAGATAGTTTTCCCCTGCTTCACCCATACGTTCACCCACACTCCGCCTGGTCACAGCCGCAGGGCTTCACGGTAATGGAGGCCACCTTCCGGCTGTCCAGATACCCGCAGGCCTTAAGCCCCGCCTGCACCACCGCGTTCCACTTCTGGGCGGACAGGTGGTAGGCGGTTCCGTCGTCCAGCATCACCACGCAGGCGTCCTCCAGCGGGCAGGCCTCCGAGTACATAACCTTGTACATATTCTTCCGGCTGATGGCGCCGATTTCTTCCAGGATGTTCACCATCCGGTACACCGTGGCGGTCCCGATCCCATCGTCCACCTTGGACGCCTGGTAGAAAATCTCCTTGCAGCTGGAGCACTCGTGTTCCAGAATAATGTCAATCAGCGTCAGGCGCTGCTTGGTGATCCGGCACCCTCTCTCCTTCAGCTTCTGAAGGATACGCTCCCGCTGCATTCGGGTCCTCTGGTAACTCCGGGTATCCGGCAGTTTCTTGGCTTCCTGGTTCATCTTCTCACCGCCTTTGCTTTCCGGCTTCAGTGGCTGCAATGGCCTCCGCAGTGCCGGCAGTCGCCGCCGCACTGGATGGACTTTCCGTTTTTCTTATCCCGGATCATACTCCGGACAATGGCTGCCACCATGGCAACCAGCACCGCTCCCACCAAAAGGTCTCCCATAAAACTGCCTCCTTTCCTCTGCTTGCCGTGTTTTCCACGGCATAAAGGTATACCCGAAGGGTGTTCCGCCCTGGACTTCACGGCATCCGCGTATCACAGGGCATTTTTTTTGCGCCCCGGCCCCAGCCTTCGAAAAGGCCAGGGCCGCAGACAACAGGGAATCCAACTTTTTCGCTCTTACTTTGCCTTTGCTCCGGCCATCTTCCGCATATCCACCCGCAGGGTATCGCTCTCCTTATAAGGCCGCACCAGCAGGTAGATGAACAAAATCACCAGCGCAAACGCCACAACCGTTCCCAGCCCGAAGGCTCCGGTGGTGATCAGCGTGCCGATCTGGTAGATGCACAGGGACACGCAGTAGGCCAGCAGGCACTGATAGCCGATGGCAAACCAGAACCACTTGGCGCTGTTCATCTCTCTCTTGATGGCGCCCATGGCCGCAAAGCAGGGGGCGCACAGCAGGTTAAACACCAGGAAGGAGTAGGCAGCTACCATAGTCATGCTGCCGGCCAGGGTTCTCCAGTACTCCACGCCGTCCTCCGCCACTTCCGCGAAGCCGAAGAGGATGCCAAAGGTGCCCACCACGTTTTCTTTGGCCACCAGGCCGGTAACCGCCGCCACCGCCGAGCGCCAGTCGCCCCAGCCCAGAGGGGAGAAGATCCAGCATATCGCGTTTCCGATGGCCGCCAGGATGCTGTACTCCAGCTCCGTGTCCTCCAGCATCCGGAAGGTTCCGTCCACCCAGCCAAAGTAGGAGGTGAACCACACCACAATGGTGGACAGCAGAATGATGGTACCGGCCTTCTTGATGAAGGACCAGCCCCGCTCCCACATGCTCCGGAGCACGTTGCCCACAGTGGGCCAGTGGTACGCCGGCAGCTCCATGACAAAGGGAGCCGGGTCGCCGGCAAACATCTTGGTTTTCTTCAGGATAATGCCGGAGCACACAATGGCCGCAATGCCCACAAAGTAGGCGCTGGGGGCCACCCACCAGGCTCCGTCAAACAGGGCGCCGGCAATCAGGGCGATAATCGGCAGCTTTGCTCCGCAGGGGATGAAGGTGGTGGTCATAATGGTCATCTTCCGGTCCCGGTCATTCTCAATGGTGCGGGATGCCATAATTCCCGGCACGCCGCAGCCGCTGCCAATGAGCATGGGAATGAAGGATTTACCGGAAAGGCCAAACTTCCGGAACACCCGGTCCATAATGAAGGCAATACGCGCCATGTAGCCGCAGGATTCCAGGAAGGCCAGGAAAATGAACAGCACCAGGATCTGGGGCACAAAGCCCAGCACCGCGCCAACGCCGGCCACAATGCCATCCAGCACGACGCCCTCCACAATCGGCCCGCAGTTTAAGGCCGTCAGCAGGTTACCCACCAGTACCGGGACGCCCGGCACCCAGATGCCGTAGTCCGCCGGATCCGGCTCCGCTGCTGCCGTAGTTGCCGCCAGCTCCACGGCAGCGTCATACTCATCCCGTCCAATGCCGAACAGGTACCAGCCGTCCCCAAACACGCCGTCGTTGGCCCAGTCCGTGGCCCAGGTTCCCACGGTGGTCACGGAGATGTAGTACACAATCACCATAATCACCGCGAAGATAGGCAGGGCCAGCCAGCGGTTGGTAACCACCCGGTCAATCTTATCGGAAACGGTCATCTGGCTCTTTTTGTTCTTGGTGTAGCACTGGCTGATCACTGAGGCAATGTACTCGTACCGCTCGTTGGTGATAATGCTCTCCGTGTCGTCATCCATGGCCGTCTCCAGCTGCTGGATCTCCTGGGACACATCCGGCACGGAGGCCATCTGCTGGGCAATCTTGTCATCCTTCTCCAGCAGCTTGATGGCAAAAAAGCGCTTCTGTTCCTCCGGCACCAGGCCGGTGAGCTTCTGCTCCACCGCATCCAGCACCTTCTCCACCTCCGGGGCGAAGGTATGTACCGGGGGCGCCGCCTGCTTCCGCCTGGCCACCTCCACGGCCAGATTGGCCGCCTCCTCCACGCCGGTGCCCTTGAGGGCGGAGATCTCCACCACCTGGCAGCCCAGCTTCTGCTTCAGCTTGTCAATGTGGATCTGGTCCCCGTTCTTCTTAACCACGTCCATCATGTTCACGGCCATCACCACCGGAATCCCCAGCTCCATCAGCTGGGTGGACAGGTACAGGTTCCGCTCAATGTTGGTACCATCCACAATGTTCAGGATGGCGTCCGGCCGCTCCCCGATCAGGTAATTCCGGGCCACCACTTCCTCCAGGGTGTAGGGGGAGAGGGAATAGATACCGGGCAGGTCCATGATCACCACGTCCTTGTTCCCTTTCAGCTTTCCTTCCTTCTTTTCCACCGTTACGCCCGGCCAGTTTCCCACAAACTGGTTGGAGCCGGTCAGCGCGTTGAACAGCGTGGTCTTGCCGCTGTTGGGGTTGCCGGCTAACGCAATTTTGATTGACATAATCTACCTCTTTCCTGCCTCACGGCGATAATCAAATAGTTCGATAACTCTACCTTGTATTAGCTTATGCTAACCTTTGATGAAAAAAAATTATTCCACTTCTACCATTTCCGCATCCGCCTTCCGCAGGGAAAGCTCATACCCCCGGACGGTAACCTCCACCGGATCCCCCAGCGGCGCCACCTTGCGCACAAAGATACTGACCCCTTTGGTGATGCCCATGTCCATGATCCGCCGCTTTACCGGCCCGGAGCCATTCAGGCGCGTCACCTTCACCGTTGTTCCGCATGGAACCTCCCGCAATGTCTTCATCTCGTCTCCTTTCCTCCTCACGCAACAAAAATTTTGTTGGCCATATCCCTTCCAATGGCCACTCTGGACTCCTTCACGTTGACGATGATATTGCCCCCGATCTCCGAGACCACCGTCACGTTTCCGCCCACCACAAAACCGAGGCTTTCCAGGAAACGCTTTACATCTTCCTTACCCCCGATCCTGCTGATCACATTGGATTCACCCGGTCTTGCCATTGTCAACGGCATCATACCTCATCTTCTTTCTGTTTGGTTTATTGAAAGGCGTATCAACATCTCACTTCTCCGAGCGTTAGTATATTCTAACTTTCGTTAGAAGTCAAGAACTTTATTGATTATTTTTTCTCATTTATTTGTGTTTTGGAAGGGGGGATGCTATAATGGAGAAAATCTGTTGATCCATAAAGGAGGAGCCCTCTATGCACACCAATGAATCTGCTGAGAATTACCTGGAAACCATCCTGATTTTGAGCCAGGAGCACCCGGTAGTCCGCTCCGTGGACATTGCCGAGGAGATGGGCTTCTCCAAGCCCAGCGTCAGCGTGGCCATGAAGCACCTGCGGGAAAAAGGCCACATCTCCGTCTCCCGGGAGGGGTACATTACCCTCACCGAATCCGGCCGGGAGATTGCGGAGATGATCTATGAGCGCCACCAGTTCCTCTCCGCCTGGCTGGAGAGCCTGGGGATCCCCGGGGAGACCGCCGTGCGGGATGCCTGCCGCATGGAGCACGTGATCAGCCCGGAGACCTTTGCGGCCCTGAAGGAATACTTACACTCCGAAAAATGAGCAGCCCTGAAAGAATCCTTAAAGGCCAGAGAGTAAGGGGCCTGGCACCGGATCCGAAAACCCAGAGGGGGTGCCGGCGGCTTCCTCCGCCCGGATCTCCTCCAGTCTTTTCTTTACCGTAGGGAACCGGTCCAGGTCTGTGTGGGGAATGGCCTGGGCCGCAATCATAATATGGAGGAAATCCTCCACCGCCCCGAACTGAATGTAGATCATCCGCTCCAGGATCCCGTCCAAATCCTCCAGCAGGGAGCGGTCCAAAAGCAGCTGGGAAGCTCCCTCCAGGGAGGCGTTTCCGGCGCTGACCAGCCGGTCCCGGTCCAGGTCCGGGTACAGGCCAATGGCAATGGCCGATTCTTTGTCCACATGCTTTCCAAAGGCGCCCGCCACATAGAAGGTCTCCAGTTCCTCCAGGGAGATGCCGGACTCCCGGAGCACATACTCCACCATGGTGTAAGCCGCCGCCTTGGTCTTGACGAATTCCTCTATATCTTCCTGATCAAAGAACAGACCCGGGGCATACTCCACCGCCCAGGAATCCTCCCGCTTCTGTATCCGGGGGCTTTTTCCCGGGTTCAGCCTGCCCTTCAGGTCCATCCACCCGTGGAGGAACAGCACCGCCAGCAGGTCCACAATGCCGGAGCCGCAGATTCCCCT
The DNA here is from genome assembly GCA_904420025.1 of Candidatus Pseudolachnospira avium. Classification (GTDB taxonomy): domain Bacteria; phylum Bacillota; class Clostridia; order Lachnospirales; family Lachnospiraceae; genus Pseudolachnospira; species Pseudolachnospira avium. Next base: position 7,889 of record CAJFTW010000012.1, read on the forward strand.
GGCCGCGCCCTCCCCCAGCACATGCACCTGCAGATCCCCGTTTTGCCAGCCTACCCGGTCCACGGCGCCTTCCACCGCCCGCATGCCGGTTTTCACCGAACCGCCCTCCAGGGCCGGGCCTGCGGCGCCGGCACCGCAGAGGAGGAAGTCCCGGTTGCCCAGCACCAGCTCCCCGTTGGTGCCAATATCAAAGAAGGCGCAGATTCCCTCCCTCCGATAAAAGCCTGTCGCCAGCGTGCCGCTGACAATATCGCCGCCCAGATAGTTGGAGCGGCAGGGGAAGCAGAACACATAGCCCTTCACCGGGATCCCCAGCTGGGCTCCCGGCAGGAAGCCCGGCCGGTCCACATGCACCGCGTAGGGGGTGGAGAACACGCAGAAGGCGTCCAGTCCCAGCAAAAAATGGATCATGGTGGCGTTTCCGGCCACGGTCATCTGAATACAGTCGGAGCCGGCCACGCCGGTTTTCTCCTCCAGCTCCCGCAGGTTCTCCCGGATGGTGTCCACCGTGGCCTGCCGGATCTGCTCCCGCACCTGGGGTTGGTCCTTGCAGGCAAAAATCCGGGTAAGGATGTCCGTCCCGTAGGCAATCTGCCCATTGTACCGGCTCACCTCCCCCAGGCACTGGCCGGTGCCGCAGTGGATCAGCCGGGTGACCACCGTGGTGCTCCCCAGATCCACCGCCAGGCCGTAATGGCGCTGCCGGGTATCCCCGTCCTCCAGCTCCACCACCTGCCAGACGGCCCCGTCCCAGGCCAGGGAGGCGGTCAGCTTCCACCCGGCCTGCTCACACAGCGGGTACAGCCGCCGCAGCACCGCCGGGGCAAAGGCCGCCGGAAAGCCAGCCTCCTTCAGGCCATCCAGAATCCGCTGCTGGTCCGAGCGGCTGTCCTCCTCCGTGGGCGCTGCCAGCTCCAGATACACTTTTTCACTGATACCCTTCATATTTTCCTCCGTTTTTCATGGCCCGTCCATTTCGGTCCGCCTCTCCCCCGCTACCGGCGGAGCAGAAACAGGTACAAAAAAGACCCGTTTTCATCCTCCCAGTAGCGGATCTGATCCGTCACCAGCGCAGGATCCTGCCCGGCTGCCTGCGCCAGCATACCATACACCTCTCCCTCTTCCAGGAGCTGCCTCCTGGTCTCCGCCTCCACCGCCGTATCCGCAAACCGGACCTGCAGCGCCGCCTGCCCTTCCCCGGCGCACTGGGAAAGGGAGGACGCCCACCAGTCCGGATCGTAGGAGGACAGCAGCCGCCCCTCCTGCACGTAATAATTGCAGGCCTCGGCGGTGCAGGCGGGCAGCTCCAGCCAGGTATCCGGCTCATGGGTCGCCGCCAGCTCCGCCGTGGTCACGCAGAAATACCGGTAATCCACAAAATCCGCCGGAAACGCCCCGCCCAGGAACACCGGGTCTCCCCAGGTGGCGTCCAGGTAATAATATTCCCCGTCCAGCCGCACCAGATTCCAGGCGTGGCTGCCGCCCCGGGCGGTGCCGGTGATGTAGGTGCAGAAAATCCCCAGCCGGTTCAGCAGGTACTGGACCGTGCGGGCATACCCGGCGCAGACGCCTTCCCCGTTCACCAGCACCTGGTACAGGGACTGGTCCCGCTGGTCCGCCTGATAATCGGTCCGCCGAACCACCCGGTCAAACACGGCCCGCACCTTCTCATAGTCCGTCCAGTCCGCCCCAATCCCTTCCAGGTAGTCCGCCGCCGCTGCCTGGGCCCGGGCCAGCGCCGCCTCCCGCTCCGCCCCGTCCAGGGTGTAGTCCAGGTAATAGACAATGTCCACCACCTGCCCGTTCAAGGTCCGCACATTCCAGCGGCTGTCCCCGGACAGCCAGAACAGCTCCGGCCAGTCAATCCGCAAAGCGTCGCCCACCTGGACGACCTCCTCCCCCGTGAGCCCTTCCGCGGTCACCGAATCCGCCCCGGCCACCACTGCCTCCGCCATCCGGTCGTACAGCTGCTGCTGGGGCCCGGAGAGCTGGCTGCGGGCAAACCGCTCTGCATCCCGGTTTCCAAACGCTCCGGCAGCCACCGAAAGCCCCTCATCCTCCGCCGTGGCTTCCATCCCGGTGCTTTCCGGTTCCTGGGACTCCCCGGCCCCTCCCGATTGCAGGGCCGCTCCTGCCTCCGGCTCCCCGGCGCTTTCCGTTTCCTGGGCTGCGGGCCGGCCCTCCCACGGAAGCGCCAGGCCGCACCCGGACAACAGCAGGCAGGCCGCCAGCAGCAGCGCGCCCATTTGATATTTTCGCAACGGAACACCTCCCGTCCGCTTATTTCACACTGGAATGGACGGCCCGCCGGGACCGTCCATTCCTATAGGAAACGTCATAAATGTTTTTCTTTATGGTGTTTCCTGCGCCGATTTTTGCTGCGTGCAAACCCAGAAAATACCGTACAAAAATCGTGCGCATCCCCCGGAGGGACTATAGCAAACGGCAAACTCATTTGTCGTTTGCTATAGTATAGCGTATGAAAGTATATTTGTATACCATCCGGATCCATTCCCTGCCCTCAGGCGTGGGGGATGTCCGTAAAATCCGAAACCTCCCGGCTGATGGTGCACAGGTCCTCCACACTCAGGTCATGGACATCCCGGTGGCCGGTGATCCGGGCAAAGGTGGCCAGCTCCTCCCGGGTGCACCGGAGGAAATTAGCGGTGCGCTGGGCCGCCGCCTCCACCGAAAGCCGGGCCCGCAGCTCCGGGTCCTGGGTGGCCGCCCCCACCGGGCACTTGCCGGAGCCGCAGATCCGGTACTGCTGGCAGCCCGCCGCCAGCAGCGCCGCCGTGGCAATGGCTACCGCATCCGCCCCCATGGCCAGGGCCTTGGCAAAATCCGAGGACACCCGCAGGCCGCCGGTGATCACCAGGTCCAGGGAGGCTCCCACCGAATCCAGGTATTTTCTGGCCCGGTGCAGGGCGTAGATGGTGGGGAGGCTGGTGGAATCCCGCACCAGCCGGGGGCTGGCCCCGGTGGCGCCGCCCCGGCCGTCTATGGTCACAAAATCCGCCCCGGCAAACACGCAGACCGCCAGATCCCGCTCCACATGGCCGGCGGCAAGCTTGATGCCAATGGGCCGTCCCTCCGAGGCCATCCGCAGCTGATCCACCAGATCCCGCAGCTCCTCCTTGGTCTGAATGTCCGGGAACCGGGAGGGGCTGATCACATCCTTTCCCACCGGCTTGCCCCGGACCGCGCTGATCTCCGGCGTCACCTTCTCCCCGGGGAGATGGCCGCCCATCCCCGGCTTGGTGCCCTGGCCGATCTTGATCTCAATGGCATCCGCTGCCTTCAGGTTCTCCGGCGTCACGCTGTACCGGTTGGGCACATACTCAAAAATATATTTGTGCGCCGCTGCCTGTTCCTCCGAAAGGATCCCGCCCTCCCCGCTGCACATGGCCGTTCCCGCCAGGGCGCTGCCCTTAGCCAGCGCCACCTTCATCTCCCGGGACATGGCTCCGAAGGACATGTGGGAGACGTACACCGGCATCTCCAGCACCATGGGCTTGGCCGCCCCCTTGCCGATGACGGTCCGGGTGTTCACCGGCTCGTCCTCCAGCAGGGGCACCGGATCCAGCTGGGCGCCCAGAATCAAAATTTCGTCCCAGCCCGGCATGGGCATCCGGGTGCCCATGGCCTCAATCACCGGCTTTCCCGTAAGGGCCATCTGGTGGATTTCCTCCATATAGCGGCAGTCCCTGTCCTGCCGCTGGAATTCCGCCGGATAGGCCAACGGGTTCTCCTCCGGCCCGGCTTTTCTCTCCGGCTCTTCCGGCGTGAAAAGCGGCACAAATTTGGACACCGGCTGCCCGCAGATGGGACATTCGGTCAGATCGGAAAACTTCTTTTCTGCGGTCTCCTCAAAAATGTAGCCGCAGACGGAACATTGATATTTGGCCATTTGGGTTCCTCCCTGTTTTTTTGTACAGTCACAAGTATGCTTTCTGTTTTCCGCATCGGCGGCTCCGGATATTGGAAGCTTTCAAATTGTCCCCGGCTATCGCTGCCGCCTTGTTCTCCTCACAAGACAGATGACCACCACTGCTGCCAGCGCCAGCACCCACGCCCCCATCCAGACCGGCCAGGCGGACGTACTGCGGTCCGGCATCGCCGGTTCCGGTTCCGAACAGAGGGTAAAGGTCAGCTCTCCCTCCGGCAGCCCGGTCCAATGGCATGTATAACCCCCGTCGGTACTTGCGAATCCATCCGGGCCGCTCTCGGTCAGGTAATAGGGGGTGCGGATCTCCACGCCCAAGGTTCCAAAGCGGTCCCAGCTCTGGGCCGGGGAGAGCAGATAGGTGTACTGGTAAACCGGCGGCTCATAGAGGAGATCGATGGAAGGGTACAGCGGCGCGGTTACGGTATTGACCATCCGCTGGCCGGGCTCCAGGGTAATGCGGTACTCATACCAGCGCATCAGATAGCGGGTCAGGTCCCCGGAAAGCTCCGACCCGGCAACCGCCCCGTACTCCCCCTCCAAACATTTCATAGCCTCCACCACCGCATTGTACCAGTCCTGCTCCAGAACGCCGGATGCCTCCTCATATTCCAGGAGGGCAAATTCCTCCAGGGTGATGGTTTCCGTGCGGACCAGCTCCATGGCGCCTTCTATCTCCGTCTCGCAGGCGCCATTTTCATAGATCTGCCAGTCCGGCAGATGGCCCAGCGGCTCCCCGATCACGTTGACCACAATGGGGTCGTCCTCCACCCAACAGGAAAACTGCATGCCCTCATCCAGCAGCTGCCCGCCGCTCTGATTCTCCACCAGCACCTTGGTCCGGGATGGATCCGCAGAGAGCACGAAGGCGGCGGTGGCGGCGCCGAAGGTTTCGGTATCCACCTGCCGGGGCTCGTAGACGTACCGGGTCACAGGCATCTCCGGATAATAGAAATCGTCCACCAGGTAGGTTTCGTGCAGGAGAGCCATGTCCCGCTCCCACTCAAACTGGGAACCTGGCAAGGACAGGGTATGGCGCAGCGTTTTTTCCACCACCTCTCCGTCCACGGTGATGTCGTACTTTTCCGTATCGGCCCCCAGAACCGCCTCATCGGTCTCCGGATCCCACGCGAACCCATAGTCCGGAACGGTTCCGAAGGGGAACACCAGCACTGCGTTTACCGTATAATCCGCCGGATTGTAAAAGGTATATTCCGCCGTCACCTTGCCGCCGTAGGACAGATAGGCTTCCCGGGTCCCGTAATACTGCTGTGGAAACTCCGGAATGTCCAGCACCAGCCGTTCCTGCTCCACCACCAGCGGGCAGGTGTCATCGGTGACAATCGCGCCGGTGGCCGCCCCGCCGCTCCACTGGGCCTGGGCGGAGTTGGCTTGGGCGGGCAGCGGAGCGGCAAGGGCCAGAAGAAACGCCAGGCCGATTCCCATGAAACGTGTTCCGAAGGATGTGTTTGTTCCCCTCATTGGCAGCACCTCCCGTCCTTGATACGTCCAGAATAACACAAAAGTTCCGGGATTCCAAGCATTCTTTCTGCCCCTTGTTATTTTTCGGATAGGATGTTAGAATATTTTATAATCATGATACAGGTGAAAGGAGGGGCACCCGTCCATGTGTCCGATCGAAAGAAAAAAACTCCCTGTTGGAATTGAAAATTTTGCAGAAATACGCCAGGAAAATTTTTATTACGTAGATAAAACATACATGATCCGAGATCTACTGAAAAACTGGGCCAAGGTCAACCTCTTCACTCGCCCCCGCCGGTTTGGCAAATCCTTGAACATGAGCATGCTCCGCGCCTTTCTGGAGATCGGCTGCGACCCGCAGTTGTTTGATGGCCTGGCCATTGGGGAGGAATCCGATCTCTGTGAAACATACATGGGAAAATTTCCGGTTATCTCTATCAGCCTGAAGAGCGTGGCTGCCGCCACCTTTGCGGAGGCAAGGGCTCTGGCAGTGCGGACCATCAATGAAGAAGCCCGGCGGCTGCGCTTTCTCCTGGACAGCCCTGTTCTGGCGCCGGAGGATAAGGAATTGTTCGCCGCCCTTTTGCAGCCGGAGCTGTCCGACAGCGCCCTTTCCCGCAGCCTCCGGGAGCTTTCGGAGCTGCTGCGGAAGCATTACGGAAAGCCGGTCGTCCTCCTGATTGACGAATACGATGTTCCCCTGGCCAAGGCCCACGAAAATGGCTATTACGACCCCATGGTCCACCTGATCCGCAGTCTGTTTGAGCAGGCTCTGAAAACCAACAACAGCCTGCACTTTGCCGTGCTCACCGGCTGCCTGCGCATAACTCGGGAAAGCATTTTTACCGGGCTGAACAACCTGAAAATCCTCTCCATCAGCGATGTACAGTTTGACGAATATTTTGGCTTTACCGACGCGGAGGTCCGGGAAATGCTGGATTACTACGGGATTGGGGATTCCTATGAGGATGTCCGCAGCTGGTATGACGGCTACCGGTTCGGCAATGTCAACGTCTACTGCCCCTGGGATGTGATCTGCTTCTGTGACAAGCGGAAGGATGACCCCACGCTCTTTCCCGAATCCTACTGGTCCAATACCAGCAGCAATGAAGTGATCCGGCGTCTGCTGGAAATGTCCACCGCGGCCACCCGGAACGAAATGGAAAAGCTGATTGCCGGAGAGTCCATTGTCAAGGAAATCCACGGAGAACTGACCTACCGGGAGCTTTACCAATCCATAGAGAACGTGTGGAGCGTTCTGTTTACCACCGGTTACCTGACCACCCGGAGCGTGCCCAATCCCCGGAATCGGAATATCCGGGAACTGGCAATTCCCAATGAGGAAATCCGCGGCATTTTCCTCAGCCAAATTCAGGGCTGGATGCAGGAGGTGGCCCGGAAGGAACCGGAGGAGCTGAGACGCTTCTGTGAGGCATTCGCCACCGGAGACGCAGCCCTGGCGGAGAAAATGTTTTCCGGTTACCTGGCGAAAACCATCAGCGTCCGGGATACGGCAGCCGGGGAAGGATGGAAGGAAAATTTCTACCACGGCTTTCTGCTGGGCCTCCTGAGCTCCCAGACCGATTGGCTGGTCACCTCCAACCGGGAGACCGGCGAGGGCTATGCGGATATTCTGGTGGAAATCCCCTCAGACAAGACCGGCCTGGTGCTGGAGCTGAAATATGCCGGCAAAGACCAGCTGGAAGCCGCCTGCCGCAGGGCCCTGGAGCAGGTGGAGGAAAAGGAATATGCCGCACAGCTCCGGGAGGACGGCATGGAAACCATCCGGAAGTACGGAATCGCCTGCAACCGGAAACACTGCCGGATTCAGATGGAATGATTCTTCGGGAAACAACATTCCCCCGGAGCCGCCCTCCGGGGGAATGTTTTCTATCTCACCGCTCCATCATGCTGATGGACTCTATGCCCACACTGCCGCCCCGGACCACCTCAATGGCCTGAAACTCCTCTTTCATCAGCTTCACCACCGCGTCGTTTTTGGTGGCGGTCTGGACAAACTCCACCAGGATGCTGTCCCGGCCGTAGTCGATGACCCGGGCCTTGAAGGTCTCCGCAATCTGGAAAACCTCCGTCTTGTCCTCCGGGCTGCAGTGCAGCACCTTTACATACAGAATCTCCTTCATCCGCACAAAGATGTCCGTAAAGTCAATGACCTTGATCACCTCAATCATCCGGTTCAGCTGCTTTTTGATCTGCTCAAAGGTCTCGTCATCGCTGACCGTGGCAATGGTCATCCGGGAGATGGTGGGGTCCTCGGTGGTGCCCACCGTCAGGCTGTCCAGGTTGTAGGACTTGGCCGAAAACAGGCCGGAGATTTTGGAGAGCACTCCCACCTGGTTCTCCACATACAGGGAAATCCATCTTTTTCGCATACTGTTGTCCATGGCCTCTCTCCTCCTTAACAGTCCATAATCATATCTTCCAGGGTTCCGCCGGGCCGGATCATAGGGTAAACCATCTCCTCCGGGTCAATGATAAACTCAATGAGCGTGGGCACCTTCTCCGTTTTCCTGGCCGCCTCAAAGGCCGCGGCAATCTCCTCCTTCTTGGTCACCCGAATACCCTTGGCCCCGTAGCTCTCCGCCAGCTTCACAAAATCCGGCGTATACGGTGGCATCTCCTGGCCGCCGGTGCGGCGGAACAGGGCGCCGGCCCGCAGGTTGGTCATGCCGTAGCGTTTTCCATAGAACAGCTTCTGCCACTGGCGCACCATGCCCAGATATTCGTTGTTGAACACACAGAGGATCAGGGGCAGCTCCTCCAGGACCGCCGTGGCAAACTCCTGGATGTTCATCTGCATACCGCCATCCCCGGAGATGGCAATGACGGTTTTGTCCGGGTTCCCAATCTTGGCGCCTATGGCCCCGGGGAAGCCGTACCCCATGGTGCCCAGGCCGCCGGAGGTGACCAGCTGCTTCTTCTCCGTGATCTCCGCGTACTGGGTCACAAACATCTGGTGCTGGCCCACGTCCGTCACAATAATGGCATCGTCAAACTGCCGGTTCATCTCCTGTATAATGTCCATGGGGCCCATTTTCCCGTGCTCCTTCATGGTCAACGGATGCTCCGCCTTCCAGGCCTCTATCTGCTTCCGCCATTTCTCCGTGGCGCAGGGCTCCACGTACTCGTTCATCTTGGTGATGGCCTCCAGGGCGTCCGCCACAATGGGCACATGCACATGGATATTCCGGGAGATGGAGGCGGTGTCAATGTCTATATGGACAATCTGGGCCTTGGGCGCAAAGGCGTGGAGCTTGCCGGTGATCCGGTCATTGAACCGGGTGCCGATGGAAAACAGCAGGTCGCACTCCTGCACTGCCATGTTGGCGGCATAAGCCCCGTGCATACCCAGGTTACCAATGAACAGCGGGTGGTTGGTGGGCACCGCGCCCCGGCCCATGATGGTGGTGACCACCGGCACCTGGGTCTTGTCCACCACCTGGGTGAATACCTGGTTGGCCCGGGCAATGTTCACGCCGCCGCCGGCCAGAAACAGCGGCCGCTTGGCCTGCTTCAGCATCTTCAGGGCCCGCTTCAGCTGCCCCATGTGGACGCTGGTGTTGGGCTTGTAGCCCCGTATATTTACGGTTCTGGGGTAATCGGCGCTGCCCAGCTCCGCCATCACGTCCTTGGGCAGGTCAACGAGCACCGGGCCAGGCCGCCCGGTGCGGGCAATGTAGAAGGCCTCCTTGATGATCCGCCCCAGGTCCTCCCGCTCCCGCACCGTCACCCCATACTTGGTGATGCTGCGGGTGATGCCCACAATGTCCACCTCCTGGAACGCATCGTTTCCAATCAGATGCTTGGCCACCTGGCCGGTAAAGCAGACCAGGGGCACGCTGTCGTAGTTGGCAGTGGCCAGGCCGGTGACCAGGTTGGTGGCCCCGGGGCCGCTGGTCACCAGACATACCCCTACCTTCCCGGTAGTCCGGGCATAGGCGTCCGCCTCGTGGACCAGGGCCTGCTCATGCCGGGGCAGGATCACCCGGATCTCATCCTGCTTGTACAGCTCATCGCTGATGTCAATGGTGCAGGCGCCGGGATAGCCAAAGATGGTATCCACCCCTTCCTCCTTCAGGGCTTTCACCAGCAGCTTGTTTCCGGAAATCTGTTTCATACGCAACCTCCTCCACAATAACAAAGCCCCAAGCATACCGTTATGCTTAGGGCGAATGGTTCATCCGTGTTACCACCTAAATTCAGAGAAATCTCTGCGCTCTGCCGGTACAGGGCCGCCGCGCATACACCGCGCTGTCCGATACCGCTTCCCTGTAACGGGAGAAACCCGTTGGAGCCTACTGGGCCGCCACGCATACGCCGCCGGCCGTTGGGTCCACTGCTCGAAGGCTACTTCCACAACCCCCTCACAAAGACTCGCACCTTCCGTCTTTTCTCTGGGCATTGGCAGGCTGTGTACTCCTCCTTGTCACTGCATTTGGCTGAATTTGAGTTTATTATAGAGGGTAATCCGGCTCTTGTCAATTTCTTTTTCTTCCGCGGCCTACAGCCGTCTCTGTCTGCGGTCCATCCACTTGCAGAACACCACCGCCGCCGCAGTGCTGGCCGCCGTGGCCAGGATGGCCGGGCCCACAATGGCGGTGGGGCGGACGGAGCCGTACTGCTGCCGGTAGGCGATCATGGTCATGGGCAGCAGCTGGAGGGAAGAGATATTCAGGATCAGGAAGGTGCACATCTCCCGGGATGCGCGGCCATCCCGCTCCGGATTGATCTCCGCCAGGGAGCCCATGGCAGCCAGGCCGGCTGGCGTAGACGCCCAGCCCAGCCCCAGAAAGTTGGCCACAAAATTGGTGGCAATATAGTCCAGGGAAGGGTGTCCTGCGGGAATGCCCGGAAACAGGAACCGGAGCACCGGCTGCAGCCGCCGGGTAATCCGGCGGACCAGGCCGCTGCGCTCCCCAATCTCCATCATCCCGGTCCACAGCGCCATCACCCCCAGCATGGTCAGGCACAGGGCAATGCCGTCTGCCGCGCCGTCCAGCAGCGCCTCCGTCACCTGGGCGCTCCGCCCGGTGAGAAGCCCATACCCGGTCCCCAGCAGCAGCATAAAGGCCCATATAAAATTCATAACGGCAGCCTCCGCCTTTTTCTCCCATTGTATGCCGCCCCTCCGGGCGGTATGCCCGCCTCCCCCGCAGACCGTTTTTTGTTGCCGTTTTTTGTTGCTGTTTTTTGTTTCCTTTTTTGTTGCCGCTTTTGTTGGATCGGGGACGAAGGTCCCCATGGACAAGGGAAGGGAGCCCGGCGGCCTGCTCTGCGCCGCCGGACTCCCTCTCGGCTTCTGTTATTGAAATGCCCGCTTTTCCCCAGCCAATCTGCCGTTTCCTGTGCCCGCCTCCAGAGACAGCACATTCTGGGGGTGCAGCCTGCCGTTCCGCAGCAGAAAGCAGGTTTCCCCGGGCCGGCAGGCCTCCCGAAGGCCCGCTGTCCGGATACAGGTCACGTCCCCCTGCTGTTCCAATGCTGCCAGCCTTTTCCACACCTCCCGGCATTCCTCCCCGGATAATTCCGGGGACAGGCCGTCCACCAAGAGGAACCTGGGCGAAAAGAGAAGCGCTCTGAAAATTTGGGCCAGGCACAGCTCTCCGGGCAAAAGCTGCTCCGGATACCGCCCCAGCAGCGCAGAGATGCCCAATTTTTCCGCTTGTTCCCGCACGCGCCGTTTGCCCGCCATTCTACCGCCGCCCGCAAAGTCCAGGAGCAGCAACAGGTTTTCTTCCAGCGTCAGCGCATCTATGAATCCACGGCCCGGGCTGACAATTCCAAAGAGCTTCCGGCAAAGCCGGCCCCGTTTCAGCTCCGACATGGTTCGCCAGTCCTGGCCGTCCACCGTTACGCTGCCCTCATTTGGAAGCCACTTGCCGCACAAAACCTTCAGCAAAAGTGTTTTCCCACAGCCTGCCTCTCCCCGAATCAGGATCGGCTGGCCCTCAGAGGCATGCAGGCTGATCTCATCCAGAACCCATTGGTCCGGAGGAAACCACTGCGTAACTCCGTCCATACGAATTTCGATGGCCCATCCCCCCATTTCCAGGCGCTCCCCGTCCGCACCCATACAGAACTCTTGATGAACAAGATCATTTTACTAGAAAAATGTTACCAAAGTGTCACCAAAATGTGAAACCTCTGGGCGCTCCTCCTATTCCTCCAGCAATCCCTGGTAAATCTCCCGCCTGGTGCAGCCCCGGTCCCGGGCCATCTGCTTCATGGCCTCCTTTTTCTCCATGCCTTGCTCCTGGTAATACGCCAGATGCTCAGCCAAGCTCATGCCCTCCCACTGCCGGGCCTTTTCCTCTGAAAGCTCCCGGGCGGAGCGGCCCTCCAGCACCAGCACAAACTCTCCCCGGGGCGGTTCCGCCTGAAACCGCTCCGCCGCCTGCGCCAGCGTGGCCTGCCAGATCTCCTCGTGGAGCTTGGTCAGCTCCCGGCACACGGTGAGCCGCCGGTCCCCCAAGGCCTCCTGCAGTTCCCCCAGGGTCCGCACCAGCCGATGGGGTGCCTCGTAGAGCAGGATGGTGCGGGCCTCCTGCCGCAGCCCCTCCAGTACCTGCCGCCTTTCCTTTTTGTCCGCCGGCAGAAACCCCTCAAAACAAAAACGGCGGGTGGGCAGGCCGGAAACGGTCAGGGCGGTAATACAGGCGCAGGCTCCCGGCAGGGAGGTCACCGGCACGCCGGCTTCCAGGCACTGGCGCACCAGTTCTTCCCCTGGGTCCGAGATGGCCGGGGTGCCCGCATCCGTAACCAGCGCCCCCTTCTCCCCTGCCAGCAGCTTTTCCACCAGAAGCTGCGCCTTCTCATATTTATTGTGCTCGTGGTAGCTGGTGAGGGGCGTGCGGATCTGGTAGTGCTCCAGCAGGATCCGGCTGTGCCGGGTATCCTCCGCGGCAATCCAGTCCACCTCCCGCAGCAGCTTCAGGGTCCGCAGGGTTATGTCCTCCAAATTCCCAATGGGGGTTGCGCACAGATACAGCATTCCGCTCATCTCCGTCCCTCCTCCTGTCCGTTTTGTTCAGTACCCGTAAATATCATAGATCTCCTGGCTGTACACCCCTGGCTCCCGGTACACAATCAGCGGCTTTTCCACCTGCAGCCAAACGCCGCCGCCCCGGGTGCTCTCCAGCAGCACCATATTGGCGTCCTTTTCCTGGAAAGGGTGCACCAGCTTCATCCGCTTGGGCTGCAGGCCATACTGGTTCAGCAGCGCAAAAATCTCCGCCAGCCGATGGGGGCGGTGTACCATGGCAAAGCGGCCGCCGGGGCGCAGACAGCGGGAGGCCTCCCGGATCACCTCCTCCAGGGTGCAGAGGATCTCATGGCGGGCAATAGCCATGGGGGCCGAAGGGTTTTTCAGCCCGTGGCCGGAAGATATGTAGGGGGGATTGCAGGTGACCACATCAAAAGAAGCCTCCCCAAACCGGCGGGAGGCTTCCCGGAGATCCCCTGTGACAATTTCCACCCGGGGGGAAAGGCCGTTTAGGCGGACGCTCCGCCCGGCCATCTCCGCCATCTCCTCCTGGATTTCCAGCCCCGCAAAATAGGCCCCCTGGCTCTTGGCCGCCAGGAGGATGGGAATGATGCCGGTGCCGGTTCCCAGGTCCAGCACCCGTTCCCCGGGCTTTACCGTGGCAAAGCCGGAGAGCAGCACCGCATCCATCCCAAAACAGAATTTTCCCGGATTCTGGATGATCTGGTAATGGTTCCGCTGCAGGTCATCCAGCCGTTCCCCTTCACGCAAAAGCTCACTGTTCACCGGAGCCCTCCCCGGAGACCTGCGCTACAGGGTTCTCACGGCGTTCCCGGCGGCGGCGGCGTTCCCGGTTCTCACGGTGGCCACGGCCCTCCCGGGGTTCACGGGGCTCTCGGGCTTCATGCCCCTCCCGGCCCTCCCGGGGCTCCCGGGCTTCACGACCCTCCCGGCCCTCCCGGGGCTCCCGGGCTTCACGGCCCTCCCGGGGCTCTCGGGGTTCTCGACTCTCACGGCCGCCTCTTCCTCCACGGCTGCCGCGGTTCTCACGGGAACCGCGGTTTTCCCGGCCTCCCCGGGGCTCTCGGGGCTCTCGGTTCTCATGCGATTCCGGCTCCTCCATCCGTTCCGGCTCCTCCAGGAATTCCAGGTCATCCCTGCCTTCCTCTCTGCCGTTCTCCCTGCCCTCCTTTCCCTTTTTCCGTTTAGGCTTATAGCGCAGCTCATAGAGGGGGTATTCCCGCACCTCCACATCCTCGCCGTCCCCTCCGACCATCACTTTTACCATCTGGCGGAGCACATTGACACTCTGCACGGTTCCACGGGCGCCGTCCCCCTTATGCACCACAAGATCCCCCACGGCCGGCAGCCGGCTGTTCAGGTACTCGTAAGTTTCCTGTTCATTTTTCAGGCAGCACATCAGCCGGCCGCAAACGCCGGAAATCTTGCTGGGATTCAGGGACAGGTTCTGCTCCTTGGCCATCTTAATGGAAACCGGGGCAAATTCTGACAAATACGAATGGCAGCAGAGGCAGCGGCCACAGATGCCAATTCCACCCAAAAGCTTGGTCTCATCCCGGACGCCAATCTGACGCAGCTCAATGCGTGTTTTAAACACAGATGCCAGATCCTTGACCAGCTCCCGGAAATCAATCCGCCCATCAGCGGTAAAGTAGAACAGGATCTTGTTGTTGTCAAAGGTGTATTCCACATCCACCAGCTTCATTTCCAGGCCATGCTTGGCAATTTTCTCCTTGCAGATCTGAAAAGCGCCCTTTTCCTTTTCCCGGTTCCGCCTGACCACCTCCCGATCCGCCTCTGTGGCCAGGCGGAGCACCGGCTTCAGCGGCTGCACCACCGCGTCCTCCTCCACCTGTTTGTTCCCCAGGACCACCGTGCCCATCTCCAAACCGCGGGCAGTCTCCACAATTACTTTCTCATTTTTCTGTATTTCCAGCTGGCCGGGGTCAAAATAGTACACTTTCCCGGCACAGCGGAACCGAACTCCAATAATGGTAATCATCGAATCCAACCTCCTGTTATCCTTTCATCGCCATGAACAGCAGCTCCAACGCCAGCTCGTAATTCACATTGGAGAGCAGCCGGCTTTCCATTCGGTCCGTCTCCTTCCAGATCTCGTGCAGCCGCTTATAGGGAAGCCTCTCCGCCAGCTCCCGGCAGGCAGACAACTCCTCCGGTATCTGCAGCAGATCCGCTTTCCCAGTGGCCTTTAGCACCAGCACATCCCGCAAATAAGCCCGAACCAAGGCAGCCAGGGCGGAAACGTTTACCCGGTGCTCCCGCAGGCTCTTGGCGCCATCCGCCATCTGTGTAACCGTCAGGCGCCCTGCCTGCCGCAGCAGGGATAGCACCAGCTCCCGCTCCTCCGGCGGCAGAAGTGCCTCCGTCTGCTCCTCCTCCGTCAGCTTCAGCAGGATCCCCCGGGAACGGATGGTGGGAAGCAGCTTGTCCCCATTGACTGTGAGAAGCAAAATCACCCCGTAGGAGGGCGGCTCCTCCAGCGTTTTCAGCAGGGCATTCTGGGCCTGTACCGTCAGCTTTTCCGCCTCCGGCACCAGATATACCTTGTAAGGGCCGCTGTACGGGCGAATCAGAATATCATCCACCAGCTGCGCCCGGATCTCATCCACACCAATGCTGTCCGGCTTTTCATGGGAAATCCGCAGCACATCCGGATGATTTCCACCGGCGCAGGCCCGGCAGGCAGAGCAGGTGCCGCAGGCGCTTCCGTTTTCACATTCCAGCAGGGCAGCAAACCACTGGGCCAGCTCCGTTGCCTCCCGCCCGCTCTCATCCTCCAAAATATACGCATGGGAAAGCTTTCCGGATTTTTTCGCCCGACAAAAGTATTCCCGAATTTCCCCGCTTTTCATTCCTGTCCACCTTTTTGCTGGATGGTACGGCGGATTTCCGCCAGGCACGCTTCCAAATCCGCATTGGAATAGCGGCGGACAATCCCCGCCTCCCGCAGCTTTTCCTCGGAGAAATCCTCCTCATCCGCCAAGAAGCGGCGGCACATTTCCGCGTACCGCGGCTGTGCCTGGGCTTTCTCCCGCAGCCACGCACGCCGCAGCCGCTCGCCGTCCTCCACCTCTATATAAAGGGGCTCTACCTGTTCCTCACCAAAATACCGGCAGGTGCTCCGGTAAGATTCCAGTACCCCGCTGATCAGATAATTCCCCCGGTCCAAATGGATCTGGCCGTCATCCAGGGTGGCATACGTCCAAGGGCCCAGCACAGTCTGATATGTGCGTTCCTCAATAATCTTACCCTGGCGCCGGAAGGCCTCCAACTCCTCCGCCGTAAGGAAGTGGTAGGCCACGCCCTCACGTTCTCCAGCCCGCATAGGCCGGGTAGTATACAGGATCACTTCCCGGAGCCTCAGCCCGCCGTCTGCCAGCAGCCGGCGGAAAAGAGTATCCTTGCCGGAGGCGCTTTTTCCCATAATATAAAAAAGTTTTCCCAAGAGGGCTCCTTTCACGGTATAAAGGTATTCCGCCTCACCGGCGGCTATTGCTATTATAAACAAAAGCCACCGGAAATGGAAGCAAAAAATAGCGCTCTTCTGCTCCCTTTTGGTGGGATTAGCCAATTCTGTCCAACCTTGTCCAAAAATTTCCTTTTCTTTTTCATGTCTGTCATAATAGCAGTTGTAGGACAAAAAGCGGTGTGCCGCCACCGATTCCGGCAACGGCACACCGACTCTGGTTCTCTCCTGAACAATCAGGCTTTGGGAGCCTCCGCCAGGCGATAAATCTCCTGGATTTCCCGGCTGGTCAGAGGACCGCCGAAGGAAGGCAGCTTCTTGCTGTCCCCGTCCGTAGTCAGCTGCGAAATATAGGCGTATTCCTCCGGCTTTATGCCCAGTTCCTCCATGGTGGTGGGCATATCCAGGGAGCGGAAGTAGGATACCATGTTTTCCACACCTTCCAGGATCGTCTGCTCCGGGTCATCCCCCGGCGCCGCATCCCAGATATTGACCGCCCACTGGGCAAAGCGGTGCAGGCCATTCCGGTATTCATACCGCACCCAGGCCGGGAACATCACCGCCAGGCCGGCCCCGTGGGTAATGTTATCGTGAACGCCGCTGAGGTCGTGCTCAATCTTATGGACGGTAAAGGTTTTGTTCCGCCCGCATCCGGTGAGATCGTTGTGGGCCAGGGTGGAAGCCCACATCACCTGGGCTCTGGCCTCCAAGTCTGCCGGATCTTTCATCAAACGGGCGCCGCACTCCCGCACCGTCCGCAGCAGCCCTTCGGCAATCCGGTCCGTGAGCATAGTATCCGGCTCATTGGTCAGATACCGCTCCATAGTGTGCATCATTATATCCACCACACCGGCGGCAGTCTGGAACGGAGACACAGACAATGTGTTGGCCGGATTCATAAAGGCAAACGTAGGCCGGTTGGCGTCATGGTTGCAGCCCCTTTTCAGATGCTTTTCCTCGTTGGTAATGACGCAGGAGTTGCTCATCTCGCTCCCGGCTGCCGCTATGGTCAGTACCAGCCCCATGGGGAATGGCTTCTCCGGCACAATATTTTTTACCACCGCTTCCCAGGGATCCAGGCCGGTGGCCAGCCCCAGCCCCACCGCCTTGCAGGAATCGCTAACGCTGCCTCCGCCGACGCCCAGAAGGAAATCCACGCCCTCAGCCCGGCACAGCTCAACGGTTTTGCGAACCAGGCTGATCTTGGGGTTGGGCTCCACGCCGCCCACCTCCACAAAGGGAATGCCGGCGCCATTCAGCTGGGCCACCACCTTGTCGTACAGGCCAATACGCTTGATACTGCCGCCGCCGTAGTGGAGAAGGACCTTCTTCACCCCATAGCCCTTCAGGGCCTCACCAATGTGGGATTCGGCGTCCTCGCCAAAAAATACCTTGGTAGGTGTGTAGTAGGTAAACGATTTCATGTTGGGAACCTCCTATCAGATTTTTGAGAAATATAAGGGAAAGGGATCTAGTCTCGTGAAGTTAGAATGCCAGCAAGTGATACAAACCTCGCAGCACCGCTGCTTTTCTTTCTCCGTTTCTTTCTCGGAGGGCATCCATCTCCTCACCGGGCCAGATACGTTTGCCGCCGGTACGCTGCTGTGCCTGCTCACCGGCTGCCATCTGCCCCAGCGGGGACAGATCCTCTTTCTGGACTATGATATATTTTTGCTGGGCCGTGCCTATCAGAACCACCTGGCCTATTTTTCCCGCTATCCATTGTTTCCGGGCAGCTTTCCCCTGCGGCATTTCCTCATCTACTCCGGCCTTCTGCAGCGCATGTCTCCGGAGCTGGCGCAGGAAAAAGCCGGCCACATACTGGACCAGCTCCAGCTCTCCGCCTACGCCTCCTGCCCGCTGGAACAGCTGCCAAAAGAACTGCGCCGGCGTGTGGTGCTGGCCAACACCCTTTTCTCCGAAGCACCGGTCTATCTGCTCCGCCGCCCCTTTGCCCTGGCTGCACCGGAGGACCGGCCCTGGCTGACCGCCCGTCTGGAGGCCATCCGGCAGAGCAAGATTGTGGTGCTCTCAGAGCCGGATCCCTCGGTGCTCTCGGGGGTGCCCTGCCAGGTTTACCGTCTGGAAAACGGCGCCATTCAGGAATGGGGCCGGGTCTGATCCTGCACCGCCAGCAGCTTCTCCAGCTCCTTTTCGTACGCATGGTTCTGACGGATCAGCGCCTCCAGCTCATCCTCCCCGTTTTTCCGGTCCCGCCAGTCCCAGTCGCTGGCGCTGGGCTCCGGCTCCGGAATGGATACCGGCTGGCTGGCATACGGAGGACGGTTCTGGGGATAAGGCTGTGCCGGGCCGCCTGGCTGCGGCCGTGGGCCGCCGTGTGCCGCCGGCCTGCCGGTCTGCTGCGGGCGTCCCCCGGAGCCGCCCTGAGAGCGCGGCCTGCTGTTGGGGTAAAACACCGTCTGGCCGCCCCGGTACACCGTCTGGCCTCTGTCCGCCTGTCCTCCGGAGCGGCTCCGGCGCTTCTGCGACTTGGCAGAGGATACCACCGCCGCAATCACAATCACCAAAATGATCAATTCCATCCGCATTTCCTCCCTGCCTCTAGTATACGGGGAAGCGGCCATTTCTGCAAGAGCAAAGAAATCTTCTTGATACAGGAAGGTTCACACTGCACAACTTTTGGGAACTTCTCCCCACAGGCCGATGGCGTTACAATGTGAATATGAAAAAGCCGCAAGACACAGACAAGTTGAAAGGAAGGAGGCTTTCAGAACTGGAATGTCCCCGGACTCCCGGAGGAGGCTAAAGCTCATGAGGATGGCATTGCCGCCAGCGTTCCCTGCAAGCGCTTTGGGCAGCTGGCCTACTTTGCGGTGGACGCACCGGGATTCCAGTGGGATCTGGCGGCGGCCTACCGGAAGGACACCCATCTGCTGCACATTGCCCGGCTGTTTATGGACGCCCTGAAGCAGCAGTGGAAGCCCGAAGCCGCACCCGGGCCGTAAGCCGCGCCCGGTGCCGCAGGATGCGGCAGAGGCTTGTTTTTCCTTTCCGTTTTCACTATAATGAAAATGGATCACCGGCCGGGCTACCGGCCGAAAACGCAACACTAGGAGGCTGCTTTATGGATATTACCCAACTGTTTACGGAAAAAGATTATGAAGAAATGAAAAAGATGGAGGGGCACACGGAGACCGAAACCTACCGGGGGCCCATTATTGACGACTATGTGGTGGACATTACCCACCGGCCCCACCGGATGAAGCCGGGGCAGATGGTCTACATGGTGGCCCTGAACCATGCGCTGGTGGACAACCTGGCCAACGACGACCTGTACTGGCGGGCGGAGCCGGCCAAGTTCTTCCACGGCATTCCCACCCTGGAGGAGGTTCACAAAGAAATCCAGCGGATGTACAACTATCTGACGGACAACTACGAGTGGAAGATGCCGGAGTGCCCGCCGCCGGATCCCAATGCATATCCGGAGTTTGATTCCTGAGGAGCCGGACATGACGCTGACACAAATGCAGTATTTTGACGTAGTCTGCCGCCACGAAAGCTACACCAAGGCAGCCCAGGAGTTACTGGTCTCCCAGCCAGCCATCTCCCAGTCCATGCGGGAGCTGGAGGCCGAATGCGGTACGCCGCTTTTTGCACGGCAGGGGAACACCCTGACCATCACCCAGCAGGGGAAGCTGCTGCAGGAGGAAGTCAAGCAGGTGTTGGAACAAATCCAGCACCTGCACCATGTAATCCACGACCTGGGCATGACCCGGAATTTTGTACGGATCGGCCTCTCCACCATCTTTGGAAACACCGTGTTTCCCCGGCTGCGCCGGGAGTTCCACCGCCGCTATCCGAATATTGAGACGATTTCGTATGAGAATGTGACTCCCACCTTATTCGAAATGCTGGATACGGAAAAGGTTGACCTGCTGATTACCACGCCCGGCGGCGGTTCCAGCCCCCAATTCTGGGATAAGAGCTACCATGTATATCCGCTTCACGCATCTCAGCTGAAATTCTGCGTACACCGGCACCACCCGCTGGCTTCCGGTGGCTTTGCTACGCTGGAGGACATTTCCGCGGAACCGCTGGCCATGCTGGATGGCCACTATGGCCCCACCCGGCTTATCCAGAGGCTGTTCCGGAAACACAACCTCCCCCTCCATGTGATCCACTACACCTCCCAGATTGAGGATTTTTCCGTTGCAGAGATTTCCTGTTATTATTACTATGTCAGCGTATCGAATTAAACCAAGATTGCAACAGAAAAGGCTGCATTGCTGCGGCCTTTTCTGTTCGGGTTTCGTATTCAGTTCTTTTTCAGTTC
>CAJFTW010000013.1 GCA_904420025.1 Candidatus Pseudolachnospira avium
CCATGATGCAGGGGTATTTCCACGAAAAAACCCGCGAGGTAGTGATCTTTGACATGTTCTACCGCAAGAACCCCTGCGGCAGCGGCTACGCCATAGCCGCCGGGCTGGAGCAGCTGGTTGACTATATCCAACAGCTCCAGTTCACCTACGAGGATATTGACTACCTCCGCTCCCTGGGGATTTTCTCCGAGGATTTTCTGGAGTATCTGCGGGGCTTCCACTTCTCCGGGGATATTTACGCCATCCCAGAGGGCACGGTGGTCTTCCCCTACGATCCGCTGGTGAAGGTGGTGGCCCCCATCATGGAGGCCCAGCTGATTGAGACGGCTCTGCTGAACCTGATCAACCACCAGAGCCTCATTGCCACCAAGGCTTCCCGGGTGGTCTGGGCAGCCCAGGGGGATGGCATCATGGAGTTCGGGCTGCGCCGGGCCCAGGGGCCGGATGCCGGTACCTACGGTGCCCGGGCGGCCATCATCGGCGGCTGCCGCGCCACCAGCAACGTGCTGGCCGGCCAGCTGTTCCATGTGCCGGTGACCGGCACCCACGCCCACAGCTGGATCATGAGCTTCCCGGATGAGCTGACCGCCTTCCGCAACTATGCAAAGCTGTATCCCCAGGCCTGCATTCTGCTGGTGGACACCTACAACACGCTGAAGAGCGGCATTCCCCACGCCATCCAGGTCTTCCAGGAGATGCGGGACGCCGGCGTGAAATTCGGGCTCTACGGCATCCGCCTGGACAGCGGGGATCTGGCTTACCTCTCCAAGGAGGCCCGCCGGATGCTGGATGAGGCCGGCTTCCCGGATGCGGTAATCTCCGCATCCTGCGACCTGGACGAGTACCTGATCCAGAGCCTGAAGGACCAGGGCGCCAAGATTACCTCCTGGGGCGTAGGCACCCACATGATCACCTCCAAGGATTGCCCTTCCTTTGGCGGCGTGTACAAGCTGGCGGCCATCCAGGACGAGGAAACCGGAGAATTTATTCCTAAAATCAAGCGCTCGGAGAATTCGGAGAAGGTTACCAACCCGGGCAACAAGGTAATCCACCGGATCTACAAGAAGGAGACCGGTAAGATCATCGGCGACCTGATTGCCCTGGAGGAGGAAGTGTTCTCAGAGGATCAGGACCTGTTGCTCTTTGATCCCACCTATACTTGGAAAAAGACGCTTCTAAAAGGCGGAACCTATACACTCCGAGAGATTTTGGTGCCGGTTTTCCAGAAAGGCATCTGTGTTTACCAGTCACCCAGCGTCCTGGAGATCCAGCAGTACTGCCGGCAGGAGCTGGACACCCTCTGGGATGAGACCCGCCGGTTTATCAATCCCCACAAAGTATTTGTGGACCTGTCCCAGAAGCTCTATGACCTGAAGATGCGGCTTTTGGACAGCGTAAACTGAGCGGAGGGAGCTATGTTTCGACTGATATTGGTTCTTGCCATTGCGGTTTTGTTTCTGTGCACCATCGGCCTGGTGCTGCTGCTGGCGGAGTGGATTGTGGGGAAATTCAACAAACGGGCCAAGGATGTCAGCAGCCTGCGGATTATCCAGTTTGTATTCCGCCTGATTCTGGCCGCCTCCGGCGTACGGATGCAGGTCATGGGCCAGGAGCGGATCCCCCGGGACCAGGCGGTGCTCTACGTCAGCAACCACCGCAGCTACTACGATGTGATCAGCGGCTACACCCTGGTTCCGGGGCTCACCGGCTTCATTGCCAAAAAGGAGATGCTGAAGATCCCGCTGCTGAGCCACTGGATGCGCAACCTGTACTGCCTCTTCCTGGACCGGGATAACCTGAAGGCCGGGCTGAAGACCATCCTCACCGCCATCTCCTACGTGCAGGCAGGGGTTTCCATCTGGGTCTGTCCGGAGGGGACCCGCAACCATCAGGCAGATATGCTCCCCTTTAAGGAGGGCAGCTTCAAGATTGCGGAGAAAACCGGCTGCCCCATTGTGCCGGTGGCCTTCTACCGCACAGACGACATCTATGAAAACCACCGCCCCTGGATCCGGGGCACAAAGATTGTCATCCAGTTCGGGGAGCCCATTCCGGTGGACACCCTCTCCCGGGACGAAAAAAAAGCCCTGAGCCATCGGGTTCAGGGGGAAATCCAAAAAATGTATGAGGCGGCCGCCAGCCAGGCAAGCTGATCCCATGCGGCGGCCGCCTGCTCCGGCGCACTAAGCCTCGCCGGTTACCTCCCGTATCTTTTCTTCAATCTGACTGCGAACCATGGAGGCCACCTCCATGGTTTTTTTGTCCTTATATTCCTCGTACAGGATCGGGGGCAGATAGTGTACCTGGATGGTCACCGGCTCCGTGGAGTTGACGTCAAAGGGCTTGAAGCAATCCACCAACGCCACCGGCACAATGGGGCACTGGGCGTAATAGGCCGCCTTAAAGCTGCCGCCCTTGAACTCCAGCGTGTGGTTCCCCTGGCGGCTCCGGGTGCCCTCGCTGAAAATCAGGTAATTCCGGCCCTTTTTGACCTCCTCGGAGATCTTGCGGATGGTGCGCATGGCGCTCTTCACATCCTCCCGGTCAATGGTGATCCCCCGGATGGCCATTCGGACCTGCTTCAGCAGGATGGTGTTGGTGACTTCCTTCTTCATCACCGGCACAAAGGGGTGAGGGTCCGTCTCAAAAAAGGCCAGGGTGTCGTAGAGCCCCTGATGGTTGGGATAGAGGATGTAGCCGGGTTCCGCCGGCAGGTTCTCCACTCCGGAACTGACCACCCGCACCCGGCCGGCCCGGTTGGCTTTGATGGTAAGATGTTTAATAAAACGGTAGCGGGATTCCTCGGTCCCCACCTGGGTGTGAGCGTAAACCAGAAGGCGCACCGCCCAGTAGGGAATAAAGGGAAGCAGGTGCAGCACCATCCGCGCAATTCTTTTCATAACATACCTCCCGGGGGCAGCAGCCTTTTTCCTTCCGCACCGCTATCTCCCTGAACAGTATACCGGAAACCGGAGGCCTGCGCAAGCCCCACTTTCCTTTCGCAGGTTTTTCCCCGGGGCAAGCCGGTTCATTCACAATTTGTCTTTATTTTTTTTACAAATCTTTCACGCGCCAATCATAATTTCTTCACGTTCCCTGGGTATACTAACATCATCAAAGGAACAGCAAAGCAAAACAGCAAAAACCTTTGAAAATGGATATAGCGTACTGGCGATTGATTGATTGCTTTTTTTCATATTTTTCCTTCCCTTTTTCAAACAGGGCCCGCAAGGGTCCTGTTTGTTTTTCCGGATTTTCTTTCCCTCTCCCGTTTTCATCTTGTGCTTTTCCATGTCGGGGCGTATACTGAAAATAATGATACCAGGGGCAAAAGGTCAACATCCGACACAAGCTTGCTTGTGAGAGGATTTTTGACCTTGGGATCCGCAAAAATATGAATACGTAGCCATTTTTCGCAGAAAGGAGCTTTTTATGAAATATACAAAAGTCGGTGTTTTCCTGCTGGCCGGAGCCCTGAGCCTGCAGGCAGCGGCCTGTAGCAGCGCCCCGCAGGACACCCCCTCCCAGGAGGACACCTCCGCTTCGCAGGTGACGCAGCCGTCAGAAACGGATGTCTCCGCCGCAGGGACCGGCCCCGCCACGGCGGAATCCGGAGCCTCCGCGGCTGCTCCCTCCCGGGATCCGGCGGAAACCGGGGCTGCCGACTGGACCACGGAGGAGGCCGAAGCCGCCTTCTCCGACTTTCTGACCCGGGAATGGGGCCCGGAGGCCAACACGGGGATTTTTTCCTATGACTTTGAACCCACCGGGGAGGCTGCCGCGCATCCGGAAACAGCGCCCCTGTCCGACCAGCTGATCACCACCCATCTGCAGGACATGGACCTGGACGGGAAAGAGGAGCTGACCGCCGTGGTGCTGGAGGGCAGCCAGGGCAGCGGCCAAGGGGCCAACCGCATCACCGTCTTTGTTTATGAATACACCGGCCAGGAAGTGGTGATGCAGGATTCCGCCTCCCTGGAGGGCTGCTATTCCTGGAATCGGATGGAAGACTATATCATCGGCATCCGCTCCACCGACACCGATGTGCTTCTCTATCTGGCCGGGGACCAGGACGGCTACCTGTTTGCGGACGGGGTCACCCAGCAGCTGAAGGTCTGCCGCTACAACGGGGAAACCCTGGATTTTCTCATGGACGAGGCCATCTCTGGCTCCGATGATTCCTGGCAGGCCGGCTGGACGGAGGAGCTCCGCAGCCTGGGCTTTGCCCTGGACAGCTCCTGGGATACGGAGCGCTGGAAAATCAGCGCCGATGAGCTGGAGCCCCATTTCTGGGTCATGTGCCATGGAGAGGCCACGGTAAACCTGGAGGATATGGACGCCTACGAAAACGCCTGCCAGGAAAGCCAGCAGGCCCAGGCGGACTATCTGCTGCACCATGCGGAAATGCAGGGCTACCTGCGCGGAGGGGATGGCGCCGTAATCTTGGGCACCGGCTGGCCGGACGGCGGCCCCACCTCCACGGATTCCGCCTACATTCTACCGGACAGTGATTCCCGATACCTGACGGAGGCGGATTTGGACGGCCTCACCGGGGAGCAGCTGCGGCTGGCCCGAAACGAAATCTATGCCCGCCATGGGCGGATTTTTGACAGCCCGGATCTGAAGGAATATTTTGAAAGGCAGCCCTGGTATCTGGGCACCACGCCCAGCAACCAGTTTTCTGAATCCGTGCTGAATGGGTGGGAGCGGGCCAATCTGGAGTTGATTCTGCAGGTGGAGGAAGGGCGCTGAAACAGTTTACAATGGAACGGGGCCAAGCTCCCCTGAAAAAATCCCCCGGAGGCAGTGCCTCAGGGGGAATTTTTTTCCCGCTCCTTCTCCAGCAGCCGGTAGGAAAAGCTCAGGTACAGCCTCTCCTCCGGATCCTGGAAATCCGACTCCAGCAGCTCTTTAATCCGCTCCAGCCGGTACAGGAAGGTGCTCCGGTGAATGAACAGCCGCCGGGAAGCCTGGGTGGCGCTCAGGTTTTCCTCCAGGTAGGCCCGCAGAGTCTCATAATATTCGGTGTGCTGCTCCTGATCCGTCTCCTGCAGCTTCAGCAGGCCCGGATGGCACACCATGTACCCGGGCAGCCGTTTAGTACACTGCTCCAGCAGGTAGGGGAAGGCCACTGCGTCAAAGTGATGGATCCACAGGTAGGATTTGACCCGGCTGCCCACGTCCAGGGCCACGCAGGCCTGGACATACTGGCGGCGCAGGTTGCCGTGGCCCTCCATGACCCGGCTGTAGCCGGCCTTCAGGAAGCTCTCCCGGATAAAATATTTCAGCCGGCTTCCCAGAGTTTCCACATCCGTCCCTGCCTTGGACAGATTAAAAAAGTTGACTATATCCCCCTGGAACAGAAAGCTGCAGGTGTGGGGATACCATTCCTCCATATAATTGCATATCGTGTTGGCCGTCAGGTTTTTCTGATCCAGATAGGTAACCTGAAACACCAGGCACAGGTAGTCATCCTGTCGCCCCCAGCCCAACATGGAAAGCTGCTGGCTGATCTCCATGTAATCGGCAGTCCGATCCGAAAGGACCCGGTGAAAGATGGTACGAAGGCTGTCGCTGTCCGGCCCCGCGGCCCGGGCCTGGTGCAGCAGGTCTCCCGCCCAGAAGGCCAGCCGCTCCAGCAGATAACTGTCCCCCTGGGTCAGCTTCTTCCCCTTCTCCATCAGTACCAGCCGGCAGATGGTCTCCCCGGACCGGCGGATGTTCAGATTCCAGGAACAAAACCCGGTGATATGGCCCGGATACCACACGGCCCCCTCCGCCTCTTGAATCCGCTGATACTGCTCATCCTGCTGCAGTGCGTTGATATACTCCATCCGTTCCGGCCCCGGGCGGAACAGCTGGTACTCTTCCGCATCTTCGTCAAGCCCGGCCTGGTACTCCAGGGAAAAGTCCAGGCCCACCACCACCAGTGGATTGCGGAAAATGGGAAGGGATTTTTCCAGCATCTCCCGGACGCTGCCCTGGCGGGCCCGGATCTCCCCCAGATCCCGCTCCCAGCTTTCCAGAAGGTCAAAAATCCGCTGCAGCTCATTGAACACCGCAATCTGCCCGGCCTGGGGGATGCAGATATAGGTGGCTTCACCCCAGTCTGCCGGTGCCTCCGCCCCGCCGCAGAGGATCACACACCCGGCCGGATACGGCTCCGGCAGCGCTTTTTCCGTCAGATAAAAGCGGCCGGCAACCGGTTCCGTTCCCTCCTCATAGAAAAGAGGGCGTCCCAAGGGAGGACACCCTTCCGCAATCCTGCATCCGTTCAGGGCAAACCGCTGTCCCAGCCGCTCCGCGGCAATCTCTGCTGTCAGCTTCAAACATCCACCTCCCGTACCATGCCCACCGGCGTGGGCGATTGATTACAGCACAAAGCTCTTGGCCCACTCCGCCGCATCCACCGCCGTCTCCGTGTAAGCGTCCGCGCCAATCTCTTCGGCAAACTGCTGGTTGACCGAGCCGCCCCCCACCATAATCTTCAGCGGAGGCAGGTCCTTGGCATTCCGCAGGCTCCGGACCACCTGCCGCATCTCCGGCATGGAGGTGGTGAGCAGAGAGGAGATACAGACCAGCTTCACCTCCGGATTCTCCCGCACCGCTTTCAGAAACTGCTTTTCCGATACGTCCACGCCCAGGTCAATGACCTTGAAGCCGGCGCTGCGGAACATAATCGCCACCAGGTTTTTCCCCACATCGTGCAGGTCTCCCTCCACGGTCCCCAGCACAATGGTTCCCCGGTTGGTTTCCCCACTCTTTTCCAGAAACGGCTCCAGGATCTGCAGGCCCTTGCGCATGCTCCGGGCCGCCGAAAGGATCCGGGGAATGTCGCACTCATTGTTCCGGTAGTGCTCCCCCGCCTCCCGCATGGCCGGGATCAGCGCCTCCTCCAAAATCTGCTCCGCCGGCAGGCCCTGCTCCAGTGCCTGCCGGATCTGCCGTTCCACATCCTTGGGGCGGCCGTTTGCCACCGCCTCCTGTATTGTCTCCAGAACCGGCACCTCCGGCCGCCTCCCTTCTCTGTGGTTTCATAAGGATCCAACCCCGCAGGATGTACCGTCTGCGGCGGGCCGCTTTCGCGGCGTTCTCCTTCTCCCTGATTATAACGGCTGCCGGAGCAAAAAACAACTGGTATATGCAATGGTTCCGGGGCCGTGATAATATTCCATCTGGTTGGCCTTACATACCTCCGTCACCAGCATGCCATAAGACTCCATGGACGAAATCTGCTTCTCCGGGAAACGGCAGGGAGCGTCCGGATAGGTGCAGGTCTTGCACTGGCAGCAGCTGCCGGCTCCCAGAGGAAGCATGTCCGGATACTCCTTCCGCAGCTGGTCCAACATCTCCCGGAAATGCTCCTTGTGCAGCTTTTCCGTCTCCATCATGGCTTCCCCGTCCAGCTCGTCTTCCAGTTCACCCACGGTCTGCACCAAAATCCCTTCTTGAAAATGTTCCACCCGCGCCCGGCACTCCTCCAGGGTGCCGCAGCCCGGGGGGCAGCTCCAGTTTTTTCCGTACCGGCCGCAGTTGCCGTTTTTACACATTTCCCGCACCTCCGGCAGCAGCTTGATGGTGGAAGCGTCCAGCGGCTCCACGTACGTGAAGCCGCACTCCCGGCCCAGCTTTTCCAGCGCCTGATAATCCAACATTTTTTTCACTCCTCCTGCTCCTTCATTTTCCGGCGGCCCCAATCCCGGCTGATCACAGCCTAGGCCGCCCGCCGGTTCCGCTTCCGTCCCTCCTACAGGCCCTCCGGGAATTCCAGCTCATCCACAAAGGCATCCTGGAACTGGGGCAGGGAAGCCAGCTCCAAAAACTCCGTCTCCGCCGCCAGCTTTTGGGCTCTCTCCATTGCCTCCCGCTGCCGCACCACCTGCTTGGCGCCCTCGCCGGCGGCGTTTCCCACTGCCTGCAGCCGTCCCCGCAGCTCTCCGGGGATCAGGCCAATCCGGCAGGCGCTTTCCGGGTTCAGGTAGGTGCCAAAGGCTCCGGCCAGATACACCCGCTCCACGTCCTCCAGCCTTACCTCCAGCCGCTCCGCCAGCAGATGGATACCTGCGGCAATGGCCCCTTTGGCCAGCTGTACCTCCCGGATATCCCGCTGGCTCAGGGAAACCCCCGGCCCTTCTGCATCCGGCTGGGTCAGATAGTACACCGGCTGGCCGTCCTGCTGGCCGTTGCCTTCCAGCCTTCCGCTCTCATCCAGGGCTCCCACCTCCAGCAGAGAGGCAATGGCGTCAATCAGTCCGGAGCCGCAGATTCCCACGGCCCGGCCGCCGCCGATGACCTGGCAGCGCAGCTGTCCGTTTTCCACCTGCACATGCTCAATGGCGCCGTCCGCCCCCCGCATACCGCAGGAAATCTTGGCCCCCTCCAGGGCCGGTCCGGCAGCAGTGGAGCAGGCGATCCGCCGGTCCCGGTTGCCCAGCACCAGCTCTCCGTTGGTGCCAATATCAATGAGCAGGGTCAGAGGCTCCTCCTCCCCCAGCCGGGTGGCCAGCAGGCCGCCTACGGTGTCCGCACCCACAAAGCCCGCAATCAGCGGCAGCCACAGCATCTCCGCGCCCTCCCCGGCGTGGATGCCCACGGAATCCGCCGGAATCCGGATAGCCTCCCGGAAGACTGGCTGGTAGGGGGCATGGACCAGGGACTCCGGCAGCAGGCCCAGGAACAGATGATGCATACAGGAATTGCCCACCAGGCTCACCTGGTACACATCCTCCCGCCGGGCGCCGCCCTTCTCACAGAGCCGCCCCAGCATGGCGTCAATTTCCCGGCGCACGCAGCGGCTCAGCTCCTCCAGCCCTCCTGCCAGCGCATAGTCCGCCCGCTGGATCACGTCCGCCCCGAAGGATACTTGGGGGTTCATGGCGCTGTCGGTGGCCAGCTGTTCTCCGCTCTCCACATCCAGCAGATAACCGGCGATGGAGGTGGTGCCAATGTCAAAGGCCGCCGCCAGCAAACGCCGGTCCCCGCCGGCCCCTTCCCAGAGGTCCAGGACCCGGCTGCCACTCATGACCACAGTCAGCTCCCCGTCCCGGTTTCCGCCGGCCCGGGCCAGCAGCCGGGCCACCCGCAGGTCTGGCTTCCGTGCACCGGAGCCGGGCTCCGCCACGCCGTCTACGGTTTCCTCTGCCACAGTGCCGTCCTCCGCTGGTACGCCGGCCTCCTCCAGCGCCAGGCACAGCCGTTCCCACTCGGAAAGCTCCCAGTGATCCCGGCGGGAGGGCAGCTGCAGATGCAGGCGCCGCAGCTCCGGGGAAAGTCCTCCCAGCTGGGCAACGCCTTCGGTCAAAACATGGAGCTCCTCCTTTTCCAGGGTTTCCACCGTCACATCCCCGGTGACCTTCTCACAGCAGGCCTTGACCACCTGGGCCTCCTGCCCGGGCCGCAGCACCCGCACCAGACACTTCCCACACTTCCCCTGGCCGCCGCAGGGGGCGTTGGGATGCAGCCCCGCCTGAATCTGCGCTTCCAGGAGGTTGGTTCCCTCCTCCACGGAAATCTGTTTTTTCTCTCTGGGGAAAAATACGGTATATTCCGCCATCGCACTCACCTCTTCCGGCATTCTCTCATGCCCTTTTTATCCAGTATAGCATACTGCCGCCGTCCGGCAATACCCTGCCGGCAAATGGCCGCCCATGCCCTAAAGGACTTGCTTCGCGTCGCGAGCATGACGGCCGCTTGCCGGGCTTATCGCGCAAAAAGAAGGACTGCCGTACCGGAAAAGGGATGCGGCAGTCCAACTGTTATCCGAATATTTGCTTACGCTGCCAGCTCCTTGGCTTTCTGAGCTGCGGAAGCCGCATCCGCCGTGTAGGCATCGGCTCCGATCTCATCCGCAAAGGCCTGGGTAATAGGCGCTCCGCCTACCATTACCTTGATGCTGCCGCGGTTCTCCAGCCCATTGAGAGCCTCAACCGTAGCCTTCATAGCCGGCATGGTGGTGGTCAGCAGAGCGGAAAGGGCAACAATCTTGGTGTCCGGGTTGGACTTCAGGGCCTCCAGGAATTTCTCCGTAGGCACGTCCACGCCCAGATCAATCACCTCAAAGCCAGCGCTCTCGATCATCATGGCAACCAGGTTCTTGCCGATGTCATGCAGGTCGCCGGCAACGGTGCCGATGATAACCTTGCCAGCCTGGCCAGCAGCACCGGAGGCCAGATGGGGCTTCAGCACCTCTACACCCTTCTTCATGGCACGGGCAGCTACCAGCATCTCCGGCACGAAGATCTCGTTGTTTTTGAACTTCTCGCCTACCACAGCCATGGCATCGATCATGGCGTTGAGGACTTCGGTTGCGGAAGTGCCCTCGTCCAGAGCTTCCTGGGTAAGGCCGCCAACGATTTTGGATTTGCCCATCTCAACTGCTTTTGCTACTTCCTGCACTTTGCTCATTGTCTTGTTCCTCCTCTTTACTTGATTGGTTTCTCTATACCTCTATTTCTATACACTGCCGTTCTGCGGAACCTGGAATTCCTCCGGCAGTTTATAGGCACGCTCTGCCCGCTTCTTTGAGGCCCTTTATTTCTTGGGGCCGATCAGGCCATCCCGGTATGCACCGATGTACTCCATGCAGTAATCATCCAGCCCCAGGAGAGCTTCGGTGGAATAAACCATCCCCAGCATATCCCGGTTTACCGGATCCATGATCGCGCTGTCCAGTCCGGCGTTCATAGCCAGCACCAGGAATCCCAGGTTGATCAGCTTTCTCACCGGCAGGTTAAAGGAAATGTTGCTCACCGCCGCGGTGATGTGGATATCCGGATACTGTGCCCGCACCGTTTTGATTACTTCGATATTGGTCTCAATACCGTTTTCGGAAGTGCAGAGCATCTCTACCAGCGGATCCACATGGATCCGGCTGGGAGCAATGCCGTACTCCTTCGCCTTGGCCATGATCTTGTCAAACACCCGCAGACGGTCTGCCGCGCTCTTGGGAATACCTGTGTCATCACTGAGCAGAGCAATCACTTCCCACTTCTCATTGCCCGGCTGGGCCATGATCGGGAAAATGGTATCCAGCTTGTTGCCCTCACCGGAAACGGAGTTGAACAGGCCAGGCCGCTTGCAGAACTTATAGGCTTCCGCCAGAACCGCCGGGCTGGGGCTGTCCACGGAAATCGGAAGATCTGTTACCTCCTGAATACAGTCAATCATCCAATGAAGGGTTTCCACCTCCTGAGCCTCCGGCACCGACGCACAGCAGTCGATGAAGGAAGCGTTGGCTTCCGCCTGCATCTTGGCGCGGTTCTTGATAAACTCCGCGTCACGATTGGCAATGGCTTCCGCTACAGCAGGGATGGAACCATTGATTTTTTCGCCGATTATTATCATCGCAAAAACCTCCCATCGTCCTTGTTTTCTTCATTTTAGCAGAAAATAAGGAAAAAGAATATCCACATAGTGCGGGGAAATTTTAGAAGGCTTCATACAAATTGTAGGAATCCTTCTGGGAACTGATCGCTGGAGCCTGTGGGGTCTACCCTGCTCCCTTTGCCGTTATCCTGAATCGGGACGAGGACACCTACGTGGAACCAGACATCAGCGTGATCTGCGACAGGGAAAAACTGTCGGAACGGGGCTGTGAGGGCGCCCTGGACATGGGAATTGAGATTGTCTCACCCAGCAGCCCATGGCTGTAGGAATTCTAGATGGCTTCCAGATCACCGTTGCAGATCTGTTGAAATAGAAAAACCAGGGCTGCTGCACCGGTTTTTCAGTTTCTCAAAGTTCCCTTTCACATCACCAAAAATTCGATCATATACTTTTGTGCTGCAAAGGTTATTAAATAATGTTTATGTGTGTAGTATAATCTCTCTATAGAATTCTACTCGCACAAAGGGGCACATGTGACAACGAATTTGAGTAAATAGCAATAACCTACAAAAAATCCCATATTGAACTGTTTTGAACTTTTTATGAACTTTTTGGTGGAAGCCTTGACTTTTTACATTCCAGGGCATATTATATAGTTGTAACAGATGTTACGCTTAGAGAGTGTACCCTTGGCAGTAATCCTCCCACCATAAGGGATGTGATGAACCCAAGGGTATTTTTGTTTCTAAAGGGGGCAGGCAAATGATAAAAACTGCGATTATGGTAGACGGAGCATTTTACCGAAAAAGAGCTTATTATTTTGGGGGAGAGCGAACTCCAGCAGAACGTGCCAATGAATTATCTAATTATTGCCGCAGACACATAAATGGTGAACGCGCCGGAGCAGAATTATATCGGGTTTTCTATTATGATTGTCCTCCATCATCAAAAAAGATATTTTTTCCTTTAACAAGAAAAACCATTGATCTGGCAACCACTGACCAGTATCAATGGACTATTGAGTTTTTTAAAGAATTGAAACACCAACGCAAATTTGCTTTGAAGCTGGGACGTTTGGCTGAAGAACAAGCATTTTATAATTTGAAACCTACTTCTACGCGCAAGTTATTAAATCGCACCATTTCTATTGATGACTTAACAGAACAAGACTTTTTCTTAGATATTAAGCAAAAAGGTGTTGATATGCGAATAGGCGTTGATATTGCTTCTGTAACGTTTAAAAAACAGGTAGATCGTATTATTTTAATATCTGGAGATAGTGATTTCGTTCCAGCTGCAAAGCAGGCACGGCGCGAAGGAATTGATTTTATTCTTGATCCTATGCGCTCTCCTATTAAGGAAGATTTGTTCGAACATATAGATGGTATGAGAACCAAGGTCCCCAAAGAACCTCAAAAAAATCCAAATTAAACCGGCCTCCGCGCCGACAGCGCCCCCCACGCCCTACCAGAAGAAAACTCCCCGGAAAGCCCACCCATTGACAGGCATTCCGGGGAGTCCAATCCCAATCGGATTATTTGAGGGTAACCTTTGCTCCCTCTTTCTCCAGAGCTTCCTTGGCAGCCTCGGCTTCCTCTTTGGAAACCTCGTTCTTGAAC